>NZ_JBEXSR010000017.1:0-28053 GCF_040613735.1 Streptomyces sp. NPDC006235
TTGGATCACGCCGCAGACGCGGGGTCTGGCACGCGCATCTGCGGCGTTGTCGTCGGTTGCCGATGCTCCGCATCGACGCCCTCCTCCGCCTTGCAGCTGCCCGCACCAGACCCCGCTCACCGGCGCTGATCAGCGCTGTCGGTTCCCTGCGACCTGATCCAAACGACAGGCCCTAGCCGTCCTGATGGGCGCCGACTCCCGCACCTACCTGACAGGTCTCGCCGGACTGCCCGGCTGGCAGGGGCCAGGCTCTCCACGCAGGTCACCGGCAGAATGCCCCAGCCTCTCCCCTGAAGTGGGTGTCGCGGGTTCGTATCCTGCCGGGGCGCAGAGAAACACGGGGCTGGGGCCCTTCCGTCCGTCGGACGGGAGGGCCTTCGTACGCGCGGCACACATACGGTCGGCCGTCGCCGCCCCACCCTTACTGAAGAGCTGTGCAGCCTGCCGGAAATCTGTCGAGGCCGACCCCGCAGCGGCTCTACCCTTGCCGCCATGGCCCATGGAAAGACCTCGTACGTTTGCCTGCCCTGCCGGGCGTCGTACAAGCAGCCCTATCCCGGCTACCACGACCACGACCGGGTCTGTCCACGCTGCACCGAACCACTGATCCACGTCGGCTCCGCCTTCGCGGCACCCAAGAGGCGGGACACCGCCGCCTGGCGCACCCTCTCCGTGCTGCTGCACGCCGGTGTGCGCTTCCACAAGAGCTGTTGCGGCGGCCCCGGCTACCGCCCACGCACCCTCAGCGAGGTGCGTGAGCGGATGGCCTACGCCCGGGCCAACGGAGAACCATTCGCTCAGGCGTTGGTCCGCCGCGACCTGCCTTAAGCGATGTCCCGTAGCTACCGGCCATCCAGGGCGTGGCATCCGGATCACCGGTTCCCCCCAGCTCGCGTCTGATGCAGCGAAGGCCCCGGTATGTCGAAGATCCACGGCGGCAACCGTCCTGCCCCTGACACCCGAGCAGGGCCGCAGGCGCAACCGTCTGCGGCCCCGCCGTGGCCGAGGGGCCTCGCGCAGGTGCGGGGCTCGACACGTCACGGGATCGCCCGTCGGCGTGGCTCAGTTCGTCACGCGGAACGTCGCGTCGCTGCGCGCCGTCGTCGTGGTGATCGGGTCGAGGCGGAGTTCGTAGGCGTAGTGGCGGATGTACCGGTCGGGGTGGTTGTACGACTGGAACGAGGACCAGGACGAGTCGGCGAGGCCGGTGACCTGGCGGAACGTGGCGTCCGCGGCGAACTGGGTGGTGCCGTCGTTGTGGGCCAGTTGGAAGTCGTATCCGGCGTGCCGCAGGAAGTGGCCGGGGAAGTTGACCGACTCGAAGGAGACGGTGCCCGAGCCCGCCAGGCCGGGGCGGGGCCGGAACTGGGCGTCCGGGCCGGTGATGTTCTGGTCGATGCGTACGTCGAAGTTGGTGTGCCGGACGTAGCGGTCCTGGAAGTTGAAGGACTGGAGCCGCTTGGCCGGGGTGTTGGGCCAGCGTGTGAGGACGCGGTTCTCCTCGGCGGCCGTGAGGGGGAGGATCGCGCCGTGGCGCTTCTTCGTCCCGCCCAGGTTGTAGCTTCCCGATGCGGGGAGGCGGTAGGTGCTGGGGGCGGAGGGGTTGATCGTGGTGACCGGCATGTAGCCGCGGCCGGAGGCGTACTGGTCTAGGTACAGGGTCCACTCGTTGCGGTCCCTGAACTTCATCCACATCGGGCCTTCGACCTGGGAGCCGGTCAGGCCGATGCCGGAGAGGTTGCCGAGGTTGGTCCACGTGCCGAGGATCGAGTTGCTGCCCTCGAGGGTGATCTGGCCGTCGCCGGAGGCCCGGACGTAGCGGTAGTTGCCGACGCCCGACGGCACTTCGACGATCTGGGTGTCGATGATGTTCTGGGTGCCGGGGCGGTCGATGTAGAGCTGCGGGGTGGTGATGGTGCGGAAGTCGGTGGTGCGGGCGTAGTAGATGCGGTGTTTGAGGACGCCGTTGAGGGTGGCGTTCGTCGCCCAGTACAGGACGTAGTCGTTGGTCTCGGGGTTCCAGATGGCCTCGGGTGCCCAGGCGTTGCGGCCGTCGGGGATCGCGCCGGCGACGTTGAGGAGCCGTGGCTGCGACCAGGTGACCAGGTCCGTCGACTCCCACACCACGAGGTTGCGGCTGCCGTTGTTCATGGAGTCGTCCCATGACTGCCCGCAGCCGATGCACAGGTCGGTCGCGATGATCCAGTACTTGTCACCGCCGGGGGCTCTGACCAGTGCGGGGTCGCGCACGCCACGGGTGCCCACGGTCGAGCGCAGGGTCATCCCGCCGCCGTTGAGGTCACTCCAGTTCAGGCCGTCCGTGCTGTGCGAGAAGTAGATCTGCTGACCGGTCGCGCCCTCGCCGATGAAGTGCGTCATCAGGTAGCCCGGGTCGGCGGCGGCGGCCCGGTCAGGTGTGGTCAGGGCCTGGCCTGTCAAGAGGAGGCAGGCGGCCAGCAATATCGCCGACAGCCGTGAGAGAAGCGCGCGCATGTGCATTTCCTGTCCTTTCTTCGACTCTCGCCGTGCCTTGGCCGGTCAGGTCTTCCGGCGTGCCGTCATGGTCCGCTGGATGAGGATGAAGGCGCACAGCAGCACACCTGTCGCGATCTTCGTCCACCAGGAGCTGAGCGTCCCCTCGAACGTGATGACGCTCTTGATCAGACCCAGGACCAGGACACCGAAGAGCGTGCCCAGCACATAACCGGAGCCGCCGGTCAGCAGGGTGCCGCCGATGACCACGGCGGCGATGGCGTCGAGTTCCATGCCGACGGCGTGCAGCGGGTCGCCCGACTGGATGTAGAGCATGAACAGCAGGCCTGCCAGGGCCGAGCAGAAGCCGCTCACCGTGTACACGGCGATCTTCGTGCCGCCCAGGGGGAGGCCCATGAGCAGGGCCGACTGCTCGTTGCCGCCGATGGCGTACACACGGCGTCCGAAGCGGGTGTAGTGGAGTACGTAGGCGGCGACGGCGAGGACGATCAGGGCCACGAGGGCGCCGATCGACAGGTCCCCGATGCCCAGCGACACCCGCGTCTGGGCCAGGGTGCCCACCGCAGCGTCGTTGATGGAGATGGACTCCTTGCTGATGACCAGGCACAGCCCGCGGAAGAGGAAGAGCCCGGCGAGGGTGACGATGAAGGGCTGGATCTCGAAGTTGTGGATGACGTAGCCCATCAGGAAGCCGCCGAAGGCGCCGACGGCCAGTGCGAGGGGGACGACCAGCAGCAGCGGCAGTCCCTGACGTTCCACCAGCCACGCCGTGAACATGGTGGTGAAGCCGATCATCGAGCCCACGGACAGGTCGATGCCGCCCGACATGATGACGAAGGTGGCACCGATGGCGGCGACCAGGAGATAGCCGTTGTCGATGAACAGGTTGAGGAACACCTGGGGTTCGGCGAAGCCGTAGTTCTGGTACCGGCTGAGGCCGGCGACGTACATGGCGATGAACAGGGCGGCCGTGACCAGGACCGGCAGGCGCGGGTCGCCGAGCAGGCGCGCGGCACGGGTACGGGAGGCGGTGCTGCCGCTCGGAGCCGCCTTGGGGGTCTGGGTGGTCGCGCTCATCGCGACACCTCCATCTTCGGGGCGGCGTCGGTCGCCGGAGCGGGCTCCACCGGGGCGGCGCCCTGGCGCGGGCCCTTGGGGCCCTTCGCGCCGAAGACCTTGGCCCGGAACTTCGGGGACTGCAGCAGGCAGACGACGATGACGACGGCGGCCTTGAAGACCAGGTTGGTCTGGGTCGGCACGCCGATGGTGTAGATCGTGGTGGTCAGGGTCTGGATGACGAGGGCGCCGACCACCGTGCCGCCGATGGAGAACCGGCCGCCGAGCAGCGAGGTGCCGCCGATCACCACGGCGAGGATCGCGTCGAGTTCGATCCACAGGCCGGCGTTGTTGCCGTCCGCGGCCGAGGTGTTGGAGCTGATCATCAGGCCCGCGATGCCCGCGCACAGCGCGCAGAACATGTAGACCATGATCTTGATGCGGGTGGACCTGATGCCGACCAGGCGGCTGGCCTCGGCGTTGCCGCCGACCGATTCGACCAGCAGGCCGAGCGCCGTGCGGCGGGTCAGCGCCACGGTGACGGCCACCACCGCGGCGACGACGAAGATGGAGAAGGGCAGGGTCAGCCAGTAGCCGCCGCCGATCAGCTTGTACGGCTCGCTGTTGACGGTGATGATCTGGCCGTCGGTGACCAGCTGGGCGACACCTCGGCCCGCGACCATGATGATGAGGGTCGCGATGATGGGCTGGATCCCCATCCTGGCCACCAGGAAGCCGTTCCACAGACCGCAGACGACCGCGGCCACCAGCCCGATGCCCATCGCCAGGAACACCGCGGACAGGGTGTTCTGGTCGGTCTGGTCGCTGATGTACGAACAGGTCAGGGCGCCGGTGATGGCGACCACGGCGCCGACGGAGAGGTCGATGCCGCCGGTGGCGATGACGAGGGTCATGCCGACCGCGACCAGGATCAGCGGTGAGCCGAACAGCACGATGGAGACGAGGCTGCCGTAGAGGTGGCCGTCCGTCATGTTGATCGAGAAGAAGTCGGGCGTGAAGGGGACGTTGACGAGCAGCAGGGCGATGAGGACCGCGACCGGCCAGAACAGGTGGTGATGCGTCAGTGCTCGCCAGCGGGAGGTGGTGGTCACTGGTGTTCTCCGCTCGCGATGGTCTCGAGGATCTTGCTGGTGGTGATCTCCGGCCCGTTGGTCAGCCGCGCCACCAGCCGGCGGTCGCGCAGCACTCCGATGGTGTGGCTGAGCCGGAGCACCTCCTCCAGTTCGGCCGCGATGTACAGCACCGACATGCCGTCCTCGGAGAGGGACACCACCAGTTTCTGGATCTCCGTCTTCGCGCCGATGTCGATGCCGCGCGTCGGCTCGTCCAGGATCAGCAGCTTGGGCTGGGTGATCAGCCAGCGGGCGAGCAGTACCTTCTGCTGGTTGCCGCCGCTGAGCCGGCCCACGCGGGCCTCCGGGTCGGCGGGGCGGATGTCCAGCGCCTTGATGTACTGGGCGACGAGTTCGTCGCGCTGGGAGGCCGGGATGGGCCGGGTCCAGCCGCGGGCCGCCTGGAGGGCGAGGATGATGTTCTCGCGCACCGTCAGGTCGGGGACCAGGCCCTCGCTCTTGCGGTTCTCCGAGCAGAACGCCACACCGGCCGCGATGGCGTCGTTCGGGGCGCTCATCGAGACCTGCTTGCCGCCGATGGTCACCTTGCCGCTGTCGGGCTGGTCGGCTCCGAACAGCAGCCGGGCGAGTTCGGTGCGGCCCGATCCCAGGAGGCCGGCGAGGCCGAGCACTTCACCCTTGTTGATCTGCAGGTCGAAGGGGGCGATCCCGCCGGTGCGGCCGAGCCCCTCGGCCTTGACCAGGGTCTCGCCGACGTCGGAGCGCAGCTGGTGCTCGTGCAGTTCCTCGAGCTGGTCCAGGGCCTTGCCGATCATCAGCTCGATCAGCCCGACCTGGTCGAGGTCGCGGACCAGGTGCTCGCCGACCAGGGTGCCGTTGCGCAGGACGGTCATGCGGTCGCAGACCTCGTAGATCTGGTCGAGGAAGTGCGACACGAACAGGATCGCGACGCCCTCGTCCCTCAACCGCCGCATCAGACGGAACAGTTCGAGGACCTCGTCGCGGTCGAGGCTGGAGGTCGGCTCGTCGAGGACCAGCACCTTGGTGCCGGATCCCGCGGCGTCACGGTCGCCGGTGCCCACCGACCGTACGATCGCGACCAGTTGCTGCACGGCCAGCGGGTACGAGGACAGCGGCGCGGCGACGTCGATGTCCAGTCCGAGCCGGTCGACCAGCTCCGCCGCCTCCTTGCGCATCCGCTTCCACTGGATGCGGCCGGCGCGGGTGGGTTCGCGTCCGATGAAGATGTTCTCCGCCACCGACAGGTTGGGGCAGAGGTTGACCTCCTGGTAGACCGTGCTGATGCCGGCCTGCTGCGCCTGCAGCGGGCTGCCGAACCGTACGGACTCGCCGTCCAGGGTGATCGTGCCGCCGTCCAGGGAGTAGACGCCCGTCAGCACCTTGATGAGGGTGGACTTCCCCGCGCCGTTCTCGCCCATCAAGGCGTGGATCTCGCCGGGGAAGAGCCGGAAGTCGACGCCCGACAGAGCCCGTACCCCCGGAAACTCTTTGACTATGCCCGTCATCTCCAGGACGGGCCGCGGCTCTGCCATGGCAGCGCTCCTCGTGAATGGTCCAGGTCCGCGGGGAGCCTCCCGGCCGGGGATGCCGGCCGGCCGGAGGCTCCCGCCGGTGGGGACGGTCGGTCAGTACTTGCGGGTGGGGAGCGCGTCCTTGGCCTGGTCCTGCATGAAGTCGCTCTCCTTGGTCTTGATCCAGCGTTCGACCGTCTCGCCGTCCTTGACCTTCTTCACGACCTCCATCAGCTGCGGGCCGAGCAGCGGGTTGCACTCGACGATGGCGTTGATCTTGCCTTCGGACATGGCGACGAAGCCGTCCTTCACGCCGTCGATGGAGACGATGAGGATGTCCTTGCCGGGCTTCTTGCCGGCCGCCTCGATGGACTGGATGGCGCCGATGGCCATGTCGTCGTTGTGCGCGAAGAGCACGTTGATGTCCGGGTTGGACTGGAGGAAGGCCGCCATGACCTGCTTGCCGCCGGCCCGGGTGAAGTCACCGGTCTGGCTGACGACGACCTTCCAGTCGTCCGCGTGGTCCGCCTCCATGACCTCCTTGAAGCCCTTGGCGCGTTCGATCGCGGGGGCGGCGCCGGTGGTGCCCTCCAGCTGGGCGATCTTCACGGCGCCCTTGTGGCCCGCCTTCTCCAGGACCTTCTCCAGGATCTTGGCGGCGCGCCGGCCTTCATCCGTGAAGTCGGAGCCCACCAGGGTCACGTACAGGGAGTCGTCGGAGGTCTCGACGGAGCGGTCGGTGAGGACCACCGGGATCTTCGCGGCCTTGGCCTCCTTGAGCACGGCGTCCCAGCCGGTGACGACCACCGGCGAGAAGGCGATGACGTCGACCTTCTGCGCGATGTAGTTGCGGATCGCGGAGATCTGGTTCTCCTGCTTCTGCTGGGCGTCGGAGAACTTGAGGGTGTAACCCGCGTCCTTCGCCGCCGACTTCACGGAGTCGCTGTTGGCGGTGCGCCAGCCGCTCTCCGAACCGACCTGGGAGAAGCCGAGGGTGATCGCCTTGCTGCCGCTGCCGGCGGCGGCGGAAGAGCTGCCGTCCTCCTTGGCGCAGGCCGCGAGTCCGGTCGCAGCCGCCACACCGACCGCCGCGGTGAGGAAGTTCCTTCTGCTGAGCATGCTTGATCTCCTTCGTTGAGCCGGCCCGGGGAATGGACCCGTGTGCATGCGGCTTCTGACGTTCGGTCGGGAAGCGTGGAAGTGATGGTGTTCTGAGAGTCGACCAGCGTTCGAAATATTGAACATGCGTGGCCGCGAAGCGGAAGTGGTCGGCGTGACGCCGGCGTCGCCCGGCCGACGCGGGTGATGAGTCGCCGACGGGGGCGATGGGTCCGGGCTCGATGACGACCGGAGGCGAACCGGTCGGGCCGCGTCGCAGGGAGTACGGGCGGTCACCTCGCCCGGCTTCCGCGACAGGAAGTGCTGTCTACGAAGTGCCGTCTAAGGAATGCCGTCTAATCGTTGCACGCCACCCGTCGGGAAGGTGCCGCTGTGCGCCGGATGTGCCACGGCCGTACCTCCCTCGAGTGGTCAGTGATGGGGAGGTCATATGAGCGCCCACCGTCACTTCTGGTCAAGAGGTTGCGCGAGAAGCGGGCCATCACGTTTGGGTAACGCGGGGCAGCGGACGAGGCTGACGGCCCGCCGGCCGCCCGACGCGAAAGCGGCCTTCTTCGGCAGAGATATTGACGCCCGGCAGGGATGGCCATAGCTTTCGATCGCTGAACGAAGTATCGAACTCCGTGCGACATGCCGGACGGTCGGCTCGCTAACGGTCCTTCCCTGCACGCTGGTCCGGGTCGTAGCCGCGAAATGAGGGCACCGTTATGACGGCGACAGATCCGGCAGCACCTCGAAACCGGGCTACAGCACGCGCAGGGCCTGGTGAACGTCGCGCTCGCGCCTGGCCAGCGCATGCAACACGGCCTGGTCGCCGTGCCGGTCGCGGGCGGCTGCGACGAGGACGTCCACCGCTGTGGCGAGGGCGGCGTCGGGCACCCGGTGATCAGTGCCCACGCTGAGCGCGAGGTCTTCGATGTGCACCGCCAGCTCGACACAACGGGTCTGCAGGTAGCCGTCGAGCAGCATCTCCTCTCCCGGCCGGTGGAGGACTTCCACCCGTCGATCGACCGGCTCCGTGCTCAGCCGTCGCGTCAGCCGCTCCCACGCCACCCGTGCCTGCTCGGCGACGGCAGCGGGACCGGCGGCGGCTGTTTCCTCGCTGCGGGCACGCACCCCGACATTCAGTGCCGAGTCCGGCTTCGATGTGCCGACGAGTCGCGCGTAGTACCGCACCGGCGACACCGGTTCCGCGCCGAGCACCTGGCCGTCGAGGAACCACTCGACCTGCAGGACGCTCCGAGCGAGGTGACCGGCCAGTCCGCCCACCGACATCCCGGCGAGCACGGACTCGTCCTTCCAGCAGCGCGCCACCTGCTCGGTGGCCAGCAGGTCCACGGCCTTCTCGGCCGCCTCCAGATACGCGTTCCGTATCCCATCAGTCATGCGGGCATCGTCCCAGAACCAAGATCCATACCGCTCGTCCGTCCACGCCATGGACCGGCGGTCGCACAGCTGCGGAACGGCCGCGTCGCCGCACGCCGCAGTGCCGTGATCACCCGCTCCGGCTGATCCCTCCGGCCGGCCGAAGACGAGGACGTCGGGGACCGCTTCGCGCAGGCCTGCTTCGGCTCCGGACGGGGCGTCCTCGATGACGCGCGGGACCGGCAGGCCCGTCCGAGCACATCGCCCGCGCACCCGGTGCTCGTAGACCTCCGTCGCGTCCAGCCCGTATCGATCCGCCCAACTGGCCCAGACGCGGCGCTGGTCGTCCACGGCGTCGATCAACGTGCCGTCGACGCCGAAGAGAACGCATCTGCCGGGGCCGGGTCGCAGAGGGTCACTGGCCACGCCGTGATCACGCCACTGGTCCGGGAACCGGCCGCGGCCACCCGAAGTCCCCTTGGCCACTGTGAGGCTCGGAGCCGACGGCGGGCTGCGACGGCCGGCAGCGCGTCGGCGGGATGTCGGCCGCCGAGTGGGGCTGTCGGTGATCCATAGGCGAGGTGTCGGGGGCCGCTGGAACCGTAGGCGTCGAGCCGGGCTGCGAGCCAACCGCAGCCGCTCCAACAGCGAGGAGCCCCGCCGTCATGTCGTCCACCTCTTCCGTCCTGACCTGAGATGTCCAACGGCTGCCACGCGCCGAGGGCAGTGTCTTCCTGGTCACCGGCGGCAACGCCGGCATCGGGTACTTCGTCGCGGAGCAGCTGTCCGTGACCGGAGCCACGGTCGTTCCGGGGAGCCGGAATCCCGCGAAGGCCGAAGTCGCCACGGCCTCGATCCGCTCGCGTGTCCCTGGCGCACGGGTGCGGGCCGTACGACTGGACCTCGCCGACCTCTCGTCGCTCGGAACCGCGGTGGAATCGCTGGAGGTGGAACACCTCGACGCGGTGGTCCACAACGCCGGCGTCGCGCTCGACGACCCGCCGCGCCGGGAGACCGGGGACGGTCACGAGATCATGTTCGGCACGAACCACCTCGGGCACTTCGCGCTGACCCACTGGCTGATGCCGCTGTTGTCGGCCGCGCCTGCGGCCCGCATCGTGACCACGGGCAGCTTCGCGGCGAAGTCCGAGCGGCTCGACCTCGACGACCTCCAGTCCCGGAGGGACTACCGGCCCAAGCGCACCTACGGACGTTCCAAGTTGGCGCAGATGTACTCCGGCCTCGAACTCGACCGCCGCCTGCGTGCCGTCGGCAGCACGGTGATGAGCGTGGTGGTCCATCCCTGGGGCGCTCTCGACTCCCTCACCCCGTCACGGCCACCGGTCCATACGCGGACCGCCGGTGCGCGGCTCTGTGGAGCACCAGCCGCCCTCCTCGTCCAAGGCAAGCACGCCGGCGCGTGGCGCGCGGTCCGCGCGGTGCTCGACCCGACCGTGCGAGGAGGACAGCTGTGGGGACCACGCGTCTGCGGCGCCTGCGCGGCAAGCCCCGGCGTGAACCGGTGTGGAACCATCTCGCCGACACCTCCGTCGCGGCGCGGTTGTGGGACGCGAGCTGTGATCTGACCGGAGTCGACCCCGGCACCATCCCCGGATAACCCCCGGCCGGGCCCGGCAACAAGCGTGCTCGCACCGGCGGCTCCAGCGGCAGGGGTCAGCCGGTCGAGGCGTGGGTCGGGGAGGGCTCGGCGGCGGGGCGGGGCTCGGCGGCCGACTCCGGGGGCGGCGGCTTCGCCTGGGTGTGCGCGGGGTCCAGGCGGAGCATGGCCGTTTCGTCCGGGGTGCCGGGGGCGGCCTGGTAGACCACCATGCGCTGGCCGCCCGTCCGGGCCAGTCGCATGACCTCGTAGGTGAGGGTCATCGGGCCGGCCTTCGGGTGCTGGAAGCACTTCTGTCCGCCGCCGCGTTCGCAGACGTCGTACCGCTCCCAGAGCTGCGCGAACTTCGCCGACTTCAGGATCAGTTCGCCGACGAGCCCGGTCAGCTCGGGATCGTCCGGGTCGGCCCCGGCGACCGCCCGCAGGTGTGCCACCGAGGAGGTGACGGTTTCCTCCCACGGCTCGTAGAGCGTCCGGCCGACCGGGTGCAGGAAGAGGTAGCGGGTCAGGTTGCGCTGGTTCTCGGGCCAGTCCCAGAGTCCGGGCATCAGCCGCCGGCCGGGCGGGTTCGCGGCCAGGAGACGGTTGTAGCGGCTCACCACGTACGCGGGCAGCGGGCGCACCGACTCCAGCATCCGCAGGACCGACTCGCGGACGGTGTGGTCCGAGCAGGCCGGCAGCTCGGAGGGCCGGCCGGAGGCCAGCTCCGCGAGCTCGTGCAGGCGTTCGTAACCGTCGCCCCGCAGCCGCAGGGCGCGGCCCAGGGCGTCCACGACGGCGGGGGAAGGGTTGGTCTCCCGGCCGCGCTCCAGACGGATGTAGTAGTCGACACTCACTCCGGCCAGCGCCGCCAGTTCCTCACGGCGCAGTCCGGGAGTGCGGCGCAGGCCCGCGCCGGCCGGGAGACCGACGTCCTCCGGCCGTACCTGCGCCCTGCGGGCCTTCAGATATCGGCCGAGCTCCGTGCCCCTCGTGTCCGCTGCTGCCATCCGGCCATTGTCGCAGGCGGTCGAGGAGCGTGGGGGGCCGTGTCAGGGCCTGGAACGCCGCACCCCGGGTACAGCGCGGTCTGCCGCGCGGCCGCGTGCGGGAGGAGAGTCGAGCTGCCGGAGCGGGCGGCCCGTCCGCCGGGGCCCAGGGGGTGCGTGACACCGGTCCGCGGCCTCGGAAACGGGTTGCGGCCGCCCGCCCGGTCTTCGCCGTGAAGTCGTCCCTCGCACCAGGAGTTCACCATGCCGGCCACCCCCGCCCCGTCTCCGTCCCCGGCCCGGACAAGCGGGTCGCCGCCTGCCGGGGACCCCGCACTGCCGCGGCGCGGCGGCGTCGCGCTGGTCGCTTCGCTGCTCGGGTTCACCGTGATCACCGTCGACGTCTCGGCCGTGAACATCGCACTGCCCGCCATCCGGGAATCCCTCAGCGGTGGAATGGCCGGGCTGCAGTGGGTGGTCGACGCCTACACCCTGATGTTCGCGGCCCTGATGCTCTCCGCGGGCGCCCTCGCCGACCGCATCGGCGCCCGCCGCGCCTACGCGTGGGGCGTCGCCCTGTTCACCCTCGCCTCGCTCGGCTGCGCGCTCGCGCCCGGCATCGGCGTGCTGGTCGGGGCGCGCGTGGCGCAGGGCGCCGCCGCCGCGATCGTGATGCCGGCCTCGCTGGCGCTGATCCGGCAGGCCTACGACGACTCCCGGGCGCGTGCCCGCGCCATCGCGCTGTGGACGGTCGGCGGCTCGGTGGCGATGGCCGCGGGGCCCGTGCTGGGCGGGCTGCTCACCGACTCGGCCGGCTGGCGGGCGGTCTTCCTGCTCAACCTCCCGGTGGGCGCGGTGATCCTGGGCCTGCTGGTGCGGGTGCCGCGCTCCCCGCGCCGGCCCGCCGCACTGGACGGCGGCGGTCAGCTCACCGCCGTACTGGCCCTGGCCGGACTGGCCTTCGCGGTGATCGAGGGCGGCCACCTCGGCTGGACCAGCGGCCCCGTACTGGTCGCTGCCGCGCTCGCCCTCGCCTCCGGGTACGCCTTCTACGCGGTGGAGGCCCGGCACCGGCAGCCCATGGTCCCGCTGGGCATGCTGAGGGACCGCCGGGTGGCCGTCCCGCTCGCGGTCGGTTTCGCCCTCAACGCCGCCTTCTACGGCGGGATCTTCCTGCTCGGGCTGTACTACCAGCAGCTGCGCGGGATGTCGGCGATCGCGGCCGGGCTGATGTTCGTCCCGATGTCGGCCGTGGTGACGGCGACCAACCTGGTGTCGCCGCGGCTGGCGGAGCGGATCGGGCGGCGGCCGGTGATCGTCGCCGGGCAGCTGGTCTTCACCGGGGCGATGCTGGCCCTGCTGCCGCTGGCCGCGCACACCCCGGTGTGGCTGGTACTGGTCCTGCTGCTGCCGTTGAGCATCGGCGGGGCGCTCGCGGTGCCCGCGGTGACCGCGCTGCTGATGGACGCCGTCCCGCAGGAGCGCGCGGGCACCGCGTCCGGGCTGCTCAACTCCCTTCGCCAGACCGGTGGCGCACTGTCCGTCGCCCTGTTCGGCAGTCTGCTCGCCGGCCCCGGTGGGGACTTCTCCCTCCCGGGCATGCGCATCGGCCTGCTCGCCGTCGCCGCGCTCCTGTTCGCCACCGCCGTCCTCTCCCGCCTCCTCCTGCCCCGCAGTTGATCCCGTGTGCAGGGCCTGTTCGCAGCGGGATCAGTCAGTGGCGAGGCCGTCGATCAGGCGGTTGAGGAAGCGGGTGAAGGTGGCGTCGGGCGTCACGGTGCGGGCGGGGGCCGCGAGGGCTTCGGCGAGTTCCGGGTGGTGACCGTCCGCGGCGACGGTGGCGAGGTAACGGGCTTCCGCAGCGGCCCGGTCGGGGGACCTGGCCGCTGCCGCCTGCGTGATCTCGTAGGTGACGTGTCCGGCGACGAACGCGGTGAGCTGGGCGAAGACCTCCAGCTTCGCCGCGCCGTCCAGACCGGTGGGGCGCAGGGCGGCGAGGGCGTGTTCCAGGAACGCCAGGGTGTGGGGGCCCGGGCTGCGGCGGGTGGAGAGAGCGGCGGGCAGCCACGGGTGGCGGAGCATGAGGTCGCGCTGGCGGTGGGCGATGGTCTTCAGGTCGGCGCGCCAGTCGCCGGTGAGAGGTTCCGACGCCGGCAGTTCGCCGCTGACGTGGTCGACCATCAGCTCCAGCAGCGTCTCCTTGTCGGAGGCGTAGCTGTAGAGCGACATGACTCCGGCTCCGACCTGTGCGGCGACCCGCCGCATGGTGACCGCTTCGAGTCCTTCGGCGTCGGCCAGGGCGACGGCGGCCGCCGTGATCGCCTCGCGGCTGAAGCCCGGCCTGCGGCCCCTGCGGGGCTGCTCGGGGGTCAGCCACAGCTGCTGGGGGTCGGTCCCCGGGGTTGCGGACCCACCGCCGTCACGCGTCACCGTCTTCGTCCTCCCGTCCCGTGCAGCGCCCTCCACCGCCGAGGAGGGCGTGGAGCTGCACCGCCATCCAAGCTGCACCGCCATCCAAGCATCCTCTATTCTCGTACGGCGTACGAAAATAGAGGAGGGAATCATGGCATCACGACGTGGGAAGCCGCCGTTGTCCTCGCGGATGATGAGGGCGATGTGGCGCGGCCTGCCGGACAAGCGGCACGACGTCGGGTGGGAGCCGGGGTTGGTCGTGCCGGGCGCCGACGGCAGTCCGCTGGTCACGGACCACTACTTCCCCCGGACGGCCGGCGATTTCCCGACCCTCCTGGTGCGCTCGCCGTACGGCAGGGGCCTGCCCTGGTCCCCCATGTACGGCATGCTCTTCGCCGAACAGGGTTTCCACGTGGTCCTGCAGAGCTGCCGCGGCACCGGCGGCTCGGGCGGCGTGTTCGACCTGTGGCGCAACGAGGCCGCCGACGGCCGGGCCACGGTGTCCTGGCTGCGCCGACAGCCCTGGTTCGACGGGACGTTGGGGACGATCGGCCCCAGTTACCTGGGATACGTGCAGTGGGCGCTCGCCCTGGACCCGCCGCCGGAGCTGAAGGCCATGGTGGTGCAGGTGGGTCTGCACGACCCCTACGCCCTGTTCTACGCGGACGGCGCGCTCCGGCTGGAGAACGCCCTGCTCGTCGGCCTGGGCATGACGTACCAGCACCAGGGGATCGCGCCGTTCGCCGGGGCGACGCTGCGCTTCCAGCGCCGTATGCGCGACATCGTCACCGCGCGGCCCCTGCGCGGGGCGTACGCGTCCGCCCTCGGCGACGTGCCGTGGCTGGACGACGTGATGACGCACCCGGAGGCCGGCGACCCGTACTGGGACGGCGCGTCCCTGGCGCGGGCGGCCGAGGGGCTGCGCGTCCCGACGAGCCTGATCACCGGACGGTACGACGCCCTGGTCGACCAGACCTTCGAGCAGTACGCCCGGCTGCGCCGGGCCGGATGCGACACCGCCCTGCTCGTCGGGCCCTGGACCCATGCCTCCGCCTTGCAGCAGGGCTGGCCCGAGGTCTTCGCCGAAAGCCTGGCCTGGCTGCGCGCGCACCTGTGCGGCGAGCCCTCCGGGCTGCGTCCCACGCGGGTGCGGGTGCACGTCGGCGGCGAGGACGTGTGGCGGGACCTCGACGACTGGCCGTCCGTCTTAGCCGCCACCACCTCATGGGTTCCGACCGCGGACGGGCATCTCGGCCGGCGAGCCGGCGCGGGGGCCGCGGGCGGCGTGAACGGCGCAGGCGCCGCCCCCTTGGCCTCCCTGCGCTACGACCCCGCCGATCCCACGCCGTCCATCGGCGGACCCCTGCTCTCCCGGACGGCCGGGCCCCGTGACAACAGCGTTCTCGAGGGGCGGGAGGACGTTCTGACCTTCACCGGGCCGCCGTTGGCCGAACCCGTGGACCTCCTCGGTCCCGTCTCCGCGCGGCTGAGCGTCTCCACGGACACCGGGTACGCCGACGTCTTCACCCGCCTGTGCGACGTGGACGCGCAGGGGCGCTCCGTCAACGTCTGTGACGGGCTGGCCCGGTTGGAGACGGTGGGGCAGGCGCCCTCGGAGGTCACCGTGCGGATGAGCTCCACCGCCTACCGCTTCCCGGCCGGGCACCGGCTGCGCTGGCAGATCAGTGCCGGTGCCCATCCGCGCTACGTCCGCAACCCGGGTACCGGCAAGTCCCCCGTGGACGCGGTCGACTTCGCACCGATACGCGTCACGCTGCACACCGGCTCGGTGCTGACGCTTCCCCACGGGACGCCCTAACGGTGACTCCGGTGCGCGAGCCACCCGGCCATCGCCCGTACCCCGATGCGGATGGACCGCTCGTCCGGCGCGAAGTCGGGGAAGTGGGGGTAGCCGGTGGTGACGGGGGCGCCGGGGGTGCGGACGCCGAGGAAGGTGTAGGTGCCGGGGACGCGGTCCAGGTAGAGGGCGTAGTCCTCGCCGCTGAAGGGCGGGAACGCGGAGTGGAGCGTGGTGACCGGGTCACGGCCCGGTGCGCGGCGCAGGTGCTCGGCGAGCGCGCGGGCGTCGGGTTCCGGGCAGACCAGGGCCGGGAACGGCTCGGCGGGGAAGCGCACGGCGGCTCCCGCGTACGACGTGGCCAGCCGGCGGATCTCCCCGCGTATCTCCGTGTACCGCTCCTGCGGCCAGCAGCGGTAGGACACGCTCACCTTGGTGTCCTGCGCCGAGGCCCGGAGGGCGACGAAGCGGGCGAGCGGGCCGTCGGGCGTCTGGGCGTCGGTGACCATCCGCTCGATGTCCGCGGGCGTCTGCGGGGGTGTCACCGTGGCGAGCGCGCCGATCTCGGCGGCCAGGCGCCGCGCGGCCTCGGGTGCGTCCGGGCCCTGGAGGGTCACCTCCGCCTTGTCCTGGCCCGGCATCCCGTAGCCCCCGGTCACGGCGAACCGTCCGACGGGGAAGGGCCCGCAGTGCAGCGCGTGGATCTCCTCGACGCGGGTGCGCTCCAGCACGCCCGCCTCGATCAATGCGCGGGCTCCGGACAGGCTCTCCTCGGCGGGCTGGAAGAGGAACACCACCGTGCCGCTCAGGTGCCGCCGCAGCCGGGCCAGGACGTTGGCGACGCCCAGGGCCACCGTGGTGTGGATGTCGTGCCCGCAGAGGTGGGCCGCTGCCTGACCGCCCCCGACGATGTCCTTGGGCGGCACGGCGTCCATGTCGGCCCGGTACGCGACCGTCCGGCCCGGGCGCGTGCCGTGCAGGACAGCGACCACGCCGTGGCCGCCGATCCCGGTGGTGACGCTCAGCCCGGCCGCTCTCAGTTCCCGGGCCACCACGTCGGCGGTACGGCGTTCCTCCCCCGGCAGTTCGGGGTGCCGGTGGAGGTCCCGCCGCAGCTCGATCAACCCGGCTTCCATGCGCGCCACTTCGGCGTCCACCGCCCCGTACGCCACCGGTCCCCTCCGTCCGCCTGCGACGGCCTTCCCGGTCGTACCCCACATGGTTCCGGCACCGGCTGCTGCCGCCAGGCCGGCCGCCAGCAGCGTGCGGCGGGCCGGAGTGTGCTCCGTAGGACGCTTCACCGTTCCCCCTTCGTGATCCGTCGTCGTGGTCGCCCGGCGAACGGGAAGCCCGTCGTGGAAACCCGTTGGTACACGATCACTTCTCACACCTGCCGCCGCCCATCCGGCGAGCCACCGCGCGTGAGGGGGGACAGCCCCCGGCCCGTGCAACTCCCTGCCAGGCAGCTTCCTGGCGTGACCGGGTGCGGACAGCGGGGGTGGGGGGATGGTTCTCTCTTATCAGCGGCCGGGAAGCGCGGGGAACGCGGAACGGTCCGGGGGAGCTGAAGCACTACTGGCTCCATGCATCGTCACAAAAGTCCTGACTCACGCATGGAATGGAGACCAGCCATGATCCGTATCACCAACCGCTGTTCCGCCGCCGTCGTCCTCGGTTCGGCCGTGCTGGCCACGCTCGCCTGGGCGGTGCCGGCGCAGGCCGCCGAGCAGGCCGAGGGGACGCAGGCGGCCGGTTCGGCCGTCTCGCAGGCGGACCGCTCGGTCGGCGACGTGCTGCCGCCGCTGCCGCACCTGCCCGGTTCGCCCGACGACTTCACCTGGACTCCGCTGCCCCTGGGCGGCACCGACCTCATCGGGATCCCTGGGCCGGGGCACGGCGGTGACGACTTCACCTGGCACAAGGTGCCGGTCGACAGCACCGAGGACTTCACCTGGCAGCCCGGTCCTCAGGCAGAGCGGTGATCTCCCCGCATCCGGCGGACCGACCGGCGGCCGGCTGTCAGATCCACTGGCGGCGGGCCGCCTGGACTCCCGCCTCGAAGCGGCTGGAGGCGCCCAGGCGTTCCATGAGCTCCGCCATGATGCGGCGCTCCGTGCGGACTCCGATGCCGAGCGCCCGGGCCACCGCCTCGTCGGTGAGGCCGGTGGCCAGGAGCTGGAGGAGTTTGCGCTCCTGCGGCGTGAGCCCCTGCGGGTCGTCGTCGGGTGAGGAGTTCTGATGGAACGGGCTCGCGTGTTCCCAGTACGCCTCGAACAGGGCCCGCATGGCGAGCACCACCGGCCGGCTGTGGAACATCAGGGCCGCGGGGCCCGTCTGGCCGGGCAGGTTGGCCACGATGGCCGCGGTCGTGTCGATGATGAGCAGCCTCATCGGCAGGGTCGGCGACGTGCGGATCTCGCTGTTGTGCTCCGCCATCCACTGGGCGTGGGCTCTCGTCACCCGGTCGTTGACGGCGCTGTCGAGGTAGATCGAACGGAAGCGGACGCCCCGGGCCAGTGCCCGCTCGTTCAGCGGCCGGGACGCCTCGATCGCCTCCTTGGTCAGGCCGCCCACGGGGTGGAAGACCAGGGACTCCTGCTGGCACGACTCGGCGAGCGCCTCCAGCCGGGTGCGGATCTCGTCCACGTTGTCGAGCTGTTCCGTGCCGTCCGAGCCGGACCCGGCCGACGCCGTGTACTCGGCGGCGAGCGCCGCTAGCGCGGCCCGGTTCTGCTCGATGCGCTGCTGCCGCCAGGCCAGTTCGTCCTGTTCCCGCTGGAGCAGGACCTTCAGGCCGAGCGACGGGTTCACCGCGCGCAGGGTGCCGGGTGAGTCCTGGGACGGGGCCAGCAACGACAGGTCGGACAGGCGCGTGAGCGCGTTGTGCACCTCGTCGCAGCTGATGTCGAGGAGCTCGGCGAGCTTGTCCGGATCATGTTGCTTGTGGAAAAGGATCGCGCGGTACACCGCGAGGGTCTGCTGATCGAGTGGCGATACCTCGTCCACGTGGCGCCTCCCCCTTGAACCACATGTGAACCACATGTCCGGACCGGGCGGCCGCGCCGACTTCCGAAGCGGCGACGCGGCACGGAGGAGCGTCGCAGGCATGCGAAGGACCCCCGCAGATCGTTCACATATTGGCCACGTTACCCGGTCAGGAGTTCCGGTGTCGCACACAGTCGCACATGTACTACCGCCTTTGCACGGCTGTGTCGCCCTTGTCGTCGACGGCACCACCGGCGTCGGGCGGCGGGTCGCCAGTCAGCTCTGCGCGTTGGGTGCCGCCGTCGCGGTGGTCGGCGCGGGGCACCCCGGGCGCGGTGACGACGCCGCCACGAACGCGGCGTTCCTGTGCAAGGAACTGGCCGGAATCGGACTGGTCGCACTGCCCTATCAAGCCGATGTGGAACGGCCGGAGAGCTTCGCCGCGCTGACCGGTCAGATCGCCGCCGACCTCGGGCCGGTCACCGCCGGCGTCGTGGTCGTCCCGGACGGAAGCGGAGGCGAGGAACTGGCCCCGTTCTTCCGCGTCCTGTCGCGTGTCGTCGCGGCTTCCCTGCCGGCCGGCGCCGAGCACATCGAGGTCGACGTGGGGCGTGACGGCTCCAGCCTCGAGAAGGCGGCCCAGGCGGTGGTGGAGCGGTTGGCCCGGCTGCACGAGCCGTGGCGCGCCCCCTCCGTCTGACCCAGATCTGACATCTCATCAATTCCACTGTTTTTCCCGAGTCTTTGCCTTAGTCCTGCCGTACGGGGGGTCGAGCATGTCGATACGCATAGTCCTCGCAGGTGATCACCAACTCGTGCTGGAGGCCTTCGCCGAGACGCTCAACGGCGTCGACGGACTGGAGGTCGTCGGCCTGGCCACGTCGTACGACTCCGTCCAGCCGGCCGTGGAACGGCACCGGCCGACGGTGCTGTTGCTCGGCGAGTCCACGATGGGCGGCAAGGCGCTGCGCGTCGCCACCGACGTACGGAGCCGGCATCCCAAGTGCGGTGTCGCGCTGATGGTGGGAGCGGCCACGTCGTCGGTCGTGGACCGGGCCGTGGCGGCCGGGGCGCTGGGCGTCGTGCCGAAGAACGCCCGGCTGCCCCAGCTCGTCACGACGCTCATGGGTGTCGCGGGCGGCTGCCTGACCGTCGATCCGTCGCTGCTGCGGCCCGTCGCCGTCGGGGAGTTGTCCCTGAGCACCAGGGAGATGGACGTCCTGCGGCTGACGGCCGGCGGGGCCACCGTGAAGGAGATCGCGGGCGAGCTGTATCTGGCGGCGGGAACGGTACGGAATCTGACGTCAGCCGCGATCAAGAAGCTGGGCGGCCGGAATCGGTTCGACGCGGCGCGGATCGCCGGGGAACACGGGTTGCTGTGAGGCGCGGCGGTTCGGGAGCGGGAGGGGACGCGCCGATACCGGCGGGCGAAGGGGCCGGGGCGCGATCGACGGTGAGCCGGTGCTCACCTGGGGTGGCGGGCTCGGAAAGCGGGAGCGGGAGCGGGAGCGAGACCGGGGCGATGGTGAGCGGGAGCGGGAGTGGGAGTGGGAGTGGGACGACGGTGATGGGGACCGGGACGACGGTGGCCGAGACCGGGGCCGGTACCGGGAGCGAGGCCGGGGCCGGGACCGGGGCCGGTACCGGGAGCGGGACCGGGGCCGGGAGCGGGGTGACGGTAGGTGGGCGTTGCGCGTGGGTGGCGGATACGGGGGCCCTGTCGGGCGGGGGCGTGCGTGAGCCGGCCCCGGCACGTGGGGTGCCGGGGCGGGGCGGGGCCGGGCGAGCGCTCGGCACGGGCCGGTGGGGGCCGGGGCTCGTGCGGTCGCTGCGGCGTCTGGTGTCGGGTCGGGTGCCGCGCTCACTTCTCCAGGCAGAACTCGTCGATCGGGTAGCCGACATGACGGTCCGCCGTGGGCAGGTGCCCGAGGATGGTGTCGCCGGGCTTCAGCTCCGTGGAGTTGAGGACCGACGCGTTCGGGCCGAGGACCCGGACGTGCCAGTCGTCCTGGAGGATCAGGTTGACCGCCTGCCCGCTGGGGGCGACCGCGTCGATGGAGATCAGCGGCCGGGTCTCGATCTTGACGCGGCCGACGCTGACGGGCCGGGTGCGGCCCTTGACGTCGACGGCCAGCACCTTGCTGCCGGCGTGCAGTTCGCTCAGGTAGTGCGTGCGGCCGGCCTGCGAGACGGTGTACGAGTGCAGCGCGCCGGCGTTGACCCGGAACGGGCGGGTCGGCATGTACGGCAGCGGGTGGGTCTCGCTGACGCACAGCACCATGCCCTTGGAGTGCGAGCCGACGAGGATGCCCTCGTCCTTGCGGAAGTGGGTCGTGGTGTCGACGCAGGCCCGCTCCCCCATGCCGATGTGCGTGGTCCGGGTGACGGTCAGTTCCACCAGGTCGATCTCGCCGCCCCGGGCGGTGGCGGCGGTGCGCAGGGCCGTTGCGTCGCCGACGGTGTTGGCCCGCATCAGGACGCCGTCCGAGCCCAGTTCCAGGACGCCGTAGACGATCTCGGCCTCCTCGGTGTTGGACGCGGTGGTGATGATCGAGCCGGGTGCGCCGGTGGCGGCGGCGATCACGATCTCCAGCGGGATCTTGGTGGGGTCGCGGAAGTCCAGCACGCTCCACGGCTCCAGGCGGGCCGCGAGGCAGGCGTCCTCCAGGGTGTCGGCGTCGACGATCTCCACGTAGCGGCCGAACTCGACGTCCGGGTGGGCCTGCTGGAGCGCGGCCCGGTCCTCGCGGGGGCCCGGGACGACCACCAGGTCGGCTCCGCCCAGGTCGGCGGGGACGGAGTCGAGGCCGTCCTCGAAGAGCAGGACCTTGCGGACGGTGGGCGGCAGGCCGGTGAAGGTGGTCGGGTCGGCGGCGACGATGCCGTCGATGCGCTGGTGCAGGGCCTCTTCGAGAACGGCCTGGGTTGCGGTGCCGGCGCCTCGGATGTCAAGCCAGCACAGTTTCGCGTCCGTCATGATGCGGACCTCCTGTCGCGTGTGAAGCGTGGGAAAGGTGGTGGGTGTCGCGGTCGAGCGGGGAGCCGGGCGCGCCGAGGTGGGCCGGGGCGTCCAGGTGATCGGGGGTCAGTCGCTCGTCCCGGTGTGCGTCGGCCGGGAAGGCGAGCGGGGCGAAGTGCTGCTCCGGGAAGTGGTGGATCAGCCGGGCCACCTTGGCGGCGAGCCGCCGTGGATCGGAGGCCTGGAAGATGTTGCGGCCCATCGCCACCCCGCCGGCGCCGCCGGCCAGGGCGTCCCGGACGTAGGCAAGTACGTCCTCCTCGGTGGGCATCGCGGGACCGCCCGCGACCAGGACGGGCACCGGGCAGGACGCGGTCAGGTCGAGCATCTCCGCGGTCGAGCCGAGGAAGACGGTCTTGACCAGGTCCGCGCCCAGGTCTGAGGCGACGGTGACGGCGTGCGCCACCAGGTCCGGGTCGCGCGGGTCGGTGACCCGGGGGCCGCGCGGATACACCATGGCGAGCAGCGGCAGGTTCCACCGGTCGCAGGCGTCGGCGATCCGTCCGAGGTCGCCGATCTGCTGCCGCTCGTCGTCGGAGCCGACGTTGACGTGGACGCTCACCGCGTCCGCGCCGAGCCGGAGGGCCTCCTCGACCTGCGTCACCACGTACTTGGCGTCGGGGTCGAGGGCCTGGCTGGTGGACGCGTTGAGATGGATGATCAGCGACATCGCGGCGAACCGCTCCGGGCTGATGTGGCGGACGCTGCCCTTGTGCACGACGACCGCGTCCGCGCCGCCGGCGGCGAGCTGCCCGGCGAGGTGGTCGAGGCTCGTGCCCTTGGGGACGAGGGGTCCGTCGCTGATCGAGTGGTCGAGAGGGGTGATCATCAGGCCGGCCGTGCTGTGGCGGTAGAGCCGCCGCAGCCTCAGTGCCCTGGCGAAGTGGCCGAACGCGGTCATGGGATGCCCTTTCTGTTGCGCGGATCGGTACGCCTGCGCGGCTCGGTGCCCCGGCGGACGTCTGCTCCGGCGAATCCGCCGGCCCCGGGGGGCCCGGCACCACACCCCTCACGGGGCTCCGGCCCCGGTCCCCCGCCTGCCGAAGGCGGGGCTCCCGTTCCGTCCCCACTGCGCACAGGCACCGGACTCCCGGCCGAGGACGGAGGTGCCGGGCCCCGAGCCGGGGACGGTGGCGCCGGACCGCTCGCCGGAGGTTGGGGCGCCGGACCGTCCGCGTGCTGCGGAACCACCAGGCCCCCCGCCTGGGACAGTCGGGCCAGGCCACCCGCCGAGGACAGGGGCGCCAGACCGCCCGTCGGGCGCGGAGCCACCCGGCCCCCCGGGGAGGACCGCGCCACCGGACCGCCCGGAGAGGACCGCGCCACCCGGCCCCCCGGAGAGGGCCGCGCCACCGGGCCCCCGTCCAGGGACGGCCGTGCCGGAGCATGTGCCGTGGGCCGCGGGTCCCTTCCGGGTTCCGGTGCGGGTCGGGGACGCACCGGGGCCGTGGCGGAGCGCAACCGGGTGCGGTCCGGTTTGCCCGTGGGGGTGAGGGGGAGTTCGGGCCAGACCGAGATGCTGAGGGGGGCGTGTTCCGGGGTGAGGGTGGCTGCCACGTAGTCGCGCAGGTCGCAGGAGGTGTGGCCGGCGCCCGAGTGGAGTTCGACGGCGGCGTGGACCTGCTCCACCAGGTCCTCGTCGCGCACTCCGAACACGGCCGCCTGGCGCACCTGTGGGTGCTTCAGCAGGGCCGCCTCGATGGCGGCCGGGTCGAGCTTGAGGCCGCCGTGTTTGATGACGTCGCCGACCCGGCCGTCCAGACGGAGGTAGCCGTAGCGGTCCCAGTGCCCGAGGTCGCCGGTGCGCAGCCAGCCGTCCCGGTAGGTCGCCGCGGTCAGTTCCGCGTCGTCGAGGTAACCGGCGGACACCGTCGGCGAGTCGATCCAGATCTCGCCGGTCTGGCCGCGGCCCAGCGGGGTGCCCGAGTCCGGTGCCCGGATCTCGACGCGCACCCAGGGGAAGGGCCGGCCGGCCGAGCCCAGCAGTTCCGGCTCGCGGTGGTCGAGCGGGGTGAGGCTGCTGATGCCGCCCGCCTCCGTCGTGCCGTACACCTGGATCAGTACGTCGCCGAAGACCCGGACCGCCTGCCGGACCCGCTCGGGTGCGGCAGGCGTGCCGCTGTAGGTGATGCGGCGCAGGGACGACAGGTCGTACGAGGTGACGAGCGGGTGGTCGAGCAGGCGGTACAGGTGGGGCACCGCCAAGTAGACGTCCGTCACGCCCAGTTCCGCGATCGCCGCCAGGGTCGCGTCGGCGTCGAACTCGTCGTGCAGGACGACCGTGCCGCCCGCGCACAGCACGGCGTCGGCCATGGGCGCCGTGGTGTGGCTGACCGGTGTGACGGACAGCAGCGTCGCCGGTCCCCTCGGGTCGAGGCCGGAGGCGAGCCGGCCGACGAGGTGCTCGCGCGTGCCGTAGCGCTGCGCGACCATCTTGGGCCGGCCGGTGCTGCCACTGGTGAAGTCGACGACGGCCAGGTCGTCGGGGCGCGGCGACAGGGCCGGCGGCACGGTGTCGTGCCCGTCCGCCGTGCGCGGGATCGCCCGCACGGTCAGACCGGGCCGCCGCCGCGCCAGCCACCGGCCGCGGGCCGCGCTCTCCTCGTCCGCCTCGTCCACGAGCAGCAGCGACACCCGGAGGTCTCGCAGCAGCCCGGTCTGGGTGGCGACCGAGAACGTCTCGGTGTCCGTGCGCGGGTTCATCGAGCGGACGTAGACGGACGTGGCGCCGAGCAGATGGACGGCGTAGCGGGCGCTGAGCATCAGCGGGTGGTTGGGGCCGGTGAGGATGGCGACGGTGGTGCCGGGACGGACGCCCTGGGAGTGCAGCAGCGCCGCGCTGCCCAGGACGGACGCCCGCAGCGCGCCGGCGGTCACCGTCGTGTCCGGCCGGTGCAGGACGACACGGGTCGGGTCCCGGCCCAGTGCCGCGAGAACGCGGCGGGCGTAAGGGCGGGGAATCGCTTCGCTGGTCATGGTCCTCCTTTCCGGAAAACAAGAGAACGGTTCGGAACCGGTTCTGAAATCAAGAGATCTTCATTTGCGCCATCATTCCCATGGCACTGTGGTCGATCATGTGGCAGTGGTACGGATAAACACCGCGGTGCGAATCGAAGGTGAGCTGGAGTTTGGCCGTCTGGCCGGGGAAGAGCAGCACGGTGTCCTTCCAGCCGGTCTCCGCGGGATACGGCGGCTGCCCGTCCCGTTCGAGAATGCGGAACTGCACCAGGTGCGTATGGAAGTTGTGCGGCACGGTGGCGCTCTTGTTGGTGACCGTCCACACCTCGGTGCTGCCCCACTCGATGTGGGTGTCGATGCGGTCGGGGTCGAAGGTCCTGCCGTTGATGTAGGCCTGGTGGCGGCCGGAGCCGGGCTCGTCCATGGAGAGGTCGAAGCTGCGCTCCACGGTCGGCTTCGCCAGGGCCGGCAGCGTGGCGAGGGTGTCCGGCACCCGGCTGGTGTCGGCGGTGCGTTCGCCGACGTCGAACCGCATGACCTGGCCGACGAGTTCGGTCGGGCCGGGGCCCAGCATGTTGGCGAGGGTGAGCTTGGTGCCGGGGGCGTACTTCGAGAAGTCGACGACGAAGTCGGCGCGTTCGCCCGGGGACAGCACCAGCACGGGTGTCTCGGCGGGGGCGGCGAGCAGGCCGCCGTCGGTGCCGATCTGCCGTACCGGGTGCTGGGTGGCCGAGCCGTCGGACAGCGCCAGGACGAAGATGCGCAGGTTGCAGGAGTTGACCAGCCGGAAGCGGTACTTGCGGGCCTCGACCTTCAGGTACGGCCAGGGTCTGCCGTTGACCAGGATGGTCGTGCGGTTCTCCGCGTCGTCCATCGTGTAGACCAGCTGCGCGTTGGCGTCGAAGTGCGCGTCCCGCAGGACCAGGGGGATGTCGTACCTGCCGGACGGCAGGCCCAGCGCGTCCTCGGCGGGGTCCCGCAGCAGGTAGAGACCCGACAGGCCCCGGTAGACGTGCTCGGACTCCATGTGGTGCGCGTGGTCGTGCGTCCACAGGGTCGCGCCGGGCTGCTCGTTCTCGTACACGTACGTCCGCTTGCCGCCGGGCGCGATGGTGTCCATCATGCCGCCGTCGTGCGCCACCGGGTTGTTGCCGCCGTGCAGGTGCACCGAGGCCGGCATGTCCAGTCGGTTGATCTGCTGGACGACGGTGGTCCGGCCGGTGCGGGCGCGGATGGTGGGGCCCGTGAACGAGCCGTTGTAGGTCAGGGCGTCGGTGCGGGTGCCCGGCAGGATCTCCACGCCGGCGCGGCGCATCGTGACGCGGTAGAAGTCGGCGGTTCTGGTGCGGCGGTACGGGGCCAGGACCGGTGGGATCGTCAGCGGCACGGAGAAGGGTTCGACCGGTGCGGCCGCGGCGGCGTTCGCGGTGGCCGGGGTCGCGGCCGCGGCCTGCTGTCCGGCGGTGAGCGTACGGAAGACCCCGCCCGCCGCGCCGACCGCCCCGACGGCGCCGGTGGTCAGACCGAGACGTATCGCATGTCGACGAGTGAACACGGGGTTTTCCTTCTCTGTCGGTGGGCTTGCGGGTGGAATTCGTGTTCCGAGCATGCGCTTTGGGCGCCGAATGTCCGAGCGATTGAAGTCCGTCCCTGTCATCTGTCACGCATTCCATGACCTCGGTCACGAGAGGGAATGGTGACTGTCATTCGGTGCGGCCGGTGAGCGAGGAGGCGGTGTAGCGGGCCGCAGAGTGGATTTCGACAGGCGATCCACCCGAATCGATCCACCCGGGTCGATCCACGCGAGCCCTACCGGAGGCCCGATGATTCCCGCGACCACGAAGAAACCCCCCGAGTGCGCCGCCCGGGCGCTGCGCACCGACGTGCGGGTGACGTTCGACGACAGCACGGGCACCGCCCTGCTCCGGGGGCCCGTCACCTCCCTCGCCCTGCGCCCGGTGCGCGGCCCGCTGCGCACCGTCCTGCACCGGCTGGCCGAGGGCCCGTTGCCGCGCGAGGAGTTGTACGAGGGACTTGACGGCGCCGGGCGGCGGCGGGCCGACGCGCTGCTGGAACGGGCCGGGCATCTGCTGGCGTACAGCGTGCTCACGCACGACGAGCCGCCGCTGCGCCGGGAGCTGGTCCGGCTGGAGCCGACCGCCCGGGACGCCCGGCACCGGGTCGCGGACGTGGCCGCCGGCGCGCGCGTCCGCCTCTCGCGGTTCGCCTTCTGCCGTTCACGCGAAGGGGTCCTCGTCCTGGAGTCACCCCTGGTGACGTTCCGCGCCGTGCTGGTCGACCGGGCCGCCCGCGAGCTCACCGCCGCCCTGGGGCAGCCGGGCCGGGCGGGCAGCGCCGGGGAGGCCACCGGGCTGAGCGAGGCGGAGACCCTGGACGTCCTGTCCCACCTGGTGGGTCTCGGCTTCGCCGAGCTCGCCGACCCGGACGGCACGTTCGCCTCCGACACCGAACCGGTGCTGCGGCAGTGGGACTTCCACGATCTGCTGTTCCACTCGCGTATCCGCTCCGGGCGCTACGACGAGGCCTTCGGCGCCCTCTACCCCTACCGGGGCGAGATCGACCCGCAGCCCGCCGTGAAGCCCGCGCCGCAGGGCCCCGCCACCGAGCTGTACCGTCCGCGCCGCGCCGACATCGACGCCCGCGACCCGTCCCTGACCGCCGCCGTCGAGTCCCGCCGCTCCCACCGCACCTTCGGGGAGCGGGCGTTGACGGCGCGCGAGCTGGGCGAGTTCCTGTACCGGGTGCAGCGGGTCCGGGTGCACCGCACGCCCGGCCCGGACGCGCCGGGCGAGGACGAGGTCGTCTCGCGGCCCTACCCGAGCGGCGGCTCGCTGTACGAACTGGAGCTGTACGTCACGGTGCTGCGCTGCGCCGGGCTGGAGCCGGGCGTCTACCACTACGACTCGTACGCGCACCGCCTCGTCCTCGTCAGCGCCGCGGAGGCCGACCGGCGGGCGCTGCTGGGTGTGGCGTCCCGTTCGGTGGGCTTCGAGGTCCGCCCCGACGTGCTCGTCACGGTGACCTCGCGGTTCCAGCGTATGGCGTGGAAGTACCGGGCCATGGCGTACGCGACGACGCTGCGGCACACCGGGGTGCTCTACCAGACGATGTACCTGGTGGCCACGGCGATGGGCCTGGCGCCCTGCGGGCTGGGCAACGGCGACGCCGACCTGTCCGCCCGCGTGCTGGGCCTGGACTACCTCCGGGAGTCCTCGGTCGGCGACTTCCTGCTGGGTACGCCGGCCGCGGCGACGGGGCTGCCCGCGGACCCGGGCGGGGAATGGCACATGGTGAACAGCCCTGAATGGGCAATTCCGCTCGACGGCTCCGGAAAGCAGGGCGGCGACGAAAAGTCATTCGCCCCGTGATAAATGTCAGCCGGCACCCGGAAACCCTGGCGCCGGGATGACGACCCGAGCACTATGGATGTCACAGCCCGACGGAAACGAAAGAAATTCCGGAAGGCGAACCAGAAATCAATGTCCGAGTATTTCCCGCAAGGGAACTCCGGGCTCGACGGAAGGAAAGCGAATGACCGCCAAGGACATCAAGGACCAGGACGTGGACCAGGCGTTCGAGGGCTTCGACGCGGACGAGCTGGAGACGCTCGACGTC
>NZ_JBEXSR010000017.1:28147-157588 GCF_040613735.1 Streptomyces sp. NPDC006235
GACGTCACCGACGGCGTCGCCCTGCCGGAGATGGGCGCCTCCAGCGGCTCGATCGGCACCTCCTCCTCGTCGTCCAGCACCTGCTCGGCCTGCTGACCCACCCTCACCACGGATTCCCGGAAGGATTCGACATGAGCACCGACGGCATCAAGAACCAGGACGTGGACCAGGCGTTCGAGGGCTTCGACGCGGACGAGCTGGAGACGCTCGACGTCACCGACGGCGTCGCCCTGCCGGAGATGGGCGCCTCCAGCGGCTCGATCGGCACCTCCTCCTCGTCGTCCAGCACCTGCTCGGCCTGCTGAGCCCGCGTGACCGCTTGAGCACGACAGCGTGAACGCAGAAGGATGCGCCTGCCCGGCCTCGGCCGGTCGGGCACATCCTTGCGTTCGGGCAGTGGGGGACGTCAGCCGCGCACGGCCAGGTGGTACGACGAGGCCCACAGCACCACCGCGCTGCTCAGCCCGACCACGATCCGCACGGTCTCGCTCGACAGGCCGGCGGCGACGAGGACGAAGCCGACGACCGCGACGGCCGTCAGCAGCGCCGCCGTCCACCGGTACTGCCACTGGTCGTACAGCCGGGCGAGCGGAAAGAAGTGCAGTCCGACGACGAGGGCGATGCCCGCCGGGACGGCCTCGGCGTGTCCCGAGGCGTTGGACACGGCGATGACGGCGAAGATGGCCACCAGCTCGACGGAGTTGACGATGCCCACGCCACGCGCCCAGTTCGCCGGCAGGCTCACCATGCGGGGCGAGGGCGAGGCGCCCTGGCGGTACCCCAGGTAGATCGCCACCGCCGTGAGCACGAGCGCCGCCACCTCGATACCCAGCGGGACGACGTCCGTCGCCGAACCGGTCCCGGAGGCCGCCGCGACGGCCCACACCAGGGCGAACACGGAGAGCACGAGAACTCCCCTGCGGCGCAGGTTACGGGTGAGGGCGAGGCACTCGGCGTCCGTCGCGGAAGGGGTGGGGGGCGTTGTGGGGGACGTAGATGTCACTCGCGGAGAATACACCGGCCCATCCGCCTTCTTGGCGGTTTTCGGCCAGCCCTCCGACGCCCCTGAAACGGAATAGAACATTCCGATCACTCGGCTCCGGCCGAGCGTCACGGAAACGATGACGTATGTAAGCGCCGGACCGTTTTCCCTTCCGACTCGAATTTCCGGCGCCAATGATGTGACTCACGTTCTCGAATTCATTGCGGTACTTCTCGGAAGGTGAAAGGACATGGGGGTTGACGCTCCGGAGCGCATTGCCGTGAGGCCGGATTCCGCCGGCCTGACGGGGGTGCGGCTCCATACCCGGATGCCGGTGACACCGGCCTGGCTGGCGCGGCACGTCGTCCCGGTCGCCCGCGAACTGGGCGAGCGGGGCGTACCCGGCGTACAGGTGCGGCGTGGCTGGTTGCACGGACCGCACGTCGACGTGCTCGCCCCGGTCGGGGCGGGGGCGCCCGGCGGTGCCGTCGACTGGGCGGGGATCGAGGCCCGGCTGGACGCCGGCCCCCTCGACCCGGCCCGGGCGCTGACCGAGGAGGTGTACCTGGAGCAGGCCCGGGAGTTCGGCCGGCTCGAAGCGGTGGAGCCCCCGTACCTGCCGCTGCGCGAGCACGGCGCGGTGCTGCACGTCGCCCCCGGCGACCCCGCGCTGCGCTCCCGGGAGCCACGCCTGGACGCCCTGCGGACCGTGGTGTACGGCGCCCTCGCGACGCCGGTGCTGTCCACGATCGAGGACCTGGCCGAGGACCCGGGCAGCGGCACGGTCCGCCTCGCGGAGGCGTTCGCCGCCCTGGTCGACACCCATGCGCTCGGACCGGCCTACGGGGTGTTCTCGCCCCGGTCGCACGTGGAGGCGTTCCTCGCCTGGGCGGCTCCGCGCAAGGACATGCGCCCCGTCTTCCAGGAGCGCCTCGCCAAGGAGGCACCCCGGCTCCGCGAGGTCGTCGAACAGCGGCTGAGCGGCGCGGTGTCCCCGGCGGCCGCCCGGTGGCGCACCGCGTTCGCCTACGGCGCCGGGGTCCTGGACCACGCCGTCGCCACGAGCGCCCTCACCCCGGACCTGCTGGACTCCGTCACCGACGGCGTCGACCGCAGCCGGATGGGCCCGCCCGGGGCGGAGACGGCGGTGCCGCGCGGCGAGCAGCCGGACACCGATTTCCACCGGACCGTGCACGGTTCCGGGGCGATCAGCACCCCGTCCCCGTTCTTCGCCGCCTACCGCCTGCTGACGAACCTCTTCTACCAGCAGCTCCCCCTGCTCACGGTCTCGCCGATGCAGCGCTACTACATGTGCTTCGCCCTGGCCGAGACGGTGGACGAGGTGCTCGGCAGCAGCTGGCGGGAGCGCCTCACCACCACGGAACCGACGGGAGCCACGCGATGACCAGCCCCGAGCCCCAGTGGTTCCTGCGCGTCAACCCGCTGCGCAGGGCCCGCCTCGCCGACCCGGAACAGCGCCGCCTGCTGGATGAACTCGCCTGCGCCGAAGCCGAGTTGGCGGAAGCCGCCGAGGTGTGCTCGCAGGAGCTGTACGAGCGGATCGGCGCGGCCGCCTCGGACACCGAGCGCCGCGAGCTCATCGCCCTGCGCCGCGCCATCCACAACGGCCGCGGCCCCAAGAAGACGCCCGAGGGCCCGGAGGCGACCCCCTCGGTGACCCGCTGGCTGGCCGCGCACGCCGGGCGGGAGCGGCTGCGCGCCGCGATCACGGCGGGCTATCCCGCCGCGGCCGACCGCGAACGCACGGTCCTGGCAGCCCTGTTGGGCGACGGCGACCTGCTGCGTTCCCTCGCCCTCGTCGCGCCCGAGGTGCACCAGGAGGCCGAGCGCTACCGCGCCGCGGTCGAGGGCCCGGGCAAGGTGTCCGCCCGCACCCGCAAGTCGGAGCGCGGACTGATCCAGTACGTGACCCGGGCGATGGTGCGCACCAGCCCGCTGTCCCGGTTCACCGCGGTGGGCATCGCCGAACCGGCCCCGGCCGGCGACCCGGAGGCCGTGCGCCCCGGCGAGGTGCCCTTCACCGGCGCGCGGGCCGTGCCGGGCCTGGACCGGGTCATGCTGCACTACGTGCTCGGCGGCCTGCCCGCCGACGGCACGGACCTCGCGGGCCTGTGGGTGGGGATGCCGCCGACCTCGGCGCCCGACCCGGAGACGGGCAAGCTGTACTTCCTGAAGTTCTCCGACCAGGGCATGCACCGCCTCGCCGTGCCGCTCGACGGGCCCGTGGGCGATCTGCTCGACGCGCTGTCCATGGGGCCGCGCAGGTTCCCGGCGGTCGTCGCCCACGTCGCCCGCCGGGCCGGCTGCCCCGCCGAGGAGGCCGAGCGGCGCGTCCGGCAGGCCCTGCACCAGGGCGTGCTGTGCACCTTCGGCCGGCCCGAGGAGCAGACCGCCGCCGGCGACTACGACGACCTGCTGACGCTGCCCGAGTCCGAACAGCGGCCCGGCGTCCGGGAGCTGGCGGGCCGGGTGCGGGCCGGACTGCCCCGGGTGACCGAGGCGCCGGCCGCCGAGCGGGGTGCGCTGCTGGCGGAACTGCGCGGGGACCTCGGCCGGTTCAGCCAGGCGGTGGGCCGCCCGGCGCACATCACCGTCGAGGAGGACTACGTCATGCCGCCGCTGAAGGTGGCGGCCGCCGACTGGCACGCCCCGCTGGCCGACCTCGGCCCCGCGGTGGAGCTGCTGACGGTCTTCGACTGGCTGCACGACGTACGGGTCCTGATGACCGCCGCGTTCGTGGAGCGGTTCGGCGCCGGGGCGAACGTGCCGCTCGCCGAGCACGCCGCGTTCATCGTCGGGGAGGTCTCCCGGCGGGCCGCCGCGATGGCCGCCGTGTACGGGCCCGAGGGCACCGGGCAGGCCGCCGCGCTGTCCGGGATCGGACCGGCCGACGGCTGCCTGGAGCGCATGTACCTGCTGCGCCGCGAGCTGTCCGAGGAGGTGCACGCCCTCCTGACGAAAACGGCCCAGGCCGGTGAGGAGACCCTGAGGCTCACCGCGGGGGACGTCGCCGAACTGACCCGGTCGCTGCCCGACCGCTTCCGCAGCGACCCGCTGATCTACGGCGTGCTGCTCCAGCAGGCCGGCGACCAGCTCGTCCTCAACGACGGACTGCCGGGCCACGGCATGCTGTACGCGCGCTTCCTGGAGGCCGACCGCCGCCAGGGCGGCCACGCCCTGCCCCGCCTCGCCGATCACCTGCGGCGCTTCTACGGCCACGACGGCACCCGCCTCACCGAGGACCTGGGCCTGCACCGCCTCAACGTCAACGCGCACACGCCGGTACTGCCGGGCGGCCTCACCTCCGAGGACTGGTTCGGCCTGCGCCTCGCACACGACCCGGAGAGCGACACGCTGCGGGTGGAGGACGCCGACGGAGCCCCGCTGCGGGTGCTGCCGCTGGGCACGGGCCACCCCGGTCTGTTCCCGCCGCCGCTGTCGGTCGCCTCCGGCCTGGTGATCAGCGGCCGGCTCTTCAACAGCCTGCCGAACTCCTGGCACGCGGCGTCCCCGTGGGACGCCAAGCGGACCCGCGTCGCGCCGCGCATGGCGGTCGGCGACGTCCTCATCGGGCGGCGGCGCTGGTACGGCGGCGCCGAACTGGACACGGCCGTGGCCGCGGGGCCCGACGAACACGAGCGGCTCCTCGCGCTGACCGCGTGGCGGGCCCGGTACGGCGTCCCCGAAGAGGTCGTCATCAAGTCGGCGCCGGAGGACGAGGGCCCGCTGTCGGTCGGCGCCCCCGACGTCCAGTCCAAGCGCCTCCAGCAGAAGCCGCAGTACGTCGATCTGTCCAGCGCGCTCGCGGTGCGGGTCCTGCCGCGGATGCTGGAGCGCCGCGGGGCCGGTACGAGCTACCTGGAGGAGGCCCTGCCCGGCGTCACGGACGGCACGCACGCGACGGAGTGGGTGCTGGAAGTGGGGCGCAGGGCCGGGGGGCGGTTCGTGTACGACCCGGTGAACAACGGCGAAGCGGAAGGGGTCCGGCCGTGACAGTGACCGATCTGGACAGGAGCCTGGCGGGGACGGTCCGCGCCGCGGTGCTCAAGGCCCGGCCCGGGCTGCACTACGCGCCCGTGCCGGGGGGTGTCTACTTCAGCGGGACACGCGGACAGTTCGTGCTGCGCGGCTCGGAGCTGCTGTACGCGGTGGCGGACGGCTGCGTACCACTGCTCCGGGCCGGCACGACGGAGGACGCCCTGGTCGCCGGGTTCGGCACCGAGCGGGCCCGGCCGGCGGTACGGCACCTGCTCGCCCAGCTCCGCGAGAACGGCCTGCTGCTGGACCCGGCCGCGCTCACCGAGCCGGAGCCGCCGGCCGAGGTGGCCGCCCGCCACGCCGGCACGCTGGCGCGTCTCACCGCCCGCCTCGACGACCCGTACGCGGCGTTCGCCCGCCTGCGCCGTGCCCGGGTACGACTGCACGGCCCCGAGACGGCGACCGCTCCGGCCCTGCGCGGACTGCGCCGGGCGGGCGTGACCGACGTGACGGCGACCACCGTCCCCGACACGTCGAGGCCCCTGGTCCCCGTCTGCGACCCCGCGATGTTCGCCGACCCCTCGCTGCTGTCCGGCGGCGGCTCCGTAGGCGGCCCAGGGCCCCTGATCCCCGCCGGCACCCCGGCGACCCACGGCCCAGGTACCGCAAACCCCGTCGGCGACCCGACGGCGCGCACACCCGAAACCCTGACCCCCGCCGGCGACCCGGCGGCGCGCACACCCCAGACCCTGACCCCCGCCGGCGACCCGGCGGCACACGAACCCACCACCACGACCCCCGCCGGCGACCCGGCGCGGCACGGGCCCACCACCACAACTCCCGTCGGCGACCCGGCGCGGCACGGCCCAGGTATCGGCAATCCCGTCGGCGACCCGGCGGTGTACGGATTCGGTGCTGGAGCTCCCGTCGGCGAACCGGCGGTGACAGCATCCGGAGGAACCGAGGGCGTGCCGCGGGTCGTCGTCGAGTTCCTCGACGGTGACCGGGCCTGGACCGAGCAGGACGGAACGTTGCACGTGCCCGTGCTGCTCGGTCCCGGGCCGGTGCTCGTCGGGCCCGTCGGTGTGGCGCCCGGCGTCTGGGAGGACTTCCGGGACCGGGCCAGGGCCTGGGCGGACGCCGAGGGCGTCGAACCGGCGACCGGGCCCGTCGCCCACGCCCTCGCGGGAGCCCTCGCCGCACAGCTCCTGACCGACACCCTCACGGGTGTCGCGGAGTCCGGTGAGGCCCATGTCGTCCACGGCCCCGATCTGACGGCCGACCGCGTCACCGTCACGGGCGCCCCCGTGCACGAAGCGGTCGCCGTCCGTCTCGGCGACGCCCCCGCCGAGCCCCTCCCCGCACCGGAGGCCGCGCTCGAGGCCGCCGGTGTCCTCACCGCCCGCTGGACCGGCCTGTTCGCCTCCGCGCGGGGCGAGCACCTGCCGCAGATGCCCCTCGCCCTGCGCGCGGCGGAGCACCGGGCCGACCGCACGGGCACGGTCACCGCCTGGGCCGCCCACCAGGAGACGGCGACCATCGCCGCCGCCCTGGCCGCCCTGCGCGACCGCGCCACCGGCACACCCGGCACCCCGGCGGCGGGCCTCACCCAGGAGCACTGGCTGCTCGACGGCGCCCTGCGTCACCTCGCGGGGGACCAGCAGGCCTTCGTCCCCGACGCGGACGCCCCGCTGCACGCCGAAGGCCGGCGCATCCGCGCCGAGTTGCGGTCGCTGCTCGGCGGCACCGCCGCCCTGCTCACCGTGGCCCGGTACCCCGGTGTCGGCTGGCCGCTGGCCCAGGTCACCGTCGACGGGCGGCCGCTCGGCGCCGGCTGGGGCCCGACCCCCGCCGAGGCCACGTACGCCGCCCTGTGCACGGCACTCGCCGCCGCCCAGACCGGCGGCACGGCCGGCCGGCTCTCCACCGACGCCCTGCTGACCGCGGACGACACCGCACGGGCCGCGCTGCGGGAGCAGCTCACCGCGCTCAACGGCTACCGGGGGCAGCCCCGCCGCACCGACCCGGTGCTCGGCGAACTCCCCTTCTGGCACGGCCCGGTGACCGTCCCGACCGACCGCACCGCCGAGGAGTCCGCCGATGCCGACCACTGACCCGACCACCGCGGTGCACGCCGGTCCCGCCCTGCACCCGACGGCGCACGACGACTGGCTGCCCGCCCTCGCCCCACTGGCCCGCGCGAGCGGGGCCACCGTCTCCGTCAACCTCGGCTGGGACCTGGCCTGGGAGCGCGACCGCCTCGTACAGGCGCGTGGACCGCACCTGTCCGTGCGGGTGTACGACGACGAGGTGATGGTCGGCCCGCTGTGGATGCCGGGCACCACCTCCGGCTGTGCCGCCTGCGCCGAGGTACGCGAGCGCACCGTCCTCGACCACCCCCTCGTGGGCGACCTCACCCAGGCCACGCGGGTCCCCGCCGCCCCCGCCCCCGTCCTGCCCGACCTGCTGCGCACCGGCCTCGAGCACCTGGCGGGCCGCCCCCTCGCACCCGGCGAGGCCTACTCGGTGACCGTCCGGGGCACCCGCCGGCACCGCATCGCCCGCAGCTTCCACTGCCCGGTCTGCGGCCCGTCCCCCGAGGACCTGGTGAGCACCGGCCCCCCGGCGCCCCGTCCCCTGCGCTCCCGGCCCGCCGTACCCGGGGACGCGACGCGCACCGCGGCGAGCCGTCTCGTCGAGCCCGGTTTCCTGCGGGACCGGCTCGTGGACGACCGCTTCGGGCCGGTGCGCGCGATCCTGCGCGAGTCGCACGCCCCGTTCGCGATGAGCATGGCGGTCGTCGCGGACGCCCCGGCGATGGGCCACGGCAGGGCGCGTACGTTCGCGGAGACCGAACCGGTCGCCGTCCTGGAGGCGTACGAGCGGCTCGGCGGCTACCCGTACGACATCCCCCTGGTCACCGGCCGCTCCTACCGCGAGGTCGCCGGGCAGGCCGTGGACCCGGGCAGCCTCGGCCGCTACACCGCCGAGCAGCTCGCCCATCCCACCAGCAGGGCCACGCCGTTCACGGACGACACCCCGATGGACTGGGCCTGGGGCCACGACCTGGCCGACGGCACACCCCTGCTGGTCCCGGCCGACCACGCCTTCTACCAGTACGAGTACGCCTTCCGCCGCGACCGGCGCGCCGCCCGCGTGGCCGGTGCCGCGCACCGCAGGCACTACTTCTTCGACTGCTCCAGCGGCTGCGCGGTCGGCGCCAACTACGAAGAGGCCGCCCTGCACGCCCTGTTCGAACTGGCGGAGCGGGACGCGTTCCTGACGTCCTGGTACCGGGCGCGCCCGCTCCCCCACGTCCCGGTCTCCACGCTCGCCGATCCCACGAGCCGGGCCATGGTCGAACTGATCAGGGCCCGCGGTTACGACGTCCATCTCCTGGTCGCCACCCGGGACATCGGCCTGCCGGTGGTGTGGGTGATCGCCGTGAACGAGAAGGATCCCTTCCCGGCGACCTTCTCCTCGGCCGGTTCCGGGGCCGAGCCCGAGTCCGCGATCCGCGGCGCCCTGCGCGAGGTCGCCCAGCTGGTCACGAACCCGGTCGACTGGACCCGCGAGCAGGTCGAGCGGATGGTCGAGGACCCGTGGCGCGTGGAGGAACTGGAGGACCACGTCCGGTTCTCCTCCATTCCCGAGACCCGCGACCGTGCCCTGGCCGGACTCGGCGGCCCGGCCGTCACGCTCGACGAGGCGTTCCCCGACTGGCCGGGCCGACTGGAGCGCGCCGCGCACGGCGATGTGCGCGAGACCCTGCGGTACGTGGCCTCGCTCTTCGCCGACGCGGGCCTGGACCGGATCGTCGTCGTCGACCAGACCAGCCGGGAGCACGCCGACGCCGGCATCGCGGTCGCCCGCGCCGTGGTCCCCGGCATCGTGCCGATGTGCTTCGGCCACGCCCAGCAGCGCCTGGACGGCCTGCCCCGGCTCCGCGCCGCCCTGCGCGGCACGGGCCAGGAGCACCGGGCGATCCCCTACGACCCCCACCCGTTCCCGTGACGGCCCCCGCCGAGACCTGGGTACGGCGCGCCCCGGTCGACCTCCCGGGCCCCGAGGGCGACAACAGCATCGCCCGCGAGCCCCTGTGGTACGCCTACGGTGCCGGGGACGACCGCCCGGAACCACCGCCGTGGACCTGGGCGAGCACCCCGCCCCCCGACGCCCACGTGCCGCCCCCGCCCCCGCGCCCGGCGGGGCCGGCGACCCTGCTGCCGACGGGCACGACCGACCGCCTGTCGGCCCTGCCGTACCCGCAAGTCCCAGCGCCCGGCCCTGCCACACCGGACGCCCTGCTGCACGCCCTGACGGCGACGTTCGCCCCGCTGCGCCGTGAACCGGAGAACCCCTACAACGAGCACCGCCCCTACGCCTCACCGCGCTGCCTCTTCCCCGTCCACGCCTTCGCGGGCGACGACGGGGCCTGGCGCCTCCTGGAACCCACCCACCACACCCTCACGGGCCCCGGCACGGGCACCCCCACCCGTATCGCCCTGACCGGCCGCTACACGTCGATCCCGCTGGCGTACCAGTGGTTCCGGGGCTCACTGGTGGCGATCGAGACGGGCATGGTGCTGCGTGCGCTCAGCCTGGGCCTGGAGCTCTTCGGGGTGCCGGCGACGCTCACGCCCCCGACCGAGTCCGGCCCGGACCTGCTGCGCGAACTGGGCGTGGAGCACACCTGGGAGTGGTCTCTGCCGTGGCTGGTCGACGTGGGCGAGCCACATCCCCCGACAGACCGGCCGTCTTTGCAAGAGACCCCGGCCCCTGCGGATGATCCGTCCCTCAGCCATGTGATCCACGTCAACAGACGTGCCTCCAGGGGCGCGGGGCAGCATTCGATATGCGGCTACCGCCGCGTGGGCGCGACAAGCCACAACACACCTGCACCTTTCACCACAGCCGTACCCCCCACCCTCCCCCCTTCCCCTCACACCCCCACCTGGTCGGAACTCCTCTGGCACCGCCACTCCGGCCGCATGCCGAGATCCCTGCACGGCATGGACTCGGCCCGGTGCCGCACCCCCCTGCCCACCCGAGCCCTGACCACCGCCCTGGCCTGGCTGGGCGTCCCCCCACCGCACCCGACCCTCGCCGCCGCCTTCGACGCGGTCACCGTCACCGCGGTCGTCCAGCACATCGACGGCCACACGCCCGGCGTCCACCGCGTCCACCACGGCACCGCACACCTGCTCCGCGAAGACCCCACCGCCCCGGCCGGCCTGGAGGCCAACTACGGCTACGGCCTGACGCCGGTCAACGGCTGCGGCATCGCCAATGCCCCCCTCACCGTCTTCTTCTCGGTCCGCCCCCGCGAGCTGTTCGCCCGCTTCGGCCCCGCCGGCTGGAGCGCCGCCCAGCACGCCTGCGGCTGGGCGGTCCACGGACTGTGTCTCGCCGCGGCCGCCGAAGGCCTCTTCGCCCGGCCGGTCCGGGCGTTCAAGGAGATCCAGACCAAGGAGGTCGTCGCCCTGGACGAGGACGAGACGATCGTCCTGTCCGCTGTGGTCGGCGTACCGCGCGAGACCGGGGGTGCCGTGCTGGACCTGCGCACGTAAGGCCCTGGAACAGCCCCACCGACCGACAAGGAACGCGTATGCCCACCACCGCACCGCACGACTGGAGCGCCTGGCACCTGCACCTCGCCACCACGGCCCGCAGCGCTCACGACCGGGTCCTGACCGACGTCATCGGCCCGACGGTCGGCGAACTGCCGCCCGGCACGCCCTGGTTCTTCATCCGCTACTGGCAGTCGGGCCCTCACCTGCGGCTGCGGATCGCCGGCCTGTCCCCGGACGCGTACGCGCGCGCGGAGCAGGCCCTGCGCGACCGGCTCGCCGTCGCGGGCCGGCTCGCGCCCGGCGAGGAACCGCTGGCACGGGAGACCTACCAGGAGGGCGCGGCCCGGCTCGCCGCCGCCGGCGAGACCGGTGTCAACGCCACCGTCCAGGCGCTGCTGCCGCCCGGCGTGCACCGCGCCGACTACGACCCCGAGTACGAGCGCTACGGCGGCCGCACGCTGATGCCTGCCGCCGAGGCCCTCTTCCACCGCTCCAGTGAACTCGCCTTGCGGCTGGCCCCGCTCGTCACGAGTGAGGCGCGGCGCGCCCGGCTCGCCCTGCGCGGCACGCTGTCCGCCGCCGTCGCCCTCGGCGGCCCGGCCGAGCGCGCCCACTACTTCGCCCGGGGCCGGGACGCCTGGCAGGCGTGGGCGCGCGACGCCGGGCACCCGGGCGAGCTGCTCGAGAGGATCACCGAGGTCGACCAGGACCCGGCCGCGACGGGCGTCTCACCGGACGCCCATGGGCCGTTCACCGACTGGTACGAGGCCCTGACCGCCCACGCGGCCGAGATCCGGCGCCACTCGCCGGTCCATCCCGGCATGATCCTCTTCTCGCACGCCCACATGCTCCACAACCGTCTCGGCCTGAGCATGCTGGAGGAACTGCGCACCTACGCCTGGCTGTCCCACGTCTTCCCGGCGGCCCCGGTAGCGGCCCGGTCATCCGGCCCGGCGTCCACGTCCGCCCCCGACCCGGCCCCCACGGGGTGAATCCCCCGCCCCCGTGGGCGCCCACGCGAGAGGCCCGGCCGGAATCCCCTCACCGGCCGGGCCTCTCGGCGTGCCCGCTCATCCCTCCCGTACGAACTCGGCCCGCACCCGCACCCGCAGTTCCGCTCCGACCAGGCCGCGCATGCCGCCGACCCCGCACGCGTGCCGGTCGACCAGGGCGCCGGCCCGTACGACGGCCCGCTCACCCCGCACGGTCAGCTCGTCGACCGTGAACGTCACCGGCGTGGCACGGCCCTTGACCTCCAGCAGGCCGGCCAGGCCCAGGCCGTCCTCGTCAAGGAGTCGTTCCCCGGTGAGGCGCAGCTCGGGATAGCGCTCGGCGTCCAGGAAGCGCGGGCCGCGCACGGCCGTGTCCCGTTGCGGGTTGCCGCTCTCGAAGCCCGCCGCGCCGGCCGCGGCGTCGAGGCGGAGGAGCCCACCGTCCGTGCCGAGCTCGGCACGGCCCGAGCGCACCGGGACGGAACCCCGCACGGGCAGGAAGAAGAAGTGGCGGCCGGTGAACTCCACGGTGGAGCCGGCCGGTTCGAGGCGCCAGGTCCCGCGGAGGGCGGGGTTCGGACGGGTGGTGTGGTCCACGGACATGGTGGGGCCCTTCTGATGGCCGGGAAGTGGGGGTCGGCGGCGAAGCGCCGAGGGGGCCTCCGGGAGGCCCCCTCGATGTCGTCGGGTCGCGTCGGCTCTACTCGGGGCGCGGGTCCCAGCGGAAGCTGCGTACGGCGATCAGGGCGCCGACGACGCCCCAGGCCGCCAGCACGGCCAGTTCCTTCCACTGGACGCCGGCGCCGTGCGCGAACGCCGCGAGCATGGCGTCGTTGAACGGCTTCACCGGCAGCACCCCGGCGATGGTGTTCATCACCTCGGAGTGGATCGGGAAGTAGCTGCCGGAGATGAACACCAGCGGGAACTGGATGAACTGCACGACCGCGGGCGCCGCTTCGGAGTTTCGGATCAGCGAGGCCACCCCGACGCCGAGGGCGCAGAAGCTGGCCGCGCCGAGCACCAGGGTGAGTGCGAGGACCGCCCATTCCGCCGGCCACTGCACGCCGTAGAGCCGTCCGACGCCGATCACCAGCGCCACGTCGACGACGCTGACGACGATGCAGTGCACGAGCAGGCCCGCGAAGTACACCCAGGCGGGCAGCGGGGTGGCGTGCAGCCGCTTGAGGACGCCGGTCTGCCGGCGCATGGCGAGGACGATCGCCAGCTGGCCGTAGCAGGCGCCCAGCACGGAGACGGCGGCGATGGTCGGCGTGTAGTACTCGAGGCCGCTCAGGCCGAAGAAGAAGTCCTGGCCCTCGCTGCCGGCGAACACGGCGCCGAAGACCGAGATGATCACGATCGGCAGGACGAAGGTGAACACCATCGACTGCGGGTTGCGCCAGAACGACAGCTGCTCGTAGCGGATCTGATGGACGAGCAGGGCGAGGGAGCCGCGTTCGTCGGGCCGCTCCCGCCCGGCGCGTGGGGCCCGACGTCCGGTGGCGGTGGTCGTGGGGGGCAGGGTGCTGGTCATCGGCTGCTCCGTCCGGGTCGGCGTCCTCGGCGCGCACGCGCCGCCGAGGACGGTGTGCGGTCCCGCCCGGTGGACGGGGACGAGGCGTCCTGCTGTACGTACGAGCTGGTCATCCCCAGGTAGACGTCCTCCAGGGTGGGCTGCTCGACGGTCAGCCGCTCCAGCGGTGTGCCCCGGTCCAGGGCCCAGGAGGTGAGCCGGTGCAGGGCGGCCGTCGGCTCCTTCGCCTCGGCTGTGACGAGACCGTCCTCGGCGTCGCTGACCGGGATCGGCACGTCGTCGATGGCAGCACCGGCCGGCAGCGCGAACCGGATCCGGGCGAGGGCGGTGTCCCGCCCGCCGATGGTGTCGGGCGGGCCCGTGGCGACGATCCGCCCGGCGGCGATGACGGCGACGGAGTCGGCCAGGGCCTGCGCCTCGTCCATGTAGTGGGTGGTCAGCAGGATGGTCGTGCCGGCGTCGCGCAGGCTCCGTACGACCTCCCAGGCCCCGCGGCGGGCGCCCGGGTCGAAGCCGGTGGTCGGCTCGTCGAGGAACAGCAGCTTCGGGTCGCCGATCACGCCGAGGGCGAGGTCGAGCCGCCGCTTCTGCCCGCCGGACAGGTCCTTGACCTTCGCGTCCCGCTTCTCCTGGAGCCCCACGAGGTCGATGACCTCGTCGACGCCGCGCGGGGCCGGGTAGTAGCCCGCGTTGCGGGCGATGGTCTCCCGCACCGACAGGTACGGCTCGACGGCGATGTCCTGGAGGACGAGGCCGATCTGCCCGCGCAGCACGCGCCCGTCCGCCTTGTCGCCGGGATCGCGGCCGAGGACCCGTACGTCACCGCCGTCGCGGTGCCGGAAGCCCTCCAGGATCTCCATGGTGGTGGTCTTGCCGGCGCCGTTCGGTCCGAGCAGGGCGAAGATCTCCCCCTCCTCGACGGTGAAGTCGACGCCGCGTACGGCCTCGTGGTCCCCGTACTTCTTGAGCAGGCCATCGACGGCCACCGCGGTCACCGCGGTCGCTCCACTCGTCGTTCGCGTGTCACGGCGTGCCTCCAGGTGTCGTGCGTCATGGGGTCGTCTTCTCCTGGAAGTTAGGGCCGGGCGGGGGCGCGGCAGCAGGGGTGACGGGGGTTTCGATGACGTCCGTCACGCAAGCGGCGACAGTTGTCAGCACGGCGGGGCGGGACGTTGCCGCCCGGTGGCGGGCGCCACATGCTCGGGACTCGACCGATGACAGTGCGTCCACGTCGACAGCGCGCACCACGGCGGTGCGCGGACGTGGCGCGAAGACCCGGAAGGCGGTCCCTGAGGTGCTGTTGGGCGAAGACACAGAAGGGCGGCGGCAGCCCGGGAACCCCGCGGGCCCGGCCGGCGGGGAGCGGCCGGTGGTCGCCGTCGTCGGCGCGGGCATCGGCGGACTGACCCTGGCGGGCGCGCTGACCGCGAACGGCACGCCGTACGTGATTCACGAACAGACCCGTGAACTGGCCGAGGTGGGGGCGGGCGTCCAGCTCTCCCCCAACGCCATCCGGCCCCTGCTGCGCCTCGGCCTCGGGCCGGCGCTGGAGGAGCACGCGGTGCGGATCGAGGCGATGGAGGTACGCGGCTGGAACGGTCGGCCCATCGCGCGCACGCCGCTCGGCGCGGAGTGCGAGCGCCTGTTCGCGGCGCCGTACCTGACGATCCACCGGGCGCATCTGCACGACGCGCTGCTGTCCCTGATCGACCGGGAGCGTCTCGGCCTCGGCCGGCGGCTGAGCGCGGCGCGCGAACTCCCGGACGGCGCGGGCGTCCGGCTCGCCTTCGACGACGGCACGGTCCGCGAGGCGGACGTGGTGGTCGGCGCGGACGGCATCCACTCCACGGTCCGTGAGACGCTGCGCCGCGACGAGCCGGTCTACTCGGGCCTCGGCATCTACCGCGGTCTGGTCCCGGTGGACGCGTTGCCGGCCGAGGCCCGCGAACGGCTGGTGCGGCTGTGGCTCGGCCCGGGCGGGCACTTCGTGTGTTACCCCGTCGCGTCCGGCGCGTACCTCAGCTACGCCGCGACCGTGCCGCTGCCCTCCGACGCCCCGCCCCGCGAGTCCTGGTCGCGGCCCGGCGACCCGGACGAGCTGCGGGCGGTCTTCGGTACGTGGACGGGCCTGGTGGCCGACATCGTCGACGCGGTCGAGTCGACCCACCAGTGGGCCCTGCACGACCGCCCGCCGCTGCGCACCTGGTCCACGAACCGCATCACCCTCCTCGGCGACGCGGCCCACCCCATGCTGCCGTTCATGGCCCAGGGCGCCAACCAGGCGATCGAGGACGCGATGGACCTGGCCGCCTGCCTGGCGGGAGCGCCGGTCCCGGCGATCCCGGAACGCCTGTCCCGCTACGAGTCCCTGCGCATCCCGCGCACCGCCGAGGTCCAGCGCGGCTCCCGCGGCAACGCGGGCATCCTCCACCTCCCCGACGGCCCCGCCCAGCGCCGCAGGGACGCCCACATGGCGGTCCACGCGGCCCTGCACGACCGGGCGGCGCTGTACGCCCACGAGACGGGGCGCAGTGTGGTGCCGGTGCCGGCGTGAGGACGTGATCCGGAGACCTGGTCCGAAAACCGTCCGAAACATTCGAGTACAGGAACCCTGCCCTCCGCACCACAAGGGCAGGGAACCCACCCACCTGACAGCCCTCCGGCCCACCAACTACCCACATAACTGGGCGAATTCCCCACGACTGCCCCACGACCGCCCCATCGCCGCCGACGAATATTTCGCAAGTCTCACCGAAACCATTGACAGTTGACAGGGCCCGGCCAACACTCCCGATGACACAGGCTCCCCATCGACCGACCCCCACGAGGACGAGGAGGAAGCACCCCCATGAAGAAGTCATCGAGCCGCTTACGGCTGCTCATCAGCAGCGCCTGCACCATGCTGCTGGTCGCCTTCGCCGCCATCGGCATGCCGGGCACCGCCCACGCCGACACGGTCATCACCCAGAACCGGACCGGCACCGACAACGGCTACTTCTACTCCTTCTGGACCGACGCCCCGGGCACGGTCTCCATGACGCTGTCCGCCGGCGGCAAGTACAGCACGTCATGGCGGAACACCGGCAACTTCGTCGCCGGCAAGGGCTGGAGCAACGGCGCCCGCCGCACCGTGAACTACTCCGGCACGTTCAACCCGTCCGGTAACGCCTACCTGACCCTCTACGGCTGGACGGCGAACCCGCTGGTCGAGTACTACATCGTCGACAACTGGGGCACGTACCGGCCCACGGGCCAGTACAAGGGCACCGTCACCAGCGACGGCGGTACGTACGACATCTACAAGACCACCCGGTACAACGCCCCGTCCGTCGAGGGCGTGCGGACCTTCGACCAGTACTGGAGCGTCCGGCAGTCCAGGAGGACGGGCGGCACCATCACGGCCGGCAACCACTTCGACGCCTGGGCCCGGGCCGGCATGCCCCTGGGCAACTTCAAGTACTACATGATCATGGCGACGGAGGGCTACCAGAGCAGCGGCAGCTCCACCATCACGGTGCGCTGACGATGGGAACCACACCACGGTCCCCGCTCCGCGCCCTGCTCACGAGGCTGACCGTCCTCACGGCGGCCGCGGCCGCCGCCCTCGCGGCCACCACCACGACAACCGCGACCGCCACCCCGTCCCGGGCCGAGGCCTGCACCGGATACGTCGGCCTCACCTTCGACGACGGCCCCTCCGGCAACACGACCGGGCTGCTCGACGCACTCCGCCGCAACGGGCTGCGGGCGACGATGTTCAACCAGGGCCAGAACGCCGCCGCCAACCCGTCCCTGGTGCGGGCCCAGGTGTCCGCCGGCATGTGGATCGGCAACCACAGCTACACCCACCCGCACCTGACCGGCCTGAGCCAGGCCCAGATCGACTCCGAGATCTCCCGGACCCAGCAGGCCATCGCCAACGCGGGAGGCGGCACACCGAGGCTGTTCCGCCCCCCGTACGGCGAGACCAACGCGACGGTGAAGTCGGTCGCGGCCCGTCACGGCCTGACCCAGATCATCTGGGACGTCGACTCCCGGGACTGGAACGGCGCGAGCACCGAAGCGATCGTCCAGGCCGCCGCCCGCCTCACCAACGGCCAGACCATCCTCATGCACGACTGGTCCGCCAACAGCCTCGCGGCGATCCCCCGCATCGCCCAGGGGTTGGCGGCCCGGGGCCTGTGCGCGGGGATGATCTCCCCGCAGACGGGGCGCGCGGTGGCCCCCGGCTGAGCGAACGGCGCGATGGCCTCCAGGGGCCATCGCGCCACCCGGGCAGGACCGGGCCGCACGGCCCGTTGTCAGTGCCCGCTCCTACGATGCGGCGCATGCCTGAATGGATGCATGTGCCCGGCCCGGTCCTGGAATCCGGCCGGCACGACGAGGTGAACCTCGTGTTCGCGCGCGGGATGACACCGGAGACGCTGGCCGAGGGGTTGCGCGAGCTGCGGCGGGAGCATCTGGTGGGCGGGGAGGCCGACGGGTGGGTGTGGGTCGTCCACGACATGTTCAACGCCGAGGTCGAGGACTACGACCCCGTGCCCTACGGGCGGATCTGCGCGGGCGCCGAGCTCGTCGTGTTCGTGACCGAGCCGTGCAGCGCGAAGGCCCACCCGCCGCATCTCGAGTACTACCGGGACGGGCGGCTGATCACCTGGTTCAGCTTCGAGGACCTGACGCAGCGGCTGGGGGACAACCCCGACTACCTGTCCGCCGAGTTGCTGGCCGCGAACCTGATCGGGCCGGACGCCGAGTGCGCGGAGGCGGACGATGCCCGGCACGACTGCTTCGACCACCACTACGAGGACCACGACCGCATCGTCAGGGCGGTCGCCGGGTTCTTCGCCCTGCCCTCGCCGCCGCTGTCCCCGGCGGTGACGGACCGATGACCTGGCTCGCTCCCGCCGCCTTCCTCACGTTCTGCCGGGGGATCCCCCTGGCCGGCCTCACCGGCTTCTTCAGCGAGGAGGGCCTGCCGCCCACGGGCTCCGGCACGACCGACGGCTGGGCCTGGCTGACGCACCACCCGGACACCACCCCCGACGGCGGCGCCGTCCAGCAGCTCGGCCAGTACATCACCGGCTTCCGGTACCAGGACCGCGTGCCCGACCAGAGCCATGTCGACATGGTGTTCCTGGCGTCCACGCCCGCCTGCTCGTGCGGCGACCGGTACGCGGTGCCCCACTGCGCCGAGCGCCCGTACCAGTTCGCCTACAGCCGCGGCGGCTTCGCCGTCTCGCTCTTCAACGTCGGCGCGCGTCGCGAGTCCCGCCGCTTCGGCAGCCAGGCCGACCTGTTCATACGGCAGTTCCTGGAGCAAGGGATCGTCGGCCGCACCACCCGGTACGACACCGACCCGGACTTCAACCCGGACGGCGCCCACACGATCCGCATCATCGCCGAGCACTTCGGGCTGCCGACCGCGCCCCTCGGGAGGGGAGGCGAGTAGGGCGCTCCCGCGTGGCCGAAACCCCACGCCGACCCGGTGGCGGGACCGGACACCATCCGTATCCGGCCGGGGAGTTCACCTAGGTTGGTGACCCGGTCCCCCTTCCCCGCCCCCCAGGAGGCCCCGCCGTGCCCGACGACAGCCTGCGTGCCCGTATCGACACGTCCAAGCCGCACTCCGCCCGCTTCTGGAACTACTTCGTCGGCGGCAAGGACAACTACGAGGTCGACCGCGAGATCGGCGACCAGATCAAGTCGATCTTCCCGGGCCTGGTCGACGTGGCGGTCACGAGCCGCCGGTTCCTGGGACGGGCCGTGCGGTACCTGGCCGTGGAGCAGGGGGTGCGGCAGTTCCTGGACGTCGGCACCGGGCTGCCGACCGCCGACAACACGCACGAGGTCGCCCAGCGGGTGGCACCGGACTCCCGGATCGTGTACGTCGACAACGACCCCATCGTGCTGGCCCACGCCCATGCCCTGCTCACCAGCACGCCGGAGGGCAGGACGGCCTATCTGGACGCCGACCTGTACGACCCGGTGGCGGTCCTGAAGGCCGCCGCGGGCACGCTCGACCTGTCCCGGCCGGTCGGTCTGATGATCCTCAACACGCTGGGGCATGTCGCCGACTACGAGCAGGCGCGGGAGCTGGTGCGGCGGCTGATGGCAGGACTGCCGTCCGGCAGCCACCTGGTGATCAGCGACAGCACCGCGACGAGTGAGGGCATGATCGCCGCGTCTCAGGCCTACAACGCGAGCGGGGCCGTGCCGTACTACGTCCGTCCGGTCGCCGAGATCGCCGGGTTCTTCGACGGGCTGGAGCTGGTGGAGCCGGGAGTGGTACGGGTGCCGGAGTGGCGGGCGGAGCCCGCCGATGTCGACGCCGCCGGGGTGGACGCGTACTGCGGCGTGGGCCGCAAGCCGTAGGGGACCTGTAGCGTTTCCGTGCGGCGCCGTGGGGCCGGTCGCGCAGTTCCCCGCGCCCCTGATGATCCCCCACGCGATAATCAGGACATGTCCGCACCACCCCCCGCCCCCGAGCCGGTTCGGCGGCTCGTCGGTGATCTTCTCGCGGCGGGTGAGGCGTACGGCCTCGTCCTCGCGGGCGGGTACGCCGTGCTGGCGCACGGGCTGGTGCGGCGCGGCGGCCGGGACGTGGACCTCGCCACCGAGCACCCCGCCGGGATGGACGGCATCGCCGACACCGTGCGGACGGGCCTGGTGGCGCGCGGCTGGCTCGTGCGAACGCTGGAGAGCGACCTGCTGTCCGCCCAGTTCCTCGTCACCGACGCGGCGACCGCAGAGGAGTACGAGGTCGGCCTCCACAAGGAGGTGCTGTGGCGCCCGCCCGTGACGACCGAGCTCGGGCCGGCCCTCGCGCTCGACGACCTGGTCGGCACCCGCGTGCGGGACCTGGCCGACCGCGGACTCGCCCGCGACCTGGTCGACGTCCACGCCGCCTCCGCCCGCTGGAGCCACCCGGAACTGGAGGAGCTCGGCCGCCGGCACACCCCCGAGCCCTTCGACCTCACCGACCTCCAGGCCCGGCTGACCGGCACGGACTGGCTCGACGACAGCGCGTTCACCGCCCAGGGCCTCGACGCGGAGGCCGTCGCCGGGCTCCGCCGCTGGGCCCAGGAGTGGGCCGACGACATCGCGGAACGGCTCATCGAGGGCGGTGCCCCGGAGGAGAGCACCCCGGACGAGGAGTGAGCCGCGCGGGGACTGGCCCCCGCCGCTCCCGCCGTGCCGCCGCCATCAGTGCCAGCGTCACCCCTGCCGACACCGTCGCCATCGCCGTCATCGCCCCCGCCGGAGAGGTCAGTTGGGCCACCGAGCCCGCCAGTGTCGCCGCCACGCCCTGCATCGTCAGCATGCCGGCCGAGTGCAGGCCCAGGGCGTGGCCCGTCATGGCGTCGGGCGTCAGGGCCACCAGGCGCTCCTGCTGGACCAGGCTCGCCCCGAAGCCGACCGAGGCGAGTGTGACGGCGGCTGCCGCCAGTGGGAGGGGCGGGTGCAGGAGGAAGGGCACGTACGGGGCGGCCAGGAGCAGCAGGAGCGGGAAGCCCAGGCGGGGGCGCAGGCGCGGTGGGACCAGGCGGCCCACCAGGACGTCTCCGGCCAGCATGCCCAGCGCCGCAAAAGCGAACAGGGTGCCGGCGGAGTCGGGGGCGTAGGAGACGTAGAGGGATTCGCAGCCGACGACCAGGCCGTTGGGGATCCACAGGGCCAGATACGCCTGGCGGCGGGGTGCGGACGACCAGAGCAGGGCGTTGGCGCGCCAGGTCGCCGACACCGAGGGCCGGCCGGACGCACGGGGTGGGCGGCTGGTCAGGCCGAGGCGGACGACCGCGGCCGCCAGCAGGTAGAGGGCGGCCGATGCCAGCAGGGAGATCCGCGGGGACAGCAGGGCCACGAGCGCGCCGCCGGTCGCGTATCCGGCGATCTGCATGAGTCCGCTCATCATGTTGAAGACCGAGCGGCCCAGCAGATAGCCGTCCTTGGAGAGGATCTCGTTCAGCAGGCCCCAGCGCACTCCCCCGCCCACCGACTTCGCCAGCCCCATGGCCAGGACGATCGCGAGGAGGGCCCAGATCGGTAAGCCGGGCAGGGCCAGGGCCGCCGTGCCGGCCGCGAAGAGGAGGGGCAGGGCGGTGAGGGCCGCGCGCGGGGGCAGCCGGTCGGCCGCCGAGAGCAGGAGCGTCGCGCCCAGCACCTGCACCAGCGAGGAGCCGAACATGCTCAGCGCGGACAGCAGCGGCGACTCGGTCGCCCGGTAGACCAGGGTGCCCAGCGCCAGTCCGCCCATCGTCTGGGCGACCGTCTGCGCCGACGCGGCCAGGAAGAACGGGGTGAACTCGGGGGTACGGAACAGTTCACGGTAGCTGCGCATGCGGGGAGTCTCCGGCGACCCGGATCGCGTGGTTATTGTTTCGCGCAGGTGCGAAACGTCGGGGGTGCGCGTGGGCTGGTGGCAGATCAACGCCGACACCCTGGCGGCCAGCCGGTTCGTGCTCTCCCCGCTCGCCGAGGCCTTCGCCTGCCTCCAGTTGCTGCACCGGGGCACACCCGCGCACCCGGGCGAGCGGGCCTGGCTGCGCGACCACCTGCCCGGCTACCGGGCCCGGCTGGCCGCCGACCCCGTGACCGCGCTGCTCGTCCGCGCCGGTCTCGGCCGGTCCTGGATCGCCGACTTCCTCACGCCCACCCCGAGAGACCGGGAGACCTTCGAGGAAGGGGTGGCACGAGTGCGGTCGGCCCGCCCCGACGAGGCCCGCGCCCATCTGCGGACCTCCCTCGCCGCCTCGCTTCCCGCCGCCCTGGACCGGGACGACCTCCCCGAGCGCGCGGCCGGCCTGCTGACGTACGTCTGGACCGAGACCGTACGGCCGGACTGGGACCGGCGCCGGCGGGTGCTGGAGGCGGACGTGGTCGCCCGTACCGCGCAGGTGAGCCGGGGCGGCTGGGCGGCGGCGCTGGACGCACTGCGGCCGGGCCGGACCCGGTGGCTCGGTGACAACCGGCTCCAGGTGAATCTGCACGAGTACCCGCCCCGCGAGATCTCCGGCGCCGAGCTCCTGTTCGTGCCGGTGACCCCGAAGACCGGCTGGGTGTCCTGGGAGGAGCCCGACCGGTACGCGGTGATCTACGCGTGCGCGGGCGTGCTCACCGACCCCGGCGGCCGGACCGTGCCGGCGAGCCTCGGCGCGCTGCTCGGGACCGCCCGGGCGGGGGTGCTCGTCCTTCTCGACTCCCCGCTGAGCACCAGCCAGTTGGTCGCCATGACCGGGCAGGGGCTCGGCTCGGTGGGCCGGCATCTGCGGGTGCTGCTGGACGCCGGGCTGGTCGAGCGGCGGCGGGCGGGCCGGTCCGTGCTGTACGCGCGGACGGCGGCGGGGCAGGTGCTGGTGGAGGCCGGAACCGGACGGTCCGGCACCCGCCGGAGCTAGCATCCGCACATGACGACTCACAACGGTTCCTCTCCCCTCGACGTCGAGATCGGTTCTCTCCAGGGCGGTTCCGCCGACCTGTCCCAGTACGCGGGCAAGGCGGTGCTGGTGGTGAACGTGGCCTCCAAGTGCGGCCTGACCCCGCAGTACAACGGGCTGGAGAAGCTCCACGAGCGCTATGCCGAGCGCGGCTTCACCGTCCTCGGCGTGCCCTGCAACCAGTTCCTCGGGCAGGAGCCCGGCAGCGCCGAGGAGATCGCCGAGTTCTGCTCGGCGACGTACGGCGTGACCTTCCCGATGACCGAGAAGGTCGAGGTCAACGGCGAGAACCGGCACCCCCTGTACGAGCGCCTGACCGGCTCCGCCGACGCCGAGGGACACAGCGGGGACATCCGCTGGAACTTCGAGAAGTTCCTGATCGGCCGGGACGGCACGGTCGTCGCCCGCTTCTCCCCGCAGACCGAGCCGGAGTCGGACGAGGTCGTTGCGGCGATCGAGGCGCAGCTGGCCTGACTCCCGTTGACCTTGCCCCTGGGGCAGGGCCGAGCCTCCTCGTCATCGGGCGGAAGAGCCGCCCGATGACGGAGGATGCCGTGGTGGACGTACCGGACCGTGACCTGCTCACCATCGGGGCGTTCGCCGCGCGCGCCCGGCTGTCGGCCAAGGCCCTGCGGCTGTACGACCGGCTGGGGCTGCTGTCCCCGGCGTACGTCGACGAGGCCACCGGCTACCGCTACTACCGCGCCGGCCAGGTCGAACGGGCCCGGCTCGTGGCCCTGCTGCGGCAGCTGGACATGCCGCTCGCCCGGATCGCCGAGGTGGTCGCGGCGGGCGACGGGCCGACGGCGGCCGAGCTGCTCGGCGCGTACTGGGCGGACGTCGAGGCGCGGGTGGCGGGTCAGCGGACGCTCGCCGCGTACCTCCGTGGACGACTGTCGGGGAGGAGCTCCGAGATGTACGGGAAGTTCAAGGTCGAGACGGTGGACGTGCCGGCGCAGGTCGTGATCACCGAGAAGCGGCACACGCTGGCGGACGAGCTGCCCGCGTGGATCGGGGCGTCGCTGGGCCGGCTGGAGGCGGCGGCCCGGGAGTGCGGGGGCGTGGCCGGAGTGCCGTACGTCGCCTACCACGCCGAGGTGTCGATGGAGAGCGACGGCCCCGCCGAGGCGTGCCTGCCGGTCGCCGACGAGACGGCGGCGCGGGCGTGGGCGCGGCGGCACGGGCGGGCCTGGGAGGCGGCGGTGCGGGTGGAGCCGGCCCAGCGGCTGGCGTACACCCGGATCACCAAGGCGCAGGTGGCGCATCCGCAGATCCTGGCCGCGTTCGAAGCGGTGGAGGAGTGGATGGCGGCTCGGGGACTGACCCCGGCCGGCCCGTGCCGGGAGCTGTACTTCGCGGACTGGGAGGCGGCGGGAGCCGAGGATCCGGTGTGCGACGTGGCGTTCCCGGTGAGCTGATCGCCTTCAGGGGCGCGCGGGCACAAGCGGAGCCCTCTCGGCAAGGACGGCGAGGCTGGTCGAGAGGGCTCTTGCGGTGGTGCTTGTGCTGTTGTCGAGCGGTGGCTCAGGCCTTGACCGAGGCCACGAAAGCGCTCCACGCGTCGGCGGGAAACGCCAGCTTGGGACCCTCGGGGACCTTGGTGTCCCCGAGTTCCAGGGCCTCTTCGACGGTCGACCTGACCATCACACAGGCGCCGTTGTTGTTGGTGTAGGAGGACGTCGTCCACGTTTCCGTGGCGCCCAGACGAATTGCCATGTTCGCTCCGTAGCAGTTGCGTTTACGCCAACCCGTGCTGGTGGTTGGCGTGATCGACGCTACTCGCCAACATCCTCGTTCGGAGCAGCCATTCACTCGACTGGATGGCATATTCCAGGGGAGACTTCCAGTCAGGCGTGTCAGGGGTGTAGCATCCCGCACTTTGCCGGACGGAAGGTCCCGCGCCACGCACCTGCGCCACGGACGGTCAGCGCGCGTACTCCTTCGCCCGGCGCTCGATGAGCTGCCGCGACTGGTCCACGTTCAGCGACTGCGCGCGCAGGTGCTCGTACATCACCGTGTACTTCTGCACGTCGAGCGGCTTCTCCAGGTACAGGTCGCTGGTCACGCCCTCGATGTACACCACGCTGGAGTCGGCCGCGTCGGCGAACTCCAGGATGGAGTACTGGCCGTTGATGCCGGCGTGCGCGCCGACCTCGAACGGCAGCACCTGCACGGTGATGTGGGGCAGCTGCGACATCTCGATGAGGTGCTCCAGTTGCTCGCGCATCACCTGCCGGCTCCCCACGGTCCGGTGCAGGGACGCCTCGTCCAGGACCACCCACAGCCGCAGCGGGTCCGTCTCGGCGGTGATACGGCCCTGCCGGCGCAGCCGGACCTCGACGCGCTTGTCGTTGTCCGCCTCCGAGGCCTCGGGCGAGCCGCCCCGGATGATGGCCTCGGCGTACGCACGCGTCTGCAGCAGGCCGGTGATGATCTGGGGTTCGTAGACCCTGAGCGACTCGGCGTCCGTCTCCAGGCCGATGTAGACGCTGTACGGGATGTCCCCGAAGGCATGCCACCAGCCCTGCTGGCGCGAATCCTTGGCCATCTGCATCAGCGAGTCGACGATCCGCTGGTCCTCGACCTCGTAGACCCCGCACAGGTCCCGCACGTCGCGCTGGCTGATGCTGCGCCGGCCGTTCTCCAGCCGGCTGATCTTCGACTGCGACACCAGCAGCCGCTCGGCGACCTCTTCGGCCGTCATGCCCTTGAGCTCACGGAGCCTGCGCAGCTCCTGGCCCAGCCGGCGCCGCCTGACGGTGGGATTGACATTGGACGCCACGGGACGTGCACCTCCGGCTGCGTGCCTCTACTTTGCGTATCTGCTGTTGAGCAGACTGCCACCAAGGTGCTTCCTACCGCTGGGAAACGGTGGATATGCGACGGGTACACGCCAGTTCGGACAGGGCACGCCGAGCGGGGCGGGGAGAGTGTGTGCTCTCCCCGCCCCGCTCGGACAGCGGCTCCCGTGACCGGGTTCTGGGGTGCTGCAGGTGCTGCGTGGTGCTGTGGGTCCGCGGCTCAGTGGGCCACGGCGCGCGCCATGCTCCCGTGGCGCGGCTGCATCGGAACGCCTCGGGCGGGTTCCGCTGCGGACCTGGCTCCGCCGGCGGCCTGACGGCCGGACGGGGCCGGGCTGCGGCGCGGCTGCGCCGCCACGCCGTTCTGGACGTCCATCACGGCGTGCGCGACGAGACCGCCCATGGGGTCGTGCCTGATCAGGTCCCGCAGCCGGGACCGAGAGGAACGCCCCTCGTTGCCCGGGTACAGGTGCTTGCCGAGGCCGACCGCGTGTGCCAGGGCGGCGAGCGCGGCGGTCCGCGGGTCCGGCGGTACGCCGGTGCGGATCGCCGAGTCCAGCCGGGCCCTGATCTCCCGGCTGATCTCCGTGTCCGTCGCCTGGTAGCGGGTCGTCGGCAGCACTCCGCACATCTGGCCCGCCACGGCATGCACCATGCCGCACCGCTCCAGATGCGAGAGGTAGGTCTGGCGGAGCCCGAGACGCGGCCCGCCAATCCAGTTCACTGCCCGCACGGGAGCGCCGCGCCTACGCAGCAACTCCAACGCGCAGTCCAACGTTGGATCTCCTGTCGGCCGTGGTACGACCACGGCGATACGATCCCCGTCTGGGGCTATCCGTCCGGCCAGCGCCAGCTCCACTAGCTGTGCTCCGGCCAGACCGAGGTCGAGCGACTGCGGCTGCGCAGTGGTACCCGTGGTCGGGTCCAATGCCAGCAACAGAAGCTCCTCCGGAAGTGTTCTGCGGCTCCTGCCCATCCATGCCTCCCCGCGTGGATGAATGACAGGGTGACCCCTCTCACATTGGTCTGTCGAGGGTGCGTGACCGGTTCGTAGTGGAACCAGTAGGTATGTCGTTCTCGTCTACCGGGTGGGTTCAGTGCGCGCACAGGACACTGGTACATGGTTCGGACAGCGCCGGGGAGCGGTGTCACGGGCGGCGGTTCACGGTTCGGTACGCGCACGCGGGGAGTGCGGCGCGAGGAGGAGGCATCGGTGGCGGGCGAGTCCCCCGACAGGTCGAAGCAGCGCGAGTCGTCGGCAGAACCGACGTCGGGGAGCGCGAGTCCGGTTCCCGAGGCCAGGAGCGAGGCCCCACCCAAGCGCGATCCGCGCCTCGCGGTGGCCCGGGACACGGAGAGGTCCACGAAGCGCGGCGGCGCCGACACGGCGACCCGAGTGCTCTCCACCCGCACGGCGGACAAGCCGACGGAGTCCCCGGACGCGGAGCGAGCGGCTGACGCCGAGCGGGACGAGGACGACGCGGGCACCGAGGCGACGCCGACTGACGCCGAGCAGGACACCGGCGACACGGACGCCGCGGACGCCGAGCCGGACACCGATGACGCGGACGCCGCGGCCACGTCGGCTGACACGGAACAGGGTGTGAGTGGCGCGGGCATCGAGCGGGGCTCGGGCCAGGAGGACTCGGGGGCGGACGCCGGGCCGGACGACGGCGACGCCGAGCGGGACGAGAGCGACGCGGGCGTCGAGGGGACCGTGGCTGAGGCCGAGCGAGGCGCGGACGAGGCGGACTCGGCGAAGGATGCCGAGCAGGACGCGGACGAAGCGGACTCGGTGACGGACTCCGAGCAGGGCTCCGGTGACGCGGATGCCGATGGCACGGCTGACGCCGAGCAGGACGCGGACGAAACGGACCGGGCGGCTGACGCCGAGCCGGAGGCCGGCGACGCGGACGCCGCGGACACCGCTGACGCCGAGCAGGAGGCGGACGAGGCGGACCCGGTGGCTGACGCCGAGCCGGGTGAGAGTGACGCCGGTGCCGCAGGCTCGGCGGACGGCGCGTCCCAGGAGCAGGAGAAGGGCTCCGGCTCCGGTGAACGCGGGGACGACGCCGCCGCCAGTGACGGGCGGCTGCGGGACGCCGTGGCCGCGTGGGTCGCTACGGCCGACCAGGACGAGGAGCCTGCGGCGGCCGAGGAGGCCGACAAGGACGCCGACAAGAGCTCTGAGGACGGCCAGGAGGCGACTGAGAGGGCGGAAGAGGCCGCAGAGGCCGACACGGACGCCCGGAAGCCTGAGAAGCCTGCTGAGGCCGACGCGGACGCCCGGGAGGACCGAGAGGCGGAAGACGCCGACGAGTCGGAGGCGGACCGTTCCGCCACCGGCGGCACGGGCGATTCCGACGCCGCCTCAGAGTCGGACGACTCGGACACCGACAAGGGCGACGCCGCACCCCCCGTCGACCAGCCCACCGCCGTCTTCAAGGCCGTGCGGCCCCCGGTCGATCAGCCCACCACCATGCTCAAACTCGGCGGTGCCACCAAGGACGCGCCCGAGAAGGAAGCCGAGCGGACCAGCAAGTTCGTCGCGCTCAAGCCGCTGGACGACCCGTCGACGCGGAAGCCGGCGTCCGGCGCACAGTCCGGGCAGGCCGCCCCGGCCGGACAGGCCACCCCGCCTGCCCCCAACCCCGCCCCCGCCGACGCCACCGCCCCCGTGCCCACCGTCGGCCCCGAGCGGACCACCCAGCAGCCCCTGCCGCCCCGGCCGCCGCTGGATCTGCTGGCCGAGCTGACGAACACCCCGCCGCCGCCGGACACCCCGCTGCGGACGGCCGTGCGGCGGGTGAAGATCTGGACGCCGCTGGTGCTGCTGCTGGTGGTCCTCATCGGCGTCGCGCAGAGCGTGCGCCCGCTGCCGGCGCCCACCCTGGACCTCACCGCCGAGGAGAGCTACACCTTCGAGGGCGGCAAGGTCGACATTCCCTGGCCCGCCAAGGGCCAGGCCGCGCTGGACGTGCAGGGCATCGGCTCGTTCGGGTCGTCCGGCGAGCAGAAGCCCGTGCCGATCGCGAGCGTCGCCAAGGTCATGACCGCCTATGTGATCCTGCGCGACCACCCGCTCAAGAGCGGCGAGGACGGGCCGAAGATCGAGATCGACCAGGCCGCCGAGGACCAGTCCGACGCCGGCCAGGAGTCCACCGTCGACGTCACCAAGGGCGACAAGATCAGCCAGCGGGAGGCCCTGGAGAGCATCCTGATCGCTTCCGCGAACAACGTGGCGCGACTGCTCGCCCGCTGGGACGCGGGGTCCGAGAAGGCGTTCGTGGGCAAGATGAACGACGCCGCCGAGGACCTCGGCATGAAGAACACGACGTACACCGACCCGTCAGGCCTGAACAACACCACCGTGTCCACGGCCGTGGACCAGGTGAAGCTCGGCAAGGCGGCCATGGAGCAGCCCGCCTTCCGCGAGGTGGCCGCGATGATGTCGTACGTCGACTACAAGGGCACCAAGCACGACAACTGGAACCGCCTGGTCGGCTACAACGACGTCACCGGCATCAAGACCGGCACCACCACCTCGGCGCTCGGCAACCTCGTCTTCTCGGCGAGGAAGGACGTCGGCGGCGAGACCCGCCGGATCGTCGGCGCCGTGGTGCGCCAGCCCGCCGGCGGCCCGGACAACACCATCCTGGGTGCCGCGCTGTACGAGGGCGACAAGCTGATCAAGGCCGCGCAGGGCGCGCTGGAGTCGGCGACGATCCTGAAGAAGGGCACGGTCGTCGGGTACGCGGACGACGGTCTCGGCGGCCGTACGCCGGTCGCCGTCACCGAGGACGTCACGGCCGTCGGCTGGGCGGGCCTGTCGGTCAAGCTGACGTTCGCCGCGGACGAGCTGCCGCACACGGCGAAGGCCGGCACGAAGGTGGGCACGCTCACCGTCGGTGACGGCAGCGCCAACGCGGTCAAGGTTCCGGTCGCTCTCCAGAAGGACCTCGTGGAGCCGGGCTTCGCGGACAAGCTCACCCGCCTCGGCTGAGAGCCGGGCCGGCTCGCCGGCCCACAGCACCGCACCCCGCCGGTAACGGCCCGTCCGGGCGCCGCCCGGCGGGGTGCGTGCTAGCGTCGCGAACCGGGCAGGCCGCCGCCCGCGGCGGCGCGGCCGTGGACCGCTGACCGACGGGACACGGCCGGCGGGACCGGTATGAGAAGACGAGAACAGAAGACGGGACAACGGGGAGTGCCTTCGAGTGGCCACTGCGGAGCCGACACGCGCCGACGACGCCGATCCGGGCCCGGTATCCGCCGGCCCGCGAATACCCCTGCCCGCAGCCGGGGAAAGCGGCAGCCGGGACGGCCGTGAGAACCGGCTGCACACCCTCGTACTGACGCTGCGTGAGCGCATGCTGCGCCACCCGGTCCTGTCCGTCACGGGGCTCGCCGGACTGCTCCACGTCCTCTGGTTCTTCACGTTCGCGAACAGCGGCGGCGATCTGGCCGCGCAGGACGCCTGGGCCGAGTTCGTCGGCCGGCACCCGGACTCGGCGTACAACCTCGCCTGGTACGGCGGGATGCACCCGGTGTCGTACAGCGTGGTGTCGCCGTATCTGATGTCGGTGCTCGGCGTGCGGACGACGATGATGATCGCGGGGACGGTCTCGGCGGGGCTGCTGACCCTGCTGCTCCTGCGCAGCCGGTCCGTCCGCAACCCCCTGTGGGCGTCCCTGGCGGGCGTGTTCGGGCTGTTCTGCAACGCGGTGTCCGGGCGGGTGACGTTCGGTCTGGGCATGATGTTCGCGCTCGGCGCGGTCGCGGTCGTGTTCTGCTGGCCGTACCGGTGGCGGTACAAGCGCTGGGCGAAGGCCCTGTCCGCGGCACCCCTGGCCGCGCTGGCCACCATGGCGTCGCCGGTCGCGGGCCTGTTCGTGGGCCTGGTCGCGGTGGCGTTGTTCCTCCAGAAGCGGCGGCCGGGCGCGTGGGCGCTGGGGCTGGCGCCGAGTGCGGTGGTGGGGGTGTCGGCGTGGCTGTTCCCGTTCTCGGGGACGCAGCCGATGACGATCGGCTCGGTGCTGCTGCCGCTCGCATTCTCGGTCCTCGTCTTCCTCCTGGTGCCGCAGGACTGGAAGACGGTCCGGCTGACGGCCGCGGTGTACGGGCTGGGCGTCGTGCTGGTGTGGCTGGTCAGCTCCCAGATCGGTTCGAACATCACGCGGCTGGCGATGCTGTTCGCCGGGGTGGCGCTGGTCGCCGCGCTGCCGTTCACGGTGCCGCGGAGCCGCAAGTGGTACGCGGCCGTCGTCGCGCTCGTCGGTTTCGCCGTGTGGATCGGCTTCAAGACGGTCGACGACATCGTGCACACGGCCCCGGCGGCGTCCTGGTCGCGGGAGCTGGCGCCGCTGGTGAACGAGTTGCAGGAGGTCGGCGCCGAGAAGGGCCGCGTGGAGGTCGTCCCCGCCCGCTCCCACCGCGAGGCCTCCGCCCTCGCCCCGTACGTCAACCTGGCCCGCGGCTGGAACCGGCAGGCCGACATGGAGCGCAACCCCCTCTTCTACGACGACACGCTCAACTCGGCGAACTACCACGAGTGGCTGAAGCGCTGGGCGGTCCACTACGTGGTGCTGCCGAAGGACGAGCCGGACGGTGACGGGGGTCAGCGGGAGCGGGCCCTGGTGCGGCGCGGGCTGCCGTATCTGACCCAGGTCTGGGGCGATGCCAACTGGCAGCTGTTCAAGGTGACCGCCCCGACGCCCCTCGCCGAGCCGAACGCCGTCGTCGACCGGGCCGAGCAGGGCGAGATGATCCTCCGGGTGAAGAAGCCGGGCCGCGTCCTGGTCCGCATCCCGTACTCCCCCTGGCTGAGCATCGTCGACGCGGAGGGCAAGAGCCTGAAGCCGCCCCAGGAGACGCGGGCCTCCAGGGAGCGCCCCGAGGACGAGCCGAAGACGTACGTCAACGTCAACGGCTGCCTGACGGAGACCGAGGAGGACGCCCAGGGCGACAAGTGGACGGAGCTGCTGGCCCCCAAGGCGGGCACGTACCGCCTGGCGGCCCCGTACCAGCTGCCCAGGGGGACGCCCTGCCCGGAGGAACTGCGCTGACCCTCAGCGGAGCCGGTCCACGTGGGTGTCGGTGCCCGGCACGGTCGGGATGAACGGCGCCACCAGCTCCACTCTCCCCAGCCCCGACTCGGCCACCGCCGCGTCCAGGCCCGTGAAATGGGGGTCCCAGCACTCCCTGGGGTCCGTCTGGAGGAACCACAGCAGGGTCAGCCGGGTGTCGACGCCCTCGACCTGCTTGACGTAGGTCATGCGGTCGCCTGGCAGCGGGGTCGGGCGGAAGACGGTCACCAGCGCCGCCGGGGAGCCGGTGAGCCGCTTGGGCAGGTGGCGGGAGCGCAGCCACTCCAGCAGTTGCGGGCGCTGTTCGGGGGCGCCGGCCTCGACGACCTGGAGGACCAGGCCGGTGTAGGGGTGGTCGAGGGCGTGGACGTCGCGCGGGCCGGCCGCCCCGTCCCGGTAGACCGTCGCCTCGTGGTCCTGGAAGGCGGTGAGGACGTGGGTACGGTCGTGGTAGACGCGGCCGTCGCGGTTGAGGCGCTTGTTGATGGCGACCGTCCAGCGCATGTGGTCGTCGTAGCGGCCGGCGGTGATCCAGTACGTGGAGAGGTAGCAGCCCGTGGTGACGGGCTGTGCGATCGCCGACTTCTCGGGGTAGCGCAGGAGTTGCAGGTCGCGGGTGGCCACCCAGCGGCGGCCGGCGTACATCCAGGGCATGGCCATCGCGCCGGCGTAGTAGTGGTCGTCCTCGTACCAGCGGTTGTAGGCGTACTCATGGCCCGGGTGCGGTTCGACCATGGTGATCAGGGCGTGGCCGGGGTGGGTGCCGTAGGGGCCGACGGCGGCCAGTTCGGCGTACAGCTCGCTGCGGGTGTCGTCGCTCATGCCCTTCCCCTCTGTTGGCGGCTGGCTCATACTCTGACGCTCCGTCAGATAATGCGCCAGGTTCCGGGTTCCGGGGAGGCTTCGATGTCACTGCTCGCGGGGAAGACGGTCGTCGTGTCGGGGGTCGGGGCCGGGCTGGGGCGGCAGGTGGCGGCTGCCGTCGTGCGGGACGGCGGGCGGGCCGCGCTCGGGGCCCGTACGGAGGCGAATCTGGCGAAGACGGCGGCCGAGTTCGATCCGGACGGGTCGCGCACGGCGTACCGGGCGACCGACATCACCGACGAGGCGCAGTGCGAGGCGCTGGCGGGGCTGGCGCAGGAGCGGTTCGGGCGGATCGACGCGGTGGTGCACGTGGCCGCGCTGGACGGCCACTTCGGTGGCCTGGAGGACGCGGACTTCGAGGCCTGGCGCTCGGTCCTGGACGTGAACCTGCTGGGCACGCTGCGGATGACCCGGGCCTGCCTGCCGTCGCTCAGACAAGGCGGCGGGGCCGTCGTGTTCATCGGGACGCAGTCGGCGGTGGCGGCTCCGTCGCAGGTGCGGCAGGCGGCGTACGCGGCGTCGAAGGGGGCGCTGACGAGCGCGATGTACTCGCTGGCGCGGGAGCTGGGGCCGTACCGGATCCGGGTCAACACCGTGCTGCCGGGCTGGATGTGGGGACCGCCGGTGCAGGCGTACGTGCGGTTCGCCGCCGGTTCGCAGGGCGTGTCGGAGGCGGAGGTGCTGGGCAGGCTGACGGATCGGATGGCACTGCCGGAGCTGGCGACGGATGCGGACGTGGCGGACGCGGCGGTGTTCCTGGCCTCGGACCGGGCTCGGGCGATCACGGGCCAGTCATTGCTGGTGAACGCGGGTGAGCTGATGCACTGAGGGTGATTTCCGGCCACGCGACGTAGTTCACGTACATAAACGCAAGTCATCTCACCGAACTTTTTTACGGTCTCTTGACCTTCCTCTTCCTTGCCGTGCGCACGTCACCGAACCCAGAGTTCACATGCCTGACCCTGGCGGCGCACCCGTGGAAGGGGACTCATGAACGGTCTCGACTGGGCCGTGCTCATCGGCTACTTCGCCGTGATGGTCGCGATCGGCGTCTGGTCGCACAAACGCGTGGACAACGTCAGCGACTTCTTCACCGCCGGCGGCAAGATGCCGTGGTGGCTCTCCGGCATCTCGCACCACATGTCGGGCTACAGCGCGGTGATGTTCACCGGGTACGCGGGCATCGCCTACACCTACGGCGTCACGTCCTTCGTCACCTGGTCCTTCCCGATCGCCCTCGGCATCGCCATCGGGTCGAAGCTGTTCGCCCCGCGCATCAACCGGCTCCGCTCCCGGCTCCATGTGGCCTCCCCGCTGGAGTACCTGAAGAACCGGTACGACCTGAAGACGCAGCAGGCGCTGGCCTGGTCCGGCATGCTGCTGAAGATCGTGGACGTGGGCGCGAAGTGGGCGGCGATCGCGACGCTGCTGTCCGTCTTCACGGGGATCTCCCTCAACCAGGGCATCCTCATCACCGGCGGCATCACGGCGGTCTACTGCACGATCGGCGGCCTGTGGGCGGACGCGCTGACCGAACTCGGCCAGTTCATCATCCAGTTGCTGGCCGGCGTCGCGATGTTCGTGGCGGTGTTCGTACGCCTCGACGACCACGGCGGCTTCTTCGGCGTCTGGGACTCCCCCGAGCTCCAGGGCCACGAGAAACCGCTGGTCGGCCCGTACGGCACGGTGTTCCTGCTCGCCTTCCTCTTCATCAAGCTCTTCGAGTACAACGGCGGCATGCTCAACCAGGCCCAGCGCTACATGGCCACCCCGAACGCCAAGGAGGCCGAGCGGTCGGCCCGGCTGTCGGCGATCCTCTGGCTGGTCTGGCCGCTGGTGCTGTTCTTCCCCATGTGGATGTCCCCGCTGCTGGTCGAGTCGCAGAAGGCCGACGGCTCCGACTCCTACGCCCTGATGACCGAACAGCTCCTCCCCCACGGCCTGTTGGGCCTGGTCATCGTCGGCTTCTTCTCGCACACCATGGCCATGTGCTCCTCGGACGCCAACGCCATCGCGGCCGTCTTCACCCGGGACTGCGCGCCGGTGATCTGGGCACGGGCCCGGGCCTGGAACCAGAGCCAGGGGCTGCGGGTCGCCCGGGTCGCGACGGTCGTCTTCCTCGGCCTGTCCATGGCGGCGGCGACCCAGGTCAACTCCCCCGCGTTCAAGGACATCATCACGGTCGTCATCAAGTGGGTGGCCGGTCTGATGGGCCCGATGGCGATCCCGATGATGCTCGGCCTGCTGCGGGCGTTCCGCCGCTCCGGCCCGACGGCGGCCCTCGTCAGCTGGTCGATGGGCCTGCTCGCCTTCTGGCTCGTGAACTACCCGATCCACTGGAACGTCGAGGGCGGTGTGCCGCTGCAGTACCAGGTGTCGATCCCGCTGGCGGTGTCGCTGGTCCTCTACATCCTCGTCGGCTACATCAAGCCGGAGGACACCCCGGAGCGGCTGGCGCTCATCGAGAAGATCAACACGGACGGCGACGGAGCGGCCTCGGCCGCGATCCCGACGCCGGCCGGGGCGGCGGACGGCGTCGTGGGGGCGGCGCGCAAGGAGTAGCGCGGAGTAGTACGCCGGGAGGGGCGGCCGTCCTGCGGGGCGGTCGCCCTGCGGCGCAAGCGCTGACGGTTCGGCTGTGGGGAGCTGCGGGTCCGTCGTGGCTGGTCGGGCAGTTCCCCGCGCCCCTGGTGAAGAGGCGCTTCGCGCCCTTCACGATGCCCCGGCCGGCGCGGGTGCGGCGGACGCGCCGGGCCGCGCGCGTCCAGCACCACCGTGGCCGCCAGCGTCCCGTCCCGCTCGTCCACGGCGACCAGGAGCGTGGGCCGTGGCGGCAGGACGCGCGGCGCGGTCGCCCTGCCGCGCGGGCCGTCCAGCCGGGGGGTCCTGCACCTGGGTCGTCCAGCGGCGGGCATCCGGTGGGGGCCATCCGGCGGGGGCCGTCCGATAGTGGGCCGTCCTGCGGTTCACGCCCGGGGGTGGCCCAGGTTCACGCCCGGGGGCCCAGGTTTACGCCCGGGGGCCCAGGTTTACGCCCGGGGAGTGGCCCCGGTTTACGCCCGGGGGGTTGGCCCAGGTTCACGCCCGGGGATACCGCGCCAGCCAGCCCGGGGAGGCGCCCGCCGGGCTGTGCAGGGCCGGGCCCTGGGTCATCTCCATGGCGAAGTCGTCGGCCAGCTCCAGCATCGTGGGGCGGCCCTCCAGCTCGGCCAGCCAGGCCGGGGGGAGGGCCGTCTCGCCGTGCAGGGCGCCGAGCAGCGCGCCCGTCAGCGCGCCGGTGGCGGCGGAGGGGCCGTCGTGGTTCACGGCGAGGGTCAGTCCGTGCCGGACGTCGGCGGCGACGAGGGCGCAGTACACGGCGGCACCGACGAGGCTCTCCGCCGTCCCGGCCCCGCACAGCTCCGCCACGCGCTCCGGCCCGGGCAGCCCCTGCCGTACGGCACCCAGCGCGTGCTGGAGCGCGTCCGACACGGGCTGGTGCCCGGGCCGGGCGGCCAGCAGCGCGAAGCCCCGCTGCACCGCGCCGTCGAGACTCTCCCCGAGGGCGAGCGCGTGCACGATCACGGCGTACGCGCCCGCCGCGAGATACGCCGTCGGATGACCGTGGGTCTGCGCCGCGCACTCCACCGCGAGCTGGACGACGAGCTGCGGCTCCCAGCCCACGAGCAGCCCGAACGGGGCGGACCGGGCGGCGGCCTCGGGCCCGAGCTCACCGGGGTTCTTGGGCGCCTCGGGCGTCCCCATGGTCGCGTCGGCGAGCCCGAGGAGCAGCGCCTTGCTCGGGTCCCTGCGCGCGTACAGCCACTCCTCCCGCGCGAGCCACCCGTCGTCCTTGCGCCGCAGGTCGGGCCCCCAGTCCCGCTGGGTTGCGGCCCAGCGCAGGTAGGCCCGGTGCAGGTCGGTGGGCGGATGCCAGGCGCCGGTGTCCCGCCGCACCTGGGCGCGGATCAGCCCGTCCACGGAGAAGAGGGTGAGCTGGGTGAGATGGGTGACGGCGCCGCGTCTGCCGTAGGCGGGGGCCAGATCGACCAGCCCCTCCGCCCCGTACGCCTCCCTGATCCCGTCGATGCCCAGCCCGTCCACGGGCGCGCCCAGCGCGTCCCCGACGGCCAGCCCGAGCAACGTGCCGCGCACCCGGCTGCGAAAGTCCTGCTGCTCCGTACGCCCCCAGACGGCACCGGCAGTCGCACCCACCTTGACCTCCCAGGGACCGTCCATACGTACGACGACAGCACTGTAATCGAACGGGGACGGCGGGCCGCCCGCAGTGCATTCAGTTTCGATCTATTGCAACGCACCTTCTCGGATTGTTGCTTTCTCTTTGACTCGTTGCAACGATTCTGCGCCTCTCACCTGCATCTACGATGGCAATACGCAACGAACATGTTGCCTATTCTGCGAACGCAACGTAGCTTTTCTGTTGTCGGAAACGACAAACCCAGAGGAGATCACGATGCAGAAGTTCGCCACTCCCGCCCCGGTCACCGCCGTCCTTGACATCCCCGCCGGACGTGTCCAGTTCATCGCCGCGGACCGTGCCGACACCACCGTCGAGGTGCTGCCCGCCGACGCTTCCAAGAGCCGGGACACCAAGGCCGCCGAGCAGACCGCCGTCACCTACGCCGACGGTGTCCTGCGGATCAGGGCCTCGGCCACCACCGGCCGGCTCCTCGGCCCTTCCGGGGCCGTGGAGGTCACGGTCCGGCTGCCCGCGGGCTCCCGCGTCGAGGCCAGGGCCGACAGCGCCGAGCTGCGCGGCGTCGGGCGGCTCGGCGACATCGTCTTCGAGGGCGCGTACCGCAGCATCAAGATCGACGAGGCTGCGAGCGTCCGGCTCACCGCGAGCGACGGCGACGTCGAGGTGGGCCGGCTGGGCGGCCCCGCGGAGATCAGCACCGCGAGGGGCGACATCCGGATCGCCGAGGCCCTGGGCGGCACGGTCGTGCTGCGCACGCAGTCCGGTGACATCTCGGTCGTCGCCGCCGCCGGCGTCTCGGCCGCCCTGGACGCGGACACCGGCTACGGCCGTGTCAGCAACTCCCTCAAGAACGACGGCAGCACCGCACTCGACATCCGCGCCACCACCTCGCACGGCGACATCGCCGCGCGCAGCCTCTGAACCGACAGCGCCAGAACTGTCCGGCCGAGCCCATCACCAGGGGGAAACATGACGAAGAACAGCACGTCCGCGACCGGTTCGACCTGGACCGGCATGGTGCCGGTCGACGACACGGCCCTGGCCGTCACCGACACCGGCGGGCCCGGGATCCCGGTGGTCTACCTCAACGGCCAGTTCGCCACCCAGGGGTACTGGCGGCGGGTCATCTCCGAACTGGGGTCGGAGTGGCGGCACATCACCTACGACGAGCGGGCCCGCGGCAAGTCGAAGCGGTCGGCGGACTATTCCTTCGAGGCCGCCGTCCGCGATGTCGACGCCGTTCTCGCGGCCCGGGGTGTGGACCGGGCGCTGGTGGTCGGCTGGTCCTACGGGGCGGTCGTCGCGGCGCACTGGGCCCACCGGAATCCGGAGCGTGCCGTGGGGGCGGTCCTGGTCGACGGCGCCTTCCCGTACGACTGGCTGGACGAGGCCATGGAGCAGCGGATCCGTAAGCTGTTCCGGCGGCTGGGCTGGTTCATGCCGCTGCTGCGCCCGACGGGCCTGACCCCGCGGATGACGGCCGCGCAGCAGGCCGAGAGCAACATCGAGCTCGGCAGGCTGTCGCGGGAGCGGGAGCTGGGTCCCGTGCTGGGCGGCATCACCGTCCCGGTGCGGTACGTGATCGCCTCGGGGACGTCCTTCGGCAGCCGCGGCGACGAGCAGGAACGGATCCGCACCGGCCTCGACGCGGCGACGGCCCAGAACCCGAACATCCGGATCGCCGCGAAGGTCGCCAGCAACCATGGCGCGATCCTCAAGAAGGACTTCCGGGCCATCGCCGATGCCACCCGCGAGGTCGCCGCCCTCGACGGCGCAGGGCGCTGAGGACCCGCCGCCCGGCTTCCGATTCCGGTGGGCCCGTACGTCGTACGCCGTTCACCCGGCGAGGACCGGCCCCAGCACCGCACGGTCGGCGTCCGGAAGGCGTTCCAGCGCACCGGAGTCCCGTTCACGGACCGTCTCCACATCGGTCCGGGCCTCCTCGATCCGCCCCATGAGCGCGTGCAGCACCGCACGGCGGCACAACGCCCAGACATATCCGGGCCGGAGTTCCACCGCCCGGTCCAGGTCGGCGAGGGCCTCCGTGTGGCGGCCGAGGTGGGCGAGGGACGCGCCCCGGCTCGCGTACGCCGAGGCGTAGGCGGGGTCCAGGGACAGCGCACGGTCGAAGTCGGCGACGGCCTCCTCGTCGCGGCCCTGGGCGCGCAGCGCGTCGCCGCGTTCGCAACGGGCCCAGGGCCAGTCGGGGCTCAGGGCGAGGGCGTGGTCGAGGTCGGCAAGCTGGCGTCGGGGGTCGCCCAGGGCGCGCCAGACCCGGGCGCGGCGGGCGAGCGCCCAGGCGTAGTCCGGCTTGAGGTCCAGGGCCCGGCCCAGGTCGCGGAGGGCGGCGTCCAGGTCTCCGCGGCGTTCGTGCGTGGCTCCCCGGGACGCCCAGGCGAACTCGTTGGCGGCATCCAGGCGGATCGCTTCGCTCAGGTCCCGGAGGGCTTCGGCGTCGTGCCGGGCGAGCCGGTGGTGCTCGCCGCGCAGGGCGACGTACCAGGAGTTGTGCGGCTCCAGCGCCACGGCCCGGTCCAGGTCGGCGATCGCGGCCTCGTCGTCGCCCAGCTCCCTGCGGATTCCGGCCCGGTGACGGTAGGCGACGGCCAGTTCCGGATCCAGGGCGACGGCCCGGTCGTACTCGGCGAGGGCCTGCGGGTACGCGGCCCGGCCGCGCAGCTCGTCGCCCCGTACGGCCCGGGCCCGGGCCTGAGTGGGCGCGTCGAGCACCGCGCGGCGCAGGAGCAGGTCGAGTGCGGTGAGGATGCCCTCCGCGTCGAGGGCCGCGGTCAGTTCGGTGCCCCACTCGGCCACCGCCGCCGTGTCCGCGTCCTGTCCGGCGTCGACCAGCACCCGCGCCCACTGCCCGGCCGCGCCCGCACCGGCGTCGCAGGCGTGGACGAAGTCCCGTAGCGCCTGCGGCAGCGCGTCCCGCTCACCGGCGCAGAGGAGGTGGTACACCTCGGCCAGGCGCAGGTTCCGCCACGTCTCGTCGGCCCACGGCTCGGCCCCGCCGGCCTCGGTCTCCTCCCGCCAGCCGCCGAACGTCCGCGCCAGGTGCCGCTGTCGTTCGGCCCACCCGCGCGGCGACCGGCTGCGCTGCGCGCGCAGCATCGGTGCACGTACGACGTCGTGGTAGCGCAGGCGTCCCCCGCCGCGCTCGCCGACGAACGGCATGCCCCGCAACCACCCGTAGAGGGACTCCAGTTGGCCCTGAGGGCAGTCGGTGACCACCCGGAACACGTCCTCGTCCAGCCATCTCGGCAGCGCGCAGGCCAGTGCGGCCGCCCGTCGTGCCGGGTCCCGCTCCCACCGCAGGAAGCGTTCCACCGCCGTGGCGCTCGGGTCGCCCACGTCGTCCGGGTCGGCGGGGCGGGATTCGGCGAGGGTGGAGACCAGGACGGGGAGGCCGCCGGTGAGGCGCAGCACCTCCTCGACGACCGGTTCGGCGGTCACGCCCTTGGCGGCGAGCAGTCCGCGTGCCTCCGTCTCGGTGAAGGGGGACAGCGCGACGTCCGTCACGAAGTCCGTCAGACCGCCCCACAGGGCCGTGTCCAGGGGGCGCTGGCCCGCCGTGACCACGACGGTCGTGGCCGGCATGGCGCCGTAGCGGTCGGTGACCATCGTCTGGTGCAGCCAGTGGTCCAGGTAGGGGGCCGTCCGCTCGTAGGTGTCGAGGAAGAGGGCGATCCAGGGAGCCGAGGCGGCGGCCTCCGTGAGCTCGCGCAGGAGCACCGGTGTGAGCACCTGCTCCGGGGCGAGGACCAGCCGCACGTCCTCGTGGTCGCGGAAGCGGGCCAGCACGCTCTCCCGGAACCGGTCGACTCCGCCCGCGAGTTCCTCGGCGTCGAGCAGGCCCGCGAGTGGGCCGACCACCGGGACCATCCCCAGCGCGACCGTCCCGGCCCGGGCCACGATCCTGCCGCTCGCCGTGGGGCCCGCGTCCTCGGCCTGCGCGTCCAGGGCGGCGAGCGCGGCCAGTTCCGCCTCGTGTCTGCGTTCGTCGTGGGCGGCGAGCATGCGGTCGAGTTCCTTCAACCGGCGGCCCTGCGCGGTGAACTGGCGGCTGATCTCCGCCATCACCTCCGGCACGCCGCCGGCGCTGTCGTCCACGTACGCGGTCAGCGCGCCCTGTTCGCGGGCGATCTGTTCCAACTCCCGCAGGAGGAAGGTCTTTCCGACGCCCGCGTTGCCGTGGACGTGGAAGCGGAAGCGGTGGCGTTCGTCCTGCGCAGGAGTGCCGAAGTTCGCGCGGAACAGGGCCCGTTCGGCGGCCCGGCCGACGAAACCGGCCCGGGTCCGCTGCCGTATCAGGTCCTGCATCGAAGGCCTGGCCTGCGCCATCCGTACGTCCCCTCGCCTCGCCCGTCCGGCTTCCGCCGTCATTGTGTCGCGTCGGCCGCCGCCGCTCGGGAAGAATGATCGCCATGGCCACCTCCCCAACCTCACGCCGCGGCGCGCTGCCTCTGGCCGCCGCCCTGCTCACCGCCTCGGTCGCGCTCTACATGGCGCTGGTCGCGTTCGGGAACATCACCGACTTCGGCACCAACCAGCAGTTCGTCCGCCATGTTCTCGCCATGGACACCACGTTCAAGGACGAGGACCTGATGTGGCGGGCCGTCACCAGTACGGCACTTCAGGACACCGCCTACGTCCTGATCATCGTCTGGGAGACCGTCGCCGCGCTCGTCCTCATATACGGGACCTGGCTGTGGGCCAGACGGGACCAGCAGCAGGCGCGGCGGATGTCCACCTACGGGCTGCTGATGGTGCTGCTGCTGTTCGGGGCCGGGTTCATCGCGATCGGTGGTGAGTGGTTCTCGATGTGGCAGTCGAAGAGCTGGAACGGGCTGGACGCCGCGACCCGCGTGTTCCTGTTCAGCGGGCTCGTGCTGATCGTCAACCACCTGCCGTCCAGGCCGTCGGACCCGGCTGCCTGACGCCGACCGACTACTTGACCACGGTAACCGTCGTGCCGACCGTGCCGAACGCCCACAGTGCCGTGCCGTCCGCCTTCCGCATCCTGACCCCGCCCGTCTTGGCGCCGGAGTCGGCGGGCGGCGGCGAGGCGCCGTCGACCGCGTTGGAGAACGCGACGGAGACGCCGGACTTCGCGGCGAAGTACATGATGTGCTCGATCCGGACGCCGTCCGAGCCGGTCGTGGCCTCGGCGCGGGACGACACCGTGTAGGTGCCCGGGTCGGGGCTGACCGTGCCCGGCCACACGGCGAACGTACGGCGGGTCGCCTCGCTCGCGTCGACCAGCCACACCCGCTTCTCGCCGAGGGAGTAGACGATGCGGCGGCCGGTGCCGGAGCCGTCGGGCACCCTCGCCGGGACCGAAGCCGTGGGTGTGGGCTCCGCCGACACCGAGGCGCTCGGCTTGGCCGAGGTGGCGGCGGGCTGGGGGCCCTGGTCCGCCTGCACGGCCAGGACGGTCACCGCGGCTATCGCTCCCACGGTCAGCCCGGTCGCCCAGGCCCACGAAGGAAGTCGGGCAGGCACGGGCACGCATCTCCTCAGTCACGGGACCCCGCGGAACGGGGGTTCCGATCATCGTACTGCGAGCCCGTCGCTCCCCAGGCGGATCAGGGTCCGTCGACGGTCTTCCGGACGGGCACGGGGCCGGTACCGGCTCCATGGGCGGTGTAGAGGGAGGCGCGGACGGGGGCCGGGTAGGAGAGGTGCACCAGCCGGGTCTGTTCCTGCCGCATGTGCGTGAGCGATTCGAGGATGTAGCCCACGAGCAGGACGAGCGCGGCGATGGTCATGATCGCGGCGGCGAGGATCGCCGTGGGGACGCGGGGCACCGTGCCCGTGCGGACGAAGTCGGCGATGACGGGGATGCCGAGGACGACCGAGATCAGGGCCAGGACGCCGGCGATCACGGTGTGGACGAGGGAGGGGCGCTCCCGGCGGGCCAGGTCGAGGATGACCCGCAGGATGCGCCAGCCGTCCCGGTAGGTGCGCAGCTTGCTCTCGCCGCCGGCGGGCCGGACCCGGTAGTTCACGACCACCTCCGCCGTGGGCAGGCGCAGGTGGAGGGCGTGGATCGTCATCTCGGTCTCGGTCTCGAACTCCCGGGCCAGCGCCGGGAAGGACTTGACGAAGCGGCGGGAGAAGACCCGGTAGCCGCTGAGCATGTCGGTCACGTCGTTGCCGAACAGGGACCGCACGGCACCGGTGAGCACCTTGTTGCCGACCGCGTGGCCGGTCCGGTAGGCGCCGTCGTCCGTCACCCGGCGGGCGCCGACGACCTGGTCGTAGGGCCCGTCGAAGAGCAGGTCCACCATGTCCCGGGCGCGGGAGGCGTCGTAGGTGTCGTCGCCGTCGATGATGAGCAGGGCGTCGGCGTCGACGTCGGCGAAGGCGCGGCGGATGACGTTGCCCTTGCCCTTGCGGGGCTCCTGCCGGACGATCGCGCCCGCCGCGCGGGCGACCTCCACGGTGCGGTCGGTGGAGGCGTTGTCGTAGACGTAGACGACGGCCTCGGGGAGGGCCGCGCGCAGGTCGCGGACCACCTTGCCGACGGCCGCCTCCTCGTTGTGGCACGGCACGACACACGCGATCGTCGGTTCCACGACCACTCCCCACTCCTCATCCGAGCATCCGAGCCGGTGCCGAACAGTCACATATGGGGGAAATCATGCGGTATGAGCGCGCCCATGAGGTGGGGGCGCGCCGGGTGGCTACTCTCGCTTTGTGCCGGTTCTCACCTCTGTGACACGTTCCGTCCGTGATGCCGTCCGGGGTATCTGGCGTGAGGCCGCGAAGTTCTCCGTCGTCGGGGCGCTGGCCTTCGTCGTGGACAACGGCGGCTACAACCTGCTGGTCTTCGGTCTGCCCGGCGGCGCTCGGGGCGGGCCGATGGGGAGTTCTCCCGTCCAGGCGTCCGTCGTCGCGACGAGCGCGGCCGCGCTCTTCAGCTGGGCCGGGAACCGCTACTGGACCTATCGCCACCAGCACCGCGAGCAGGTCTCCCGCGAGCTGGGCCTGTTCCTCGTCGCGAACGGCGTCGGGCTCGCCATCACCGCCGGCACGGTCTTCGCGTCCCGGCAGCTGCTCGGGCTCGACTCGGCGCTCAGCGACAACACCGCCCGCATCCTCGGCTGGGTGCTCGCGACGCTGTTCCGCTTCTACGCCTACCGGCGCTACGTCTTCGTCGCACCCTGAGTCGTGGGCCAGCAGCCACCCGCTAGCATCCGGCATATGGGACAAATGCCTTGGCTGCCGCGTGCGCAGCGCTGGGTCTGGGGGCTGGCCGCCGTCGCCGCGGTCTGCTGCCTGGGCACGATCCTCGTGTTCGCCCCCGGCTACCTGAGTCCCGACAGCCTCGACCAGCTCCGGCAGGCCGAGGGGAAGACGCCCCTGACCGACTGGCACCCGCCCGTGCTGAGCCTGGTGTGGCGTGCGCTCATCGCGGTGACCGGCTCGATCACGTCCATGCTCGTCCTCCAGGCCGTTCTCTTCTGGGGAGCGCTCTGGGTGCTGGCCTGGTGCGTCTGGGAGCTGACCGCGAGCCGCGGCGGTTCGCTCGCCGTGCTCGGCCTCGGTCTGGCTCCCTTCGTGCTGACGTTCGTCGGGGTGGTGTGGAAGGACGTCCACGCGGCGGTCGCACTGCTCGCCGCGTGCGCGGTCGCGCTCACCGGGCTGCGGCTGCGGGACGACCGGCCTCCTCGTCCCGCCGTGCGGTGGGGGCTGCTCGGGCTGGGCGTGCTGTTCCTCGCGTACGCCATGCTGGTGCGCAAGAACGCCTTCTTCGCCGCGCTCCCCGTCTTCGTCATGCTGGTCCTCGCCCTGTGGCGCGCTCCCGGACGCCGTACGTGGGTGACGTGCACGGCGGCGCTCGTGGCCGCCCTGGTCGTACCGAGCGCCGCCATCTCCCTGTTCGCGCGGCCTCTCGGGACGAAACAGGCCGCACAGATCATGCTCGACGACCTGGTCCACGTACTGAAGGCGGACGAGCTCCGGACGGCGGACGTGCCACCCGGTCTCAGGGACCGGCTCGTGGCCTCCGCGCAGGAGTGCGAGCGCGTCGGGGCCCTGTCGGACGCCTACTGGGCCTGCTACGAACGCCCCGCGGACGGGCTGCGCGGGGACTCGGGGGAGATCACGTCCCTGTGGCTGCGCGAGATGAGCGGGCATGTGCCGGACTATCTCCAGTACCGGCTGCGGCTCTTCACGACCCTGCTGTTCGAGACCGACGATCCGTACAAAGCGGGGATCAGCCGCAACGACATGGGCCTCGAGGTGGCGCATCCCCGGCTGGAGGACATGCTCGGCACGTACGTCAAGGGCATGGTGACGGACGTGCCGTGGCTGTTCCGCGGGTGGTTCTGGCTCGCCGTCGCGCTGGTGCTGGCCATCCGCCCGGGCAACGGCCGGTTCTCGATGCCGGTCCGGGCACTGGGCATCAGCTCGGCGGCCTACATCCTCGGCTATCTGCCGATCATGCCCGCGACGGACTTCCGTTACGTCTACTGGCCGGCGATCGCCTGCACGCTCGGCCTGCTCCTGCTCTGGCTGGGCCGGGGCACGGCTCTCCCACCGCCGAAGAGCCCCGGCGCCGCGCCCGACCGTGTCGTGAGGGCAGAACAGGCGGCGGACGCCGGGGGCCGGTAGGTCCTGGCCGGTAACTCAGTCCAGCACCGGCAACAACTCCGGCAGACGCCCGTCCGACGCCTCCGCCGCCCGCTGGCGCTCCCGCGGGACCTCCCCCAGCAGGGCGTTCCGGTGGCTTCGCCACACGGGCCGGACGGCCTCGCGCCCACGCCCTCGACCCGACCGCGGCGCGGCGGCACCGCCACCCCAGGCCCCGCCGCCACGGCCCACCCCCACCGTGACGGCGCACCAGCCGGCCGACGCCGGGGGCCCGTAGACCGTCGGCCACTCAGTCCAACACCGGCAACAACTCCGGCAGACGCCCGTCCGACGCCTCCGCCGCCCGCTGGCGCTCCTGCGGGACCTCTCCGTACAGGGTGTTGCGGGGCTTCGCCGGGCGGCCCGCGGCGTCGGCCACCGCGATGAGGTCCTTGACCGACTTGTACGAGCCGTAGGAGGAGCCCGCCATCCGGGAGATGGTCTCCTCCATGAGCGTCCCGCCGAGGTCGTTGGCGCCGGAGCGGAGCATCTCGGCCGCGCCCTCGGTGCCCAGCTTCACCCAGCTGGTCTGGATGTTGGGGATGTACGGGTGCAGCAGGAGCCGGGCCATGGCCGTGACCGCGCGGTTGTCCCGCATGGTCGGGCCGGGGCGGGCGATGCCCGCGAGGTACACGGGCGCGTTGGTGTGCACGAACGGCAGCGTCACGAACTCGGTGAAGCCGCCCGTGCGCTGCTGGATGCCCGCGAGGGTGCGCAGGTGGCCGAGCCAGTGCCGGGGCTGGTCGACATGGCCGTACATCATCGTCGAGGACGAGCGGATGCCCAGCTCGTGGGCCGTCGTCACGACGTCGATCCAGTCGGCCGCGGGCAGCTTGCCCTTGGTCAGGATCCAGCGGACCTCGTCGTCGAGGATCTCGGCGGCCGTGCCCGGGATGGTGTCCAGGCCGGCCTCCTTGGCCGCCGTCAGCCACTCCCGGACGGACATGCCGGTGCGGGTCGCGCCGTTGACCACCTCCATCGGCGAGAAGGCGTGCACGTGCATGCCGGGGACGCGTTCCTTCACCGCCCGCGCGATGTCGAAGTACGCCGTGCCGGGCAGGTCCGGGTGGATGCCGCCCTGCATGCAGACCTCCACCGCGCCGACGTCCCAGGCCTGCTGGGCCCGGTCGGCGACCTGGTCCAGGGACAGGGTGTAGGCGTCGGCGTCGGTGCGGCGCTGGGCGAAGGCGCAGAAACGGCAGCCCGTGTAACAGACGTTGGTGAAGTTGATGTTGCGGGTGACGATGTAGGTGACGTCGTCACCGACGACCGACCGGCGGACGTCGTCGGCGATCCGCGCGAGGGCGTCCAGGGCCGGGCCGTCCGCGTGCAGCAGGGCCAGCGCCTCGTCGTCGGTGAGCTTCGTGGGGTCGTCGGCCGCCGTGCGCAGGGCCTGCCGTACGTCGGTGTCGATGCGCTCCGGTGCCATGCCCGGGGCGGCCGCCTCCCGCAGGGCGCCCCAGTCCCCGTACACCTCGTCGAAGTCGTCCCGGCGGTCCGAGCTGCGGCCCTCGCTGTCGATCGAGGAGTGCAGATCCGTGCGGCCGGACGCGACGAAGACCTCCTCCGGCTCCTGCCACGGCAGGCCCTCGGGAAGGGCCTCCGGGCGGGCGAGGCCGGTCTCCGGGTCGGCCAGCGCGGCCACGTGCGGGCGCAACCGCGGGTCCAGCCATGGCTCGCCGCGCCGGACGAACTCCGGGTACACGCACAGCCGTTCCCGAAGTTCGAAACCGGCCACGCGGGACTTCTCGGCGAGCTGGTCGATCTGCGGCCAGGGGCGCTCGGGGTTGACGTGGTCGATGGTCAGCGGGGACACCCCGCCCCAGTCGTCGATACCGGCGCCGATCAGCCGCTCGTACTCGTCGTCGACGAGGTTGGGCGGGGCCTGGATGCAGCCGCTCGGGCCCATGAGGAGCCGGGCGACGGCCACCGTGGCGACCAGTTCGTCCAGTTCCGCGTCCGGCATGCCGCGCATCGCGGTGTCCGGCTTGGCGCGGAAGTTCTGGATGATCAGCTCCTGGACGCCGTGGTAGGCCCGGGAGACCTTCCGCAGCGCGAACAGGGACTCGGCGCGCTCCTCGTAGGTCTCGCCGATGCCTATGAGCAGCCCGGAGGTGAACGGCACGGAGGAGCGGCCCGCGTCCTCCAGGACGCGCAGGCGGACAGCCGGTTCCTTGTCGGGGGAGCCGTAGTGGGGGCCGCCCGGCTCCGACCAGAGGCGGGTCGCGGTCGTCTCCAGCATCATGCCCATGCTGGGGGCGACGGGCTTCAGCCGCTGGAAGTCGGTCCAGCTCATGACGCCCGGGTTCAGATGGGGCAGCAGGCCCGTCTCCTCCAGGATGCGGATGGAGATGGCGCGGACGTAGGCGATGGTGTCGTCGTAGCCGTGCGCGTCGAGCCACTCGCGCGCCTCCGGCCAGCGGTCCTCGGGCTTGTCGCCGAGGGTGATGAGGGCTTCCTTGCAGCCCAGGGCCGCGCCCTTGCGGGCGATGTCCAGCACCTCGTCGGGGGACATGAACATCCCGTGGCCCTCCCGGCGCAGCTTGCCGGGGACGGTGACGAACGTGCAGTAGTGGCACTTGTCCCGGCACAGCCGGGTGAGCGGGATGAAGACGCTCTTGGAGTACGTGATGACGCCGGGCCGGCCGGCCGCCTCCAGCCCCGCGTCCCGCACCCGGGCCGCCGAGGCAGCCAGGTCCTCCAGGTGCGCGCCCCGGGCCTGGAGCAGGACGGCCGCCTCGGCGACGTCGAGGGAGACGCCGTCCCTGGCCCGTTTCAGGGCGCGACGCATGGAGTTCTCGGTGGGGCCGGTTCCGGGGGTCGCGGAAGTCGTCATCCTTCGAGCATACGATCGCGCTGATCAACTCGGCCGGACCCCGTCAGTGGAAGGCCAGCCACCCGATACCCAGGGCGGACACGAGACCGCTGAGGGCCACGGCGAAGGGCCTGTTGCGGTGCTGCAGGCCGAACCAGACCAGCGCGGCGGTCACCAGCACGGCCGATGTGCCGATCGAGGCGCGCAACAGCCCTTGACTGTAGCCATATTCGGTGAAATGCCGCGCGAGCCACGATAACCAGGCAAGCCTCATGACGCCGTGCTCTCCCCCTGTGTCCGGACCGAGTGGTCAGCTCGGCGAGTTGTCAGATACCTGGAAGATCAGGTACCCGGAAGATATCGCGTGAGCGCGTCGAGTGCCTTCAGCACCTCCGCCTCCCCCGCCGGCGGCAGTTGCGCCACGACCTCCTCGATGCCCAGGTCCGCGTAGTGCGCGAGCTTGCCCGGGGTGGGGTGGACGGCGTACGGGACGACGTGCAGGGCTTCGGGGTCGCGGCCCGCGTCGGTCCACGCGGTGCGCAGCAGCGGCAGGGACTCGGCAAGACCGCGCCCGCCGATGGGCAGCCAGCCGTCGGCGTACTCGCAGACATGGGCGAACAGCTTCGGCCCCGCCGCCCCGCCGAGGAGCGTGCGCGGGCCGACGACCGGGCCACGCGGCGTCCGGACCGGCTTGGGGTACGCGTCACTGGCCCGGACGCTGCCGAACTCCCCCTCGTACGCGACCGGTTCCGGTGACCACAGCGCCCGCATCAGCGCCATCCGGTCCCGCACCAGCTCGCGCCGGGTGCGCCACGTCACGCCGTGGTCGGCGGCCTCCTCGACGTTCCAGCCGAAGCCGACGCCGAGCGTGAACCGGCCCCCGGACAGGTGGTCTACGGTCGCGACCTGCTTGGCCAGGTCGATCGGGTCGTGCTGGGCGACGAGCGTGATGCCCGTGCCGAGCCCGAGCCGCTCGGTGACGGCGGCGGCCTGGCCGAGCGCCACGAAGGGATCGAGCGTACGGCCGTACTCGCGCGGCAGCTCGCCGCCCGCCGGGTACGGCGTGGTCCGCTCGACGGGGATGTGCGTGTGCTCGGGCAGGTACAGCCCGTCGAAACCACGGTCCTCCAGCTCGCGTGCGAGCCGGGTCGGGGAGATCGTCTCGTCGGTGAGGAAGATCGTCACGGCGATGCGCATGAGCTATCTGTACCTGAGGGGCACGGGGCTGTCGATACCGACCGGTCGGCATCGACAGGTGCCGACGCGACGTTGTTCGGCTGTTTCCCGCCCCCGGATTCCCTTCCCTTGCACGCCGGTTCACGGCTCAATACAAGGATTGCACCGCACCACCCCCGCACCACCCATGCCATGTCAGCGGACGACACCTGGGGAGCAGCAACATGTGCGAGGACCACCACGGCGGGCTCGGCCGGCGCGCTCTGTTCGTGACGGGAGCGGCCGCCGCGCTTACCTTGGGAAGCGTGAGCTTCGCCGCAGCGGCCGACGGGGACCAGGAGAGCAGAACGGTGCGCGGCACCCTGCCGCCCGGCTCCCCCGACTTCGTGTACGTGCCCGTCGAGGTCCCGGCCGGTGTCCGGGAGCTCAAGGTCGCCTACACCTACGACCGCCCGTCCGTCCCGGCCGGCACGACCGGCAACGCCCTCGACATCGGCATCTTCGACGACCGCGGCACCGAGCTCGGCGGCCGGGGCTTCAGGGGCTGGTCGGGCGGGGCGCGCACGGACTTCTTCATCCGCGCGGACGAGGCGACGCCCGGCTACATTCCGGGCCCGGTGCGCGAGGGCACCTGGCACATCGCGCTCGGCCCGTACACGGTCGCCCCGCAGGGCCTGTCGTACGAGATCACGATCACGCTGACGTACGGCGAGCCGGGTGAGACCGTCCGGCCGGTGTACCCGCCGGACCGGGCCAGGGGCCGGGGCCGTGCCTGGTACCGGGGCGACTGCCACCTGCACTCCTGGTACTCCGACGGCCGCCGCACTCCCGCGGAGATCGGGGCGCTGGCGCGGGCGGCGGGCCTGGACTTCATCAACTCCTCCGAGCACAACACCCACTCGGCGCACGCCCATTGGTCGAACGTGGCCGGGGACGACCTGCTGGTCATGCTGGGCGAGGAGGTCACGACACGCAACGGCCACGTCGTCGCCCTCGGCACCGACCCGGGCACCTTCGTCGACTGGCGCTACCGGGCCCGCGACAACCGCTTCGGCCGTTTCGCCCACCGCATCCGCCGGGCCGGAGGCCTGGTCGTCCCGGCCCACCCGCACGCCACGTGCGTCGGCTGCAACTGGAAGTTCGGCTTCGGCGAGGCGGACGCGGTCGAGGTGTGGAACGGCCCCTACACGCCCGACGACGAGGTGACCCTCGCCGACTGGGACAGCATGCTGGTGGCGTCGGTGCGGGACGGGCGCGACTGGATCCCGGCGATGGGCAGCAGCGACGCCCACCGCGACCCGGACGCCGTCGGGCACCCCCAGACGGTCGTCCTGGCCGACGACCTGACCCGGCAGGCCATCCAGGAGGGCATCCGGGCGGGACGGTCGTACGTCGCCGAGTCCGCCAAGGTCGAGCTGTCGTTCCGGGCGTCCGGCGGGCGCGGCGCACACGCGGGCATCGGCGAGCGGTTGCGGGTGGACCGCGACACCCCGGTCACCGTCCGCCTGGAGGTCACGGGCGCCCCACGCTGCACGGTCCGCTTCGTCACCGACCAGGGCGTGCTGCACACGAGCGCCCCGCTGCCGGTGTCCGGCTCGGGTGCCGTCGAGTGGCGGACGACGCCGTCGTACGCGGCGTACGTACGGGCGGAACTGCGGCACGAGGCGGCGGCGGGTCCGGTGCCGGGGGCGCTGGCGGCGTTCACCAACCCGATCTTTCTCGGGCGTCAGTGAGACCACGGCCCGCACAGCCCCACTCACCACGCCGCCGCCCCGCCCCCGCACTCGGCCCACAGCAGTTTGCCGCCCTTCGACGCGCCCAGCTCGCGGAACACCGAGGCGCCCCACGCGTCCGCGCAGGCGCGCACCAGGGGGAGGCCGCGGCCGTGCTCGGCGTCCGGTGGGGGTGCGGCGGCCCTTTCAGTGGAGAATCCGGGCGGGACGCGCGGATCCGTGTCCCATACGGCCACACGGAGTCGGCCGGGATCCGCCGAGCGGACGCGGAGGGCGTACGGCCCCTTGGTGTGGCAGTGCGAGTTCGCCAGCAGTTCGGCGGCCAGGAGTTCCGCCGTCGGGACGAGTTCGGGCATGTCGTGAGCGGCGAGAATGAGTCTGAGGGTGCCGCGTGCGATGCCGGGTGCGCGTGGATCGTGCGGCAGGTGCAGGGTGTAGTTCCAGGACGGGGATACGGTGGCCATCGGAAGTCTCCGGGCTGAGGGGAGCTGGACGGGTGCCTGGTGTCTCTGCCGTGGCGTCCCACGGTGCGCTTCCAGGCGGGGCGCCTGAGGAGGAAGATAGGGCCTCGACAAATGACATTTGCGCGATCCGGAGATACTTCGGCCAACTTCCCTTCGTGTGGGTGACTTGCGACGGAACGTATGTCCAGGAGGCGTTCACATGCCCGCAAGACCGCCTCTGACGGCCCGCCGCCTCCGGCTCGCCGTGGAGCTGCGCAAGATGCGCGAACGTGCGGGCATGACGGCGACCGAGGCCGCACGTGCGCTCGGCACGAGCCAAGGTCAGCTCAGCAACGTGGAGTCGGGACGCTTCGGGGTGAGCCCCGAGCGCATCCGGGCTCTGGCCCGCATCTACTCCTGCGCGGACCAGGGGTTCATCGAGGCACTGGTCGACATGGCGACCGACAAGACGTTCGGCTGGTGGGAGTCGTATCGCGAAGTACTGCCATCAGGGCTCCTCGACCTGGCCGAACTGGAGCACCACGCCATCGCCCTACGCACGGCGTACACCTCCCACATGCCGGGTTTGCTCCAGACCGCCGATCATGCGCGTGAGATCTTCCGGCACGTCATCCCCTCACCGACACCGCCCGAGGTCGAGCACCGCGTCTCCCACCGGATCAAACGGCAGGGAGTGCTGTACGGGGACCATCCGACTCCGTACGGGACGACCGTGCACGAGGCTGCCCTGCACATGCGCGTCGGCGGCCGGAACGTGGCGCGTGCCCAGTTGCAGCACTTGCTCGACATGAGTGAACGCGAGCACATCACGATCCGCGTGCTTCCGTACGACGTCGGCGCGTTCCCCGGGGCCGGTCAGTCGATCAACTACCTGTACGGCGCCGTGCCGCAACTCGACACCGCTCAACTCGACCAGTTCCACGGCCCGGCCCTCCTCGACGCCGAGGCCCTCCTGGAGAAGTACCGGAACCTGCTCGACATCGTGGAAGCCACCGCACTCAGTCCAGAAAAGTCCCGGGATCTGATCCACTCCATCGCCCAGAACCTGTAAGGGAGCCGACATGTCCCCGCACCGCTGGCAGAAGTCGTCCTACTGCCAGGAAGGCGACGCCTGCGTCCACATATCCGTCAGCCCCGGCTCCGTCCACATAACCGACCGCCCCGACCCGCCCCGGGTCATCATCACCACCAGCCACACCGCATTCCGCGCCCTGCTCTCCTACGCCAGGTCGGCCAGGACCGCCGCGTGATCCGAGGGCCGCACCCCGTCCACCGGGCAGACAAGGAGACCCCCGACGATGTCCCGCGTCGCCGACCTGAGGTTCCGGGCCGCCACGTCCTTCCAGCGCCGCGTCAACCCGCTCATGCGGCGCCTTCCCCTCCAGACCGTTCTGGAGACGAACGGCCGTGTCTCGGGCCTGCCCCGCCGCACCCCGGTGGGCGGTCGCCGCGTCGGTGACTCCTTCTGGCTGGTGTCGGAGTTCGGCGAGCGGTCGCAGTACGTGCGCAACATCAGGGCCGATCCGCGGGTGCGGGTGCGGATCCGGGGGCGGTGGCACACCGGGGTCGCGCATCTGCTGCCGGACGACGACCCGGTGGCGCGGCTGCGGCGGCTGCCGAAGGTCAACGGCCTGGGCGTGCGGGCGTTCGGGACGGATCTGCTGACGGTGCGGGTGGATCTGACGGACTGACCACGCCCTGGCGCGCGGGCCTCACCCCGGCCACACGATCGCCTGCACCTCGCTGTACGCGTGCAGGGCGTACGAGCCGACGTCCCTGCCGACGCCGCTCTTCTTGAAGCCGCCGAAGGGGGCCTCCATGTTGCGGCCCACGGTGTTGATCCCGACCCCGCCCGCCCGCAGACGCCGGGCCAGCCGGAAGGCCCTGGCCACGTCGCCCGACCAGACGTAGTCGATGAGGCCGTAGTCGGTGTCGTTGGCCAGGGCCACGCCCTCCTCCTCGTCGTCGAAGGGGATGACGACCACGACCGGGCCGAAGATCTCCTCGCGCGCCACGCGCATGTCGTTGGTGCAGTCGGCGAGGAGGGTCGGGGTGACGTAGAAGCCGGTCGGCAGGGCGGGGCGGTCGCCGCCCGTGACGACCGTCGCGCCTTCCTTCCGGCCCAGTTCGACGTACGACTCCACCCGGTCCCGGTGCGTCGCCGAGATCACCGGGCCGACCACCGTGTCCGGCTCGCGAGGGTCGCCCACCTTCAACCGGCGCGCGTACGCGGCCAGTTGCTCGACCAGGCGGTCATAGATGCCCCGCTGCGCCAGCACCCGGGTCGGTGCCGTGCAGATCTGGCCGCTGTAGAAGGAGAATGTCGTGCCGATGCCGGCGACCGCCGAGCCGAGGTCGGCGTCGTCGAGGACGATCGCCGCGCCCTTTCCGCCCAGCTCCATCAACTGCCGCTTCATGCCGCGCCCGCACACCTCGGCGATGCGCTGCCCGACCGCCGTGGAGCCGGTGAAGCTGACCATGTCGACGTCCGGTGAGTCCACGGCCGCCTCGCCGGCCTCGGTCCGCGCACCGCTGACCACGTTCACCACGCCGCGCGGTACACCGGCGGCCTCCAGCGCCTCCGCCATCCGGTACACCGACAGGGGATCCTGGGGTGCCGGCTTCACCACGACCGTGTTGCCCATCGCCAGGGCGGGGGCGATCTTGCCGGCCGGGTTGGCCCAGGGGTTGTTGTACGAGGTGATGCACGTGACGACCCCGACGGGCTGGCGGACGGCGAGTGCGCCCATGACGCCCGCCCGCCCCATCGGCCCGGCCTCGTTGATCTGCGGCGGGATCGGCCACTCGGCGGGCTCCACGCGCGCGTAGCGACGGAAGCGGGCGGCGGCGACCCCGACCTGCATGCCGCGTGCGGTGCCCGTGGTCGCGCCCGTCTCCGCCCGGGCCAGCTCGGCGTACGGCACGAGGCGGTCCCGGATGATGTCCGCGGCGCGGGCCAGGACCGCGGCCCGCTCCTCCGCGGGCGTGGCCGACCACGGCCCGAAGGCCTCGCGGGCCGCGGCGCAGGCCGCGTGCACCTGATCCCGCGAGGCCTCCGGCGCCCGCCCGACGGTCTGCTCGGTCGCCGGGTCGATCACCTCGTAGTGGCCGCCGTCCGGCTCCACCCAGGAGCCGCCGACGAAGAGTGACTGCCGGGCCGTCACCTCGTGCTCACCGTCTCCGTGTCCCGGCCGGAGCGCAGCACCCGCCCCGGCACGGCACCCGTCACCACGTCGTCCCGGATCGCCTCGACCCCGTTGACCCACACGGCCCGCACGCCCAGCGCCCGGGAGTCCAGCCGCGGGCTGTCCCCCGGCAGGTCGTGCACCAGGGTGGCCGGGCCGGCGTCGATCCGCTCCGGGTCGAACAGGACGAGGTCGGCGTGCCAGCCCTCCCGCACCTGCCCGCGCTGCCGCAGGCCGAAGAGCCGGGCCGGGTCGTCGGTCAGCATCTTCACGGCCTGCTCCAGACCGACCAGCTTCCGGCCGCGCAGACAGTCCCCGAGGAACCGGGTCGTGTACGGCGCCCCGCACATCCGGTCCAGATGCGCGCCCGCGTCGGATCCGCCGAGCAGCACGTCCTCGTGCCGCCAGGTCTCCGCCCGCAGCGCCCAGGACGCCGGGTCGTTGTCGGGCGGCATCGGCCACAGCACCGTGCGCAGATCGTCGTTGGCGCAGATCTCCACCAGGCACGTGAAGGGCTCCTGGCCGCGCTCCTCGGCGATGTCCTCGACCACGCGCCCGGTCAGCCCGGCGTTCGCCTCGCTGTAGGTGTCGCCGATGACGTACCGCCCGAAGTTCGCCAGCCGCCGGAAGACGCCCGCCTCCTTGGACCGGGCGCGCCGCAGCATCTCGTCCCGTACGTCCGGGTCGCGCAGCTTCTCGATCCGCTCGGGCACGGGCAGCCCCAGGATCGGCCCCCACCCGGGGATCAGGTTCAGCGCGCAGAAGGTCCCCAGCGACATGTTCATCGGCGTGAGGATCGGCATGGTCAGCGCCACGACCCGGCCGCCCGCCTTGCGCGCCTGCTCGCTCGCCAGGAGCTGCCGGGGCACCCGCTCGGGCACGGCCGCGTCGATGGTCAGGACGTTCCAGTTCAGCGGCCGCCCGGCTGCCGCGCTCATCTCCACGAACAGGTCGATCTCCGCGTCGCTGAACTGGTCGAGGCAGCCCGCGACGATGGCCTCGATCTGCGTGCCCTCGTGCTCCCCGACGGCCCGCGACAGCGCCAGCAGCTCGGCCGGTCCGGCGTGCCGGGAGGCGACCGGTTTCCCGTCGCCGTCTGAGTGGCTGGTCGACTGGGTGGTGGACAGCCCCCAGGCCCCGGCGTCCATGGACTCCCGCAACAGCCGGACCATCGCCGCCAGCTGCTCCCCGGTCGGCTGTCCGCCGATGGCCTGCGGACCCATCACGTACCGCCGCAGCGCACAGTGCCCCACCATGAACCCGGCGTTGACGGCGATCCGACCCTCCAGGGCGTCCAGGTACTCCCCGAAGGAATGCCAGTTCCAGGGCGCCCCCTCCTCCAGCGCCACCAGCGACATGCCCTCGACCTTCGACATCATCCGCCGCGTGTAGTCGGCGTCCCCGGGCCGGTCCGGGTGCAGCGGCGCGAGGGTGAACCCACAGTTCCCGCCGGCGACGGTGGTGACCCCGTGGTTGAGGGAGGGCGTGGCGTACGGATCCCAGAAGAGCTGGGCGTCGTAGTGCGTGTGGGGGTCGACGAAGCCGGGGGTGAGGACGAGGCCGGTGGCGTCCTCGCTTGTGCGCGCCTCCTGAGTCACTTCACCGATGACGGCGACACGCCCGTCCCGTATGCCCACGTCGGCGGTACAGGCGGGCGCACCGGTCCCGTCCACCACGGTCACACCCTTGATGACGTGATCGAGCATGAGCCCTCAACTCCCTTGAGATGATCGCCCTTCAGGGGCGCGGGGAACTGCGCGACCAGCCACAACGCACGCCGCACCCGCCAACGACGCTCAGGCACCCCTCCGGAACCGCGAAGTCCGATGCACAGGATCCGTATCGATCTTGGGAATCACATGCTCCCCGACCAGCCGAATCGTCTGCAGGGTCTCCTCCTTCGGCACCCCCACCGGCAGCCCGAAACTCAACTGGTCCGCCCCCGCCTGCTCCCACCGCTTGCACTGCGTGAGCACCTCGTCCGGATCGCCGCAGATCAGCAGCTCCTCCTCGATGAGAACCTCCACCAACTCCTCGGTGTACTCCGGCAGCGTCTCCGGCCACACCGGAAACCCCTCGGGCCGCGGGAACGTGTCGTGGTACCGGAACACCAGCGACGGCAGATAGTGCAGCTGCCCGTTCGCCGCGATCCGCACCGCCTCCTCGTGCGTCGGCGCGCAAATCGCCGTCGTCGTCACCATCACGTTGTCGTTGACGAAGTCACCGACCGGCTCGGCGTCCACGATCGCCGTCTTGTACTGCTCCAGCACCCACTCCATGTCGGAGACCTTCTGCACGCTGAAGCCGAGCACGCCGAGCCCCTTCTTCGCGGCCATGGCGTACGACGGCGGCGACCCGGCCGCGTACCACATCGCCGGGTGGGAGCCGCCGTACGGCTTCGGCAGGATCTTCCTCGGTGGCAGCGACCAGTGCTTGCCCTGGAAGCCGACGTACTCGTCCTGGAGCCACATCTTGGGGAACTCGGCGATGGTCTCTTCCCAGATCTCCTTGGTGTGGTTCATGTCGGTCACGCCCGGCATGAACCCCAGGATCTCGTGCGAGCCGGCACCCCGCCCGCTGCCGAACTCGAAGCGTCCCTCGCTGAGGTGGTCGAGCATGGCGACCTTCTCGGCGACCTTCACGGGGTGGTTGACCGGGGCGAGCGGGTTGAAGATGCCCGAGCCCAGGTGGATCCGTTCCGTGGCGTGTGCCAGGTACCCGAGGAAGACGTCGTTGGCGGACAGGTGCGAGTACTCCTCCAGGAAGTGGTGTTCGGAGGCCCAGGCGTACTTGAAGCCCGACTTGTCGGCCTGGATGACGTACTCGGTCTCCTCCATCAGCGCCTTGTGTTCGGCGAGCGGGTCGGTCTCGGCCCGTTTGCCCACGTATCCCTGTACGAAGACCCCGAATTCCAAGGAGATTCACCGCCCCACGCGTCGGTTCTGACGGACCGTCAGATGCATGGCTCCGACTGTTCCACCGCTCCCCGGGAGCGTCAATAGCTGACGGGCCGTCAGGCCACTGCCGACGGATCAGATGACACTCACTCCCGCCAGCCAGCCCCCGTCGATCACGAACGGCTGCCCGGTGATGTAGGAGGAGTCCTCGCACGACAGGAACAGGGCGAGCCGCGCCACCTCCTCCGGCCGCCCGACCCGCCCCAGCGGCACGAGCTTGCGGTACAGCCGGTCGAGCCCCCTGGCCGTCTCCTCCGCGTCGGCGGCCGGGTCCAGCCGGGCCGGGTTGGACATCGCGGTGTCGATCGCGCCCGGGCAGACGGCGTTGACGCGTATCCCCCGCCCGGCCAGCTCCAGCGCGGCGACCCGGGTCAGCCCGACCACGGCGTGCTTGCTCGCCGCGTACGCGCCCACCGCCGCCATGCCCGTCAGACCGGTGTACGAGGCGGTGTTGACGATCGTGCCCCCGTCGGCCATGCCGGGCGCGACGGCCCTGATGCCGAGGAAGCAGCCCACCTGGTTGACCTGGACGACCCGCATGAACTCGTCGAGGGGTGTGTCGAGGAGGGAGTTGAAGCGGAGGATGCCGGCGTTGTTGACCAGCCCGTCGACCCGGCCGTACGCCTCCTCGGCGGCGGTGACGGCCGCCCGCCAGTCGTCCTCCCGGCCGACGTCGAGATGGACGTACCGGGCGCCGATCTCCTTCGCGAGGGCCTCGCCCCGGTCGTCGAGGACGTCCGCGACGACCACCCGGGCACCCTCGGCGGCGAACAACCGGGCCTCCTGCTCGCCCTGGCCGCGCGCCGCTCCGGTGATGATGACGACCCGTCCGTCGAGCTTGCCCATGGCAGCCCCCTTCGCGCGGTGGACACGGTGGACTGGGCATCGTACCGACATACCTGACGAGGCGTCAGATGCAAGACCTGGCCGTTGCTGAGGCGAATCTCACGTAACCCGCAAGTAGGGATGTTTGACCCTGTCGGGGCCGGTCGGGACCTTCCAGGATCGGGCCCATGGCCAAGAGAAGACTGAAGAACAGGAAGATCAGGATCGTCGCGATCGGATCGGCTCTCGTGACCGGTGGCGCCGTGGCCACGGTGCTGCTGCCGTCGGCGAACGCCGCCGACGAGAAGACACCCGAGCAGATCATGACGATGTGCGAGCGGGCCGAGGTGCTCAACGGAAGGCAGCAGTCCATCTCCGATTTCGGCGGCCACCCCATCGCCGGACCGAGTTTCGCCTCCGACAACTGCGATTTCGTCGAGACGAAGTTCGAGACCTTCGACGGACCGGCCGAAAAGGCCTCCATCGACTTCCCGAACTGCGAACCCGGCGCCACCGAACCGGCGAAGGTGTCGGTCACCTGGCAGGCGACGACCGCGCAGGGCCAGGGCAAGTACACCTCCACCCAGCAGGGCGGCGCCGGAGGGCTCTTCGGGGCACTGAGCGGGTCCTGGGTCAAGCACAAGGGCACCCTCGACATGACCGTCAGGTCGGCGACCGCCGGTGACACGGAACAGCGGGAAGTCCCCGTCGGCAAGGTCCTCCACATGGAGTTCACGCCGAAGATGCAGCGCATGACGGGCGAATGGCGGGTGCGGATCGACGCGCGTGAGGCGACGACCGTCACCAATCCCACTCCGGAACAGAACTTCGTGGCACCGGAGGTCGTCGAGGGCCCGGTCGTGCTGCCGGGGGCGGCCGGTGCCCCGGGTGTCGTGGACGGCACCTCCAAGGCCGTACTGACCGACTGCTGAGCGACCGCCGACCGACCGCAGCCCTCCTTCCCCCACAACCGCAGCCTTCCTTCCCCCACAGGAGAACCCCATGACACGCACCGGCCGCTCGAGAAGCCACCGGAGCAAGAAGAAGCGCATCACCCTCGCCCTGGCCCCGGTCGCGGCCGTCGCGGTGGCGGTGCCGCTGATGAATCCCGCGGGTGCCGCCACCCCCTCCGAAGTGACCTCCGACTGCGCGGCGGACTCCGACAAGCTGGAGAACTGCGAGTTCGTCGACGTCCAGTTCAAGCGGAACAACCTCGGTCCCAACCAGCGCGTCTCCGCGGTGACCGACAACTGCGGATCGACGAGCACCGCCTCGAAGACCTTCAACGTGAGCACGTCCGTCACCAGGACCACTCAGCTGGAGGACGGATTCACCGCGGGCGCCGACACGAAACTCGGCAATTCCTTCTTCGAGATCGGCGCGAAGTTCAGCACGTCCGAGATCAACATCACGCGTGACGACAAGACGACCACCTTGCAGTTCAGCAGGACGGACACCGTGCAGCCCGACAGCGTCGGGTTCTTCATGTGGTCCGCGAAGCGCACCGACGTGAGCGGCTACCTCAAGGCCACGTACAAGGAGGCGCAGGACGGCGGCACGGTCTTCTTCTCCCCGAGCGAGGGCGCCACGAGCGTGCACGTCTTCTATCCGCAGGTCCTGAAGAACGGCACCCCCGACGGGCGGCTGTGGCTGCGCAACGTCAAGTGCGGAACGCCCGAGGCGTCGGGCCTGAAGAATTCCACACGCGCCCTGCGGTCCGAACCGGGATTCGGTGAGGCCGGCCAGAACGTCACCGACGTCGAGATCCCGCTGTCGGACATTCCGGCAGGGTAGAAGAACCGCTTCCCGAGGTTCTCAGATGCGAAGCACGGGCGCGGCTCCCAGCCACCTCAGGACCGCGTCCGTGCTGCCGCGTGCGTCCAGCTTGGCGTAGATGTTGCTGAGGTTGTTGCGGACGGTCTTCTCGCTCAGCCGTAACCGCAGCCCGATCTCCTGCGCGCCCAGCCCCGTCGACAGCAGCTCCATGATCTGCCGCTCGCGCGGGGAGAGCCGCCCGCGCAGCCGCTCCAGCGCCGTGTCCTGCGTGGACGCCCGCCGGGCCCCCTCGCGCAGGGCCGCGCAGGCCGCCGGGGAGAGGTAGGTGTGCCCGATGGTGGCCCCGACGACGGCCGAGGAGAGCATGCAGGTGCAGTAGTCGCCCTCGACCAGGTACCCGGCGCCGCCCCGGAACACCTCGACGATGGTCTCGGCGTCCCGGTCCGGCCCGATCACGATCACCGGCACGCCGTCGGCCCGCAACTGCCGCAGTCCGTCGACCGGTTCGGCGCAGCGCAGGACGACGACGTCGACGCCGCCCGGGACACGGAAGGGCGGGGGCGGGCGCAGGCTCACCGCGCGTTCGACGTACGGGTCGTCCGGGGCCGGCCAGTCGGGATGCGGCCAGGGGCCCTCCGGGCAGGCGAGGGCGACGGAGAGTTTCCGGGAAGTGCGCACGTCATTGTGTCCTTCCGCCGAAGCCGTACGAGTCCGTACGTGTCCGTACGTCCGTACATACGGAGATCGGCGTGGACATGTTCAAGCTTTCAAGGAACGCGCTTACGGCAGCAGCGGCGCGACCTCCTCCCCGAACTGCTCGATCTGCTCGACGAGTTCGGCCCGGCTCCGGCTGCGGAACCGCACCTGCACCTGGTCCACTCCCATCGCGCGGTAGGCCCGCAGCGACTCGGCGACCGCTTCGGCGGGCCCGCCGACCGTCCGCCGCCCGACGTCCCAGCCCGCCGCCCCGACGTACAGGGGCTCGGCGATGGCCCCGACCGTGAACGGCCCCTCGATCCCGGCCTCTTCCCTGAGCCGCCGTATCCGCGCGATCCGGTCCGGCAGCACGTCCCTCGGGTCGCCCTGCGGCAGCCAGCCGTCGCCCTTGAGCGCCGCCCGTCGCAGGGCGGCCGGCGAGGACCCGCCGACCCAGACCGGGACCCGGTCCTGCGCCGGGCGGGGCCGCTGCCCGAGCCCCTCGAAGTCGTAGAACTTGCCGTGGTGTCCGGGGAACTCCTCCGGCCCGAGGGCGGCACGCAGGGCGTCGATCGACTCGTCCAGCACGGCACCGCGCCGCTCGAAGTCGGCCCCCAGCGCCTCGAACTCCTCCCGCACGTGCCCCGCCCCGACCCCGAGGATCAGCCGCCCGCCGGACAGGTGGTCGAGGGTGGCGTACTGCTTGGCGCTGAGCAGCGGATGCCGCAGCCCCACCACGGCGACGTGACTGAGCAGCCGGGTCCGCTCGGTGGCCGCCGCGAGGAAGGCGAGGGTGGCGACCGGGTCGTACCAGACCGTGCTCATCGCGGACGCGAGCCGGCGCGGGATGGCGACGTGGTCGCAGCACGCCAGGTAGGCGAAGCCGGCCCGGTCGGCGGCGCGGGCCACGGCGAGCAGGTCCTCGGGCCCGGCGGCGGCTTCCCAGGGCTCGGCGTAGATCGTGCTCTGGGACTGGACCGGGAGCTGGATCCCGTAGGCCAGGCTCACCGCGCCCCGTCCCAGAGTCCGTCGTCGGTCAGTCCCAGCAGCTCGATCGCGTTCCGCCGCACGATCCGCTCCACCACCTCCGGCTCCAGGTGCCCCATCTGCGCCTCACCGACCTCGCGGGACTTGGGCCAGGTGGAGTCGGAGTGGGGATAGTCGGTCTCGTAGAGCACGTTGTTCAGGCCGATCGCGTCCAGGTTGCGCAGCCCGAAGGCGTCGTCGAAGAAACAGCCGTAGACGTGGTCGGCGAACAGCTCGGACGGCGGCCGGTGCACCTTGTCGGCGACGCCGCCCCAGCCGCGGTTCTCCTCCCACACGACGTCGGCCCGCTCCAGGATGTAGGGGATCCAGCCGATCTGCCCCTCGGCGTACATGACCTTGAGGTTCGGGAACTGCTCGAACTTGCCGCTCATCAGCCAGTCGACCATCGAGAAGCAGCAGTTGGCGAAGGTGATGGTGGAGCCGACGGCGGGCGGGGCGTCGGCGGAGGTGGAGGGCATCCGGCTGCTGCTGCCGATGTGCATGGCGACGACCGTGCCGGTCTCGTCGCACGCGGCGAGGAACGGGTCCCAGTCGTCGGTGTGGACGGAGGGCAGCCCGAGGTACGGCGGGATCTCGGAGAAGGCGACGGCACGGACCCCGCGTGCGGCGTTGCGCCGGACCTCCTCGGCGGCCAGCTCGGGGTCCCAGAGCGGGATCAGGGTGAGCGGGATGAGCCGCCCGTGCGCCTCGGGGCCGCACCACTCCTCCACCATCCAGTCGTTGTAGGCACGGACGCAGAGCAGCCCCAGCTCATGGTCCTTCGCCTCGGTGAAGGTCTGGCCGCAGAAACGCGGGAACGTCGGGAAGCACACGGCGGACTGCACGTGGTTGACGTCCATGTCGGCGAGCCGGGCCGGGACGTCGTAGGAGCCCGGCCGCATCTGCTCGTAGGTGATGACCTCCAGGCGTATCTCGTCCCTGTCGTACCCGACGGCGGTGTCCAGGCGGGTCAGGGGCCTGCGGAGGTCCTCGTAGACCCACCAGTCACCGACGGGACCGTCGTCCCCGGGCGCACCCATGACGGGCTTGAAGCGCCCGCCGAGGAACGTCATCTCCTTCACGGGCGCACGGACGATCCGGGGTCCGGTGCCCCGGTACTTCTCCGGGAGCCGGTCCTGCCAGACGGTCGCGGGCTCCACGGTGTGGTCGTCCACGGAGATGATCAGCGGAAACGTGCTCTCGTGGGTGTCCATGAGGCCACGGTAGCGCCGATCTGACGGTCCGTCAGCTACGGGTACCGGAGCGTTTGGCTGCCTCGAGGCGCCAAGGTCATCTCGGACACACCTCGGCCGCGACGGCTCCCCCTCCGCGCCGCCGCGGCCGAACCCCGTGTCGAGATGGCTTACTTCGTCGGCTTGAACGGCTCCGACGTGGCGTGCAGGTCCTTGGTCTCCAGCGGCTCGTCGGTGGCGTGCAGGTCCTGCTTCTTCACGGCCCCCTCTTCCGTGGCGTGCAGGTCCTCCGTCGAGGCCTCGCCGTCCGTGCCGCCCGTGGCGTGCAGGTCCTGCGGCTTGAGCTCGTCGCCCATATCGTCAACTCCCCTTGGCATGGATCAAGCAGTGAGGTCGGCGGGCCCGCCCGGTCACTCCCCCGAGGGTGGCCGTGCGGGCCCGCCCGGGCCGCTCACCCTGATTCCGTGGTGGCAGGCCCTGCGCAGTGACCCGTCTGCCCCCCGACGCGACGGATCGACTGCCTCAAGCATGGCGGGGAGCGATAAACGAATGATGAACGCGTGCCCCGGGCCTCAGGCCGCCCGCACCGGCGACAGCAGCGCGCGCACCTCGGCGGCCTCGGGCGAGCCCAGCTCCTCGTAGATCGCCGCCGCCTCCTGCCAGCACACCTGGGCCCGGCCGGTCTGCCCTATCCCGCTGAGCGCGCGGCCGAGGACGGTGAGGACGTTGCCCCGCCGCCACTCCCCGCCGATGCCGCGCAGCACGGTCAGTGCCATCTCGGCGTTGGCGGCGGCCTGCGCGGGGCGCCGGGCGGCGAGGTCCACCTCGGCCAGCCGGAACAGGCTCATGCCCTCCCAGAGGCGCTGCCTGCTGTCCCGGAACACCTCCAGCGCCTCCTGGAGCCGGCCGGCCGCGTCGCCCAGCTCACCGCTCTGGGTGAGGGCGAGGCCGAGGGCGTAGCGGGCGTTCGCCCCGCGCATGGAGTTGCCCATGGCGTCGTAGATGTCGATGCCCTCCTGGGCCAGCGCGACCGCGCTCTGGGTCCGCCCGGTCGCGAGGTGGATCCGGGAGAGGTTGCACAGCGCGGCGGCCTCGCCGGGGCGGTCGCCCAGGGCCCGGAAGTGCTCGATGGCCCGGGAGAGGTGTTCCTCGCCGTCCTCGTGCCGGTTCTGGTAGAGCGCGATGATGCCGCGTGCGTTGGTCGCCCAGCAGACGGGAAGCAGGTCACCGGCCTGCTGCGCGAGGACGATGGCCCGTTCCGCCTCCTGGTCCGCCCGCTCGAAGCGGCCGCCGACGTGGTGGACGTTGACGAGCGTCATGAGCGCCCGGGCCTCCGCCCGCGCGAGGCCGAACTGCCGCGCCGCGTCCAGGAGCGCCTCGGCCGTCGCCTCGTACTCCCGGGAGTTGGCGCCCGACTCGGACAGGTCGTGCGCGGCCCACAACAGGTCGATCGCCCGGGGGAGGGTGTCCGGCAGCCCCGCGGACTGCCGTACGCACGCGAGGAGGCAGATGGCCTCCGCGTACAGCCAGTCCTGCGCCGCGTGCCGGCTGTCGAACCGCAGCCCCGGATACGAGGCCGGCTCGAGACGGTCCACCAGCCCGTCGCCCGGCCGCTCGATCGCGTACACCCCGGCCGCGGACGCCAGATAGAAATCCAGCAGCCGCGACAGCGCCGCCCCCCGCTCGCTCGGCGGCTGCTCGTCCCTTTCCGCACAGGCACGCGCGTAGAGCCGCACCAGATCGTGGAAGCGGTAGCGGCCGGGAGCGGCCGACTCCAGCAGTGAGGTGTCCACCAGGGACTCCAGAAGGTCCTCCGTGTCCTCGAACGGAAGGTCGAGGACCGCCGCTGCCGCCGGGAGGGAGATGTCGGGGCCGTCGGCCAGGCCCAGCAGGCGGAAGGCGCGGGCCTGGGCGGGCTCCAGCTGGCCGTAGCCCAGCTCGAAGGTGGCCTTCACCGCCAGGTCGCCGGCCTGGAGTTCATCCAGGCGGCGGCGTTCGTCGGCGAGCTTCGCCGCGAGGACCGACACGGTCCAGGTCCGGCGGGCCGCCAGGCGGGAGGCCGCGATACGGATCGCCAGCGGCAGGAAGCCGCACGCCGCCACCACGTCCAGGGCGGCCTCCCGCTCGGACGCCACCCGCTCCTCGCCCACGATCTTCGTGAACAGGGCCAGGGCCTCGTCCGGCGACATCACGTCCAGGTCGATGAGGTGAGCGCCCGCCAGGTCCACCATCCGCACCCGGGAGGTGACCAGCGCGGCGCAGCCGTCCGTGCCGGGCAGCAGCGGTCGTACCTGGGCGGCGTCGCGGGCGTTGTCCAGCAGGACCAGGACGCGGCGGCCGGCCAGCACCGAGCGGTACAGCGCCGCCCGCTCCTCCAGGGAGTCGGGGATCGCCGTGTCGGCCGTGCCGAGGGCGCGCAGGAAGGAGCCCAGGACCGTCTCCGGATCCGCCGCCCGGGCGCCCGCGCCCTGGAGGTCGACGTACAACTGCCCGTCCGGGAACGCCCCGCGCGCCTGGTGGGCCACGTGCACGGCGAGGGTCGTCTTGCCCACGCCGCCGATGCCGGCCAGGGCCGAGACCGCCATGACCCGGTTCTCGGCCGAGGCCAGGATGTCGCCGAGCTCGCGCACGAAACCGGAGCGGCCGGTGAAGTCCGGCACCGTCGCGGGCAGCTGCGCCGGACGGACCGGGACGGCGGCCGGCTCGGGGGCCGGGGAGGAGGGCTCCGCGAGACCCGGGTCCGCCTGGAGGATCCGCTGTTGCAGTTCGCTCAGGCCGGGGCGCGGGTCCACGCCCAGTTCGTCGGCGAGCAGGCGGCGGGTGTCGGCGTACACCGCGAGGGCCTCGGCCTGGCGGCCGCTGCGGTACAGCGCCAGCATCAGCAGCTCGCGGAGCCGTTCGCGCAGCGGGTGGGCCGCGGTGAGGGCGGTGAGCTCCGAGACGGCCTCCGCGTGGCAGCCCTGCTCCAGGTCCATGTCCAGCCGGGACTCGACGAGCTGGAGCCGCCACTCCTCCAGGCGGACGCGCTGCGCCTGCGCGTAGGGGCCCGGTACTCCGGCCAGGGTCTCCCCGTCCCACAGGGCGAGCGCCTGCCGCAGCACCTCGCGGGCATGGCAGAGGTCGCCGGCCGACCGGGCCTTCTCCGCCTCGGTCGCCAGGTCCTGGGCGACGGTCAGGTCCAGGGCGCCGTCGCCGAGGTCCCGTACCGCGTACCCGCCGGATTCGCTGACCAGGACGTCGGGGTCCAGCACCTTGCGCAGCCGGGAGGCGTACGTGCGCAGCGCCGCCAGGGCCTGCGAGGGCGGTTCCTCGCCCCACAGGGCGTCGATCAGCTCGGCGGCCGTGGCCGTACGGCCCTCGCGCAGCAGCAGGGCGGCGAGCAGGGCGCGCTGCTGGGGGGAACCGGTGGCGAGCGGCTCGTCGCCCCGCCAGGCGCGCACCGGTCCGAGCACGCCGAAGCGCAGCGCCGCCCACCCCGTCGATCCCCCCGACTCCACCGACTCCGGCGACTTCGGCGGCTTTGCCGAGGAGTCGGAACGCCGCTGCTCCGGTACGCGCGGTACACCGTCCGGTACACCGTCCATGCAGTCCCCCTAGACATCCTGAGCAACCACGCCAGTTTGCCTTGTGCACGGCGGATACGTCAGCCGTGGGAGACACCGATCACAGGGCGACGCACGGGAGTCCACAAGGTCCGCACACTCTCTCCGCTTCCAGGGGACTTCACTCCGCACCGGCACCCGGAGGGGGTTGGAGCGATTGGGTCACAGGGCAGGTGGGTTTCCCAGGTGACGGGGGCCGCAAGGCGCCCATACGCTCCAGTTTCCCGTGTTGGCGGGGGTGAGTGGGGGTGGGGGGCGGCATAGTGGTCCGGCAGATCGGGAGTCGGACCGAGGGTGAGGTGGCGGGGTATGCCCGGGGAGCAGCCGCAGACGTACGAGACCCTTGACGAGCGGTTCCGGACCGGTCGTTGTCAGGCCGGGGACTCGCGGCTGGAGACGCTTTTCGAGGGGTGCCGGTGGGCCGAGGGGCCGGTGTACGTGCCGGCCGGGCGGTATCTGCTGTGGAGTGACATCCCGAACGACCGGCTGCTGCGCTGGGACGAGACCACCGGGTCCGTCGGGGTGTTCCGCTCGCCCGCCGGGTACCCCAACGGCAACACCCTGGACGGGCAGGGGCGGCTCATCACCTGCGAGCAGGGCAACCGGCGGGTGACCCGGACCGAGCACGACGGGTCGGTCACGGTGATCGCCGAGCGGTTCCGGGGGAAGCGGCTCAACAGCCCGAACGACGCCGTGGTGCGGTCCGACGGGTCGGTGTGGTTCTCCGACCCGGAGTTCGGGATCGCGACCGACTACGAGGGGCACCGCGGGGAGAGCGAGATCGGGGCCCGGAACGTCTACCGCGTGGACCCGGGCAGCGGCGAGGTGCGCGTGGCCGCCGAGGGCTTCCAGGGCCCGAACGGGCTGGTGTTCTCCCCCGACGAGCGCAAGCTGTACGTGTCGGACAGCCTGGCCAATCACATCCGCGTCTTCGACGTCCGGCCGGACGCCACCCTGACCGGCGGTGACGTCTTCGCCGAGTGCCGCGACGGCAACTTCGACAACATCCGGTTCGACGACGAGGGACGGCTCTGGGCCGCCGCCCTGCACGGCGGTGTGCACTGCTACGACCCCGACGGCACGCTCCTCGGCCGCGTCCTGGTGCCCGGCACGGTGGCCAACATCCGGTTCGGCGGCCCCCGGCGCAACCGGCTGTTCATCGCCGCCGACACCACCCTGTACTCCCTCGTCATGTCCGTCACCGGGACCCCGGCCCTGCCGTCGGCCGGCCGCTGAGCAGGCCGTCCCGCAGCGTGCCCTTCACGACCTTTCCGCTCGCGTTGCGGGGCAGCTCCGCCACGAACTCCACCGTTCTCGGGACCTTGTAGTTGGCCATCCCCCTGCGGGACCAGGCGATCAGGTCGTCGGCGGTCAGCAGTGCGCCCGGCCGCCGTACGACGTACGCCTTGCCGACCTCGCCCAGCCGGGCGTCGGGGACGCCGATCACCGCGACGTCCGCCACGTCCGGGTGGAGGCTCAGGAATTGCTCTATCTCGGCGGGGTAGGCGTTGAAGCCGCCGACGATGAACATGTCCTTGAGGCGGTCGGTGATGCGCAGGTTGCCCGCGGCGTCCAGGACGCCCACGTCCCCGGTGCGCAGCCAGCCGTCCTCCGAGAGCACCTCGGCGGTGGCCGCCGGGTCCTCGTAGTAGCCGGCCATGACGTTGAAGCCCCGGACCAGGACCTCGCCCGGCGCGCCGGGTTCCAGGGGCTCGCCCCGCCCGTCCACGACCCGTACCTCCGTGCCGGGGATCGCGCGGCCCGAGGTCGACGCGATCACCGTCGGGTCGTCGCCGCGCCGGCACATCGTGACGACGCCGCCGGCCTCGGAGAGCCCGTAGGCCGTCAGGACCGTGCCGACGCCGAGTTCCCCGCGCAGCCGCTCGACGAGCCTCAGCGGCACCACCGCCGCTCCCGTCACCACGAGGCGCAGTGCCGACAGGTCGTGCGCGTCCCGCGCCGGATGGTCGAGGAGGGACTGCAGGAGCGTGGGAGGGCCGGGGAGTACGGAGATCCGTTCGGCCGCGATGTTGGCGAGGACCGTGTCCACGTTGAACACCGGCTGGGGGATCATCGTCGCGCCCCGCATCAGACAGGCGATCACCCCGGCCTTGTAACCGAAGGTGTGGAAGAACGGGTTGACGATGAGGTAGCGGTCGCCCCGGGTCAGGCCCGCCAGGTCGCTCCAGATGTCGTACGCCCGCAGCGTCTGGGCGTGGGTGATGACCGCCCCCTTCGGGCGGCCCGTCGTGCCCGAGGTGAAGACGATGTCCGAGGGCCGGGAACCGTCGACCGCGTCCGCCCTCGCCCGCACCTGTGCCGTCCCGACGGCCTCGCCGCTCGCGAGGAAGTCCTTCCAGGTGAGGAAGTCGGCCGGGGCGTCCTCCGAGAGGACCACCACGTGCTGCAGGTCCGGCAGGCCGGGCAGTGGTCCGGTGCCCGGGCCCTGCCCCGCCGCCCGGCGCAGCGACGCCACGTACGAGGTGCCGAGGAACGTGCCCGTCACGAACAGCAGCCGGGCCCCGCTGCGGCGCAGTACGTCCGCCGCCTCCGTGCCCTTGAAGCGGGTGTTCAGCGGCACGAGCACCGCGCCCGCCGAGACCGCGCCCAGGGCGCCGGCGATCCAGTCGAGCGTGTTCGGGGCCCAGATGCCGACCCGGTCGCCCGGCCGGATGCCGTGCGCCAGGCAGGCCGCCGCCGCGCGCTCCACGCGGGCGCCCAGCTCCGCGTAAGTGATGCGGGTGCGGCCCTCGACGACCGCCTCGACGTCCGCGTACCGCTCGGCCGCCGTACGCACCAGGCCCGGGATGCTTCCCCACTCCGTCTCCGCTCGCACCGCAAGCCTCCCCAGCAGTAGCCGGCACAGGAGCTGACTGTCCGTCAGATTAGCTGTAATCTGACGGTCTGTCAGCGAACCGTCGAACCGTTCGGCCCGGAGGTGCGCGCAGCATGGCAGCAGGATCGGGCGGCTTCAAGGACGCCACCGCCATCGTCGGCATAGGCCAGACGCCCTTCGCCAAGCGGCTCCCCGAGGACGAGCGCACCCTCGCCTGCCGTGCCGTCCTGGCCGCCCTCGACGACGCCGGGATCGCGCCCGGCGAGGTCGACGCCCTCGCCTCCTACACCATGGAGGAGACGGACGAGGTGGAGCTGGCGAAGGCCTGCGGCTTCGGCGACCTCACCTTCTTCAGCAAGGTCGGCTTCGGGGGCGGGGGTTCGTGCGCCACCGTCGCCCATCTCGCCGCCGCCGTCGCCACCGGGCAGGCGAGCGTCGGGGTCGCCTGGCGGTCGCGCAAGCGGGGCAGCGGCCCCCGGCCGTGGACCAGCACGGCCGTCCAGCTGCCGACCCCGGCCCAGTGGACCCGCCCGTTCGGGCTGCTCAGGCCGGTCGACGAGATCGCCATGCTGGCCCGTCGCTACATGCACGAGTACGGCGCCACCCGGGACCACCTGTTCAACGTCGCCCTGGCCTGCCGCAACCGCGCCAACCAGAACCCCGCCGCGATCATGTACGACCGGCCCCTGACCCGCGAGATGTACATGACGTCCCGGTGGATCAGCGAGCCGCTCTGCCTCTTCGACAACTGTCTGGAGACGGACGGGGCGCTGGCCTGTGTCGTGGTCTCCGCCGAGCGCGCCCGGGACTGCCGCCGCAAGCCCGTCTACGTCCACTCCGCCGCCCAGTCGCTCCCCGCCCAGCACCACGGCATGGTCAACTACTGGAACGACGACCCCCTCACGGGCCCGGCCTGGGCCGCCGCCCGGCATCTGTGGAAACACTCCGACCTGACACCGCAGGACGTGGACGTCGCCCAGATCTACGACGCCTTCACGCCCCTGGTCCTGCTGTCCCTGGAGGGTTACGGCTTCTGCGGGCGGGGCGAGGGCGGGGCGTTCACCGAGGGCGGGGCGCTGGAGACCGGCGGGCTGCTGCCCGTGAACACCGGCGGGGGCGGGCTCTCCGAGGCCTACGTCCACGGCTTCAACCTGATCAACGAAGGGGTGAAGCAGTTGCGCGGGACCAGTACCGCGCAGGTGCCGGGCGCCTCGGTCTGTCTGGTCACCGCGGGCGAGGGCGTCCCGACCTCCGCCGTGCTGCTGAGGAGTTGACATGCTGCGTCCCGTCACCGACACCGACGGCGCCCCCTTCTGGGAGTACGCCGCCCGGGGCGAGCTGCGGGTCCAGGCCTGCGCCGGCTGCGGTGAGCTCCGCTTCCCGCCCCGGCCCTGCTGCCCGCACTGCCAGTCCTTCCAGACCGAGTGGCGCCGCATGTCCGGCCGGGGCCGCGTCTGGTCGTACGTCGTTCCGCATCCGCCGCTGCTGCCCGGCTACGCCGACCTGGCGCCGTACAACGTGGTCGTCGTCGAACTCGACGAGGCGCCGCGCATCCGGCTCGTCGGCAACCTCGTCGCCGGGCCAGGTGAGCCGATCAACTCCCCAGCCGCGGACCGGCTCCGGATCGGCGCCCGGGTGCGGGCCGTCTTCGACGACGGGCTTCCGCGGTGGGTGCCGGAGCGGTCATGAGCAGTGTGCTGGTGAGTGCCGACGAGGACAGCGGGGTCGCGGTCGTCACCCTGAACCGGCCGGACCGGCTCAACGCCGTCGATCTGGAGATGGCCGCTGATCTCGGGCGGGTCTGGCGGGAGTTGCGGTTCGACGACTCCGTGCGGGCCGTGGTCCTCACGGGGGCCGGTGAGCGGGCCTTCTGTACGGGCATCGACCGGGACGCCGTCGTGCCGCAGCCGAACTCGCCCTACTCCCAGGACGATCCGCTGCTCGGCATCGGGCCGAAGGCGAACGACCTGTGGAAGCCGGTCGTCGCCGCCGTGCGCGGGATGGCCTGCGGGGGCGCCTTCTACCTGCTCGGGGAGGCGGAGTTCCTGGTCGCCGACCCCACCGCCGCGTTCTTCGACCCGCACACCACCTACGGCATGGTCAGCGCCTACGAGTCCGTCCTGATGGCGCAGCGCATGCCGTACGGGGAGGTCGCGCGGATGGCGTTGATGGGGACGGCGGAGCGGATCTCCGCGCGGCGGGCGTACGAGGTCGGACTGGTGTCGGAACTCGTCGCCGAGGGCGAGGCGTTGGAGGCGGCGCGGGCGTGCGCCGCCGTCCTCGCCGGGTATCCGGCCGAGGCCGTGCAGGGGACCGTGCGGGCGCTGTGGGCCGCGAGCGAGGCGGGGCGCTCCCGGGGCGTCGCACAGGCGCCACACCTGATCGCGCTCGGGAACGCGACGGGTGAGGAGCAGGCCCGGCTGTTCGCGGGGCGGCGGCGGGAGCACCGGTTGCGGTAACTGCTCACCGATTGCGCCCAGGACCGGTTGCGCCAGGGAATCGTTTACCCCTACACGCGTATGCTCGACGGGTGGTTGAGCATCGGATGATCGACGTGAACGGCATACGGCTGCACATCGCGGAGCAGGGCGAGGGCCCGCTCGTGGTGCTGCTGCACGGGTTCCCGGAGTCCTGGCACTCCTGGCGGCACCAGTTCGCTCCGCTGGCCGAGGCCGGTTTCCGGGTGGCCGCGCCCGACCAGCGCGGATACGGGCGCAGCGATCACCCCGAGGACGTGGCGGCGTACAGCATCCTGCACCTGGTGGGCGACGTGGTCGGGCTGGTCCACGCGCTGGGCGAGGAGCGGGCGTTCGTCGTCGGGCACGACTGGGGAGCACCGGTGGCCTGGCACACCGCGCTGCTGCGGCCGGACGTGGTGCGCGGGGTGGCGGGGCTGAGCGTGCCGCCGCCGTTCCGTGGCGCACAGCCGCCTCTGAAGACCATGCGGGAGCGGTTCGGCGGGCACTTCTACTGGAACTACTTCGAGCAGCCGGGCGTCGCCGAAGCCGAGTTCGAGGCCGACACCCGCACCGCCCTGCGCAAGCTGCTGTACTCCGCCTCCGGTGACGCGCCCGATGCCGGGCGTCCCGAGCAGGCCCTGGTCGAAGACCTGGACCGCGGCTGGCTCGCGGACGCGCCCGACCCCGAGGTGCTGCCCGGGTGGCTGACCGAGGAGGACCTCGACTCCCTCACCGACAGCTACGCGCGGGGCTTCACCGGCGCCCTCAACTGGTACCGCAACCTGGACCGCAACTGGGAGCTGACCGCCCCCTGGCAGGGAGCGGTCGTGTCCCCGCCCGCGCTGTACGTGTACGGCGACCGGGACCTGGTCCCGGCCTTCCCGGGCACGCCCGAACTGATCGAGAAGCTGCCCGAGTTGATGCCGAACCTGCGCCGGAAGCCGCTCGTGCTGCCGGGCTGCGGCCACTGGACGCAGCAGGAGCGGCCCGCCGAGGTGAACGAGGCGCTGCTGGACTTCCTGACGGAACTGCGGGACTGACGCCCTAGGTGATCAGTCCCTAGCTCGTGCGTGCCGTGCCCGTGCCCTTCTCCGCGTCCAGCGCGTACACGCAGCGGTCCTTGCTGCACGCGTACACCACTCCGTCCCGGACGACCGGGGAGCCGGTGATCTCGCCGCCGGTGGCGAGCTTCCAGCGGAGCCGGCCGTCGTCGGCCTTCAGGGTGTAGAGCAGGTGGTCGGTGGAGCCGAAGTGGATACGGCCCTCGGCCACCGAGGGCGCGCCCACGATGTCGCCGCCCGCCTGGAAGCGCCACTTGGGTGTGCCGGTGACCGCGTCGAGGGTGTAGAGGCCCTTGCCGCTGCCCACGTGGACATGGCCGGCGGCGACCAGGACGGGGTCGACGGACGCCCGGGACTCGGTGGCGATGCGCCAGCGGTCCCGGCCGTCGGTGGCGTCGAGGGCGTAGACCGTGCCGAGGTAGTCGGCGAGGTAGATGCCACCGCCGGTGACGGCCGGGCCGGGGACGAACGTGGGCGGGGAGAGGAAGACGGCCGGGGCCTCGAAGTGCCACTTCACGTGCCCGGCGGCCACGTCGAGGGCGAGGACGCGGGTGCCGGCGCAGACGTAGACGTAGCCGTCGGTCGCCTGGGCGATCCGGACCGGGACGCCGCCGCAGGAGGCCGCGTCGCCGATGGGGTACGACCAGCGCTCGTCGCCGGTGCGGGCGTCCAGGGCACGCAGCCGGGCGTCCTGCCACACGTAGACCGTGCCGTCGTGCAGGGCGGGCCCGGCCTCGGGCGATTCGAAGTCGCTCTGGCAGCCGGTGACCTCCCAGAGCTTCTGCCCGTTCGAGGCCTCCCAGCCCTGGACGCCGCCGCCCCGGGTGCCGGTGACGACCGTGCCGCGTTCGGCCTTGAGCGAGTAGACCCAGGCGTCCGTCTGGAGGCGCCACAGGTCGGCGCCCTCGCGGGCGTCGAGGGCGAACAGCGTTGGCCCGTCGGAGGCGTGGATACGGCCGTCCGCGACCGCCATGGACCAGGCGACGTCCCGGGTCTTGAAGCGGCGGCGGCCGGTGGCCACGTCCAGCGCGTGCACCTCGAAGGAGGTGACGTAGACGAGGTCGCCGTCGACGGAGGGGGTGCCCCAGACGTCGTTCGACATGCGGAAGCGCCAGGGCCGCCAGCCGCTCGCCTGCTCGGGCGGCGCGGCCGGGGCCGGAGGCGCGGCGACGGCGGGGCCCACGGCGGGGTCGGTGCCGTTGACGCCGGGGCGGGGCTTGGACCAGGAGGCGGCGAGGGCGGCCTCGGGCGGGGGCGCCTTGACGGCGGCGGCACGGACGTCGGCGACGCGCGGGCCCGGGCCGATGGGGACCTGGGCGCCGGCCAGCCGGACCGGGCCGGTGTCGGGGCCGCCGACCGGGGCGGGCACGGGCGCGGGCGCCGGGACGACGGGGTCGTGCGAGGGCGGGGGCGGGATGGGGGCGGGCCCCGGGGCGGGGCGTCCGCCGCCGCTGCGTCCGGCGCCGGGCGCGGGCTTGCCGGCCGGGCGGCCGTTGCGGCGGGTCTCGATCAGGCTCACCGCCCGCTCGGGCAGCCACGCGGAGGCCGTGCCGCTGTCGTCGGAGCCGGAGCCGAAGAGGTGGGGGGCGAGCTGGGCCTGGAGGTCGGCCGGGTTGGGGCGGGCCGTCGGGTCCATCTGCATGCAGGACTCGATGAGCGGCCGCAGCTCGTCCGGGAGGCCCTCCAGGTCCGGGCCCTCGCGCAGCAGCATGAAGACGGTCTCGACCGGGTTGGCGCCGTGGAAGGGCGGGTGTCCGGTGGCGGCGAAGACCAGCATGGAGCCGAGGGAGAAGACGTCGCTCGCGCCCGTGACGCTGCGGGAGTCCTTGGCCTGTTCGGGGGACATGTAGGCGGGCGTGCCCACGGCGACGTTCGTCATCGTCAGACGTGTGTTCGAAACGCCCGACGCGATACCGAAGTCGATCACCCGGGGGCCGTCCTCGACGACGAGGACGTTCGACGGCTTGAGGTCCCGGTGCACCAGCCCCGCCCCGTGGATGGACTGGAGCGCCTCGGCCACGCCCGCCGCCAGCCAGCGCACCGCCTGGGCCGGGAGCGGCCCGCAGTCGTTCACTATCTCTTCGAGGGAGGGCGCGGGAACGTACGCGGTGGCCAGCCACGGCACGGCGGCGCGCGGGTCGGCGTCCACCACCGCGGCCGTGTAGAAGCCGGAGACGGCGCGGGCCGCCTCCACCTCACGCGTGAAGCGGACCCGGAACAGCTGGTCCTCGGCGAGCTCCGTGCGGACGGTCTTGATCGCCACGCGCCGGCCGGACGCCGAGCGCGCGAGATAGACCAGCCCCATGCCGCCGGCACCCAGCCGTCCCAGCACCTCGAACGGCCCGATCCGCCGCGGATCGTGCTGCGTCAGCTGATCCACCACTCTGCCTGCCACCTCCCCGTACGAGCCGCGCCAAGCCACATGTTCCACGCGACCCCGTGCAGCGTCTCACCACCGCACCGCCATGGCGGCACGCACCCCGATTCTTCCTGGCCGGAGCCCTGGTTGCGAACCCGGTGACAATTGGGATGTCTCGGTACACAGACGAGCAAACGATGACCAAACACTGCCCGATCCGCCCTGCTCAGCGGTGCAGCAGCGCGAAGGACGCCCCCTGATCGTCCGTGACGACGGCGACCGTGCCGTACGAGGTGTCGAAAGGCGGGGCCTGGATCCGGCCGCCGAGACGGGTGACGTCCTCCAGCGCGGCCGGTACGTCCTCGACGGCGAAGTGGACGAGGAAGTGGGGCGGCATCTCGGCCGGGAACACGTCGGTGACCGGGGCGCGGCCGACATCGGGCTCGGCGTCCGGCCCGAACAGGGCCTCCTGGAAGAGATCGCCGTAGAAGGCGTTGGCCGCCTCGGTGTCCCGGGCGTACAGCTCGGCCCAGGCGAAGGTGCCCGGCTCGTGCCGCCGGCCGAAGCCGGGGTGCCGGTCCGGCTGCCACAGGGCGAAGACGGCGCCCTCCGGGTCGGTGACCAGGGCGGTGACGCCGAGCTCTCCGGCCGGCACCGGCGAGGAGACGACCTGCCCGCCGGCCGCCCGGATACGCCGGGCCAGGGCCGCCGCGTGCGGGGTCGCGAAGTACACCGTCCACACGGTGGGCAGCCGGCCGTCCATCTTGCGGACCAGCGCGGCCACGGGTTCACCGTCCTTCAGCGCCTGCGCGAAGGGGCCGAACCAGTCCTCGAAGGTCCACCCGAAAAGTTCACCGTAGAACCGCTTGCCCGCCTCGACGTCGGGAAGCTGCGCGTCCACCCAGCAGGGAACGCCCTCTGCGTACACCGATGCCCTGTTTTCGGCCATGCCGACAACGTAACCGCGTCGACCGCACCCCGCAGACCAGGCACACCAGCCCCCGCACTCCCTTACACCCCATTTGCAGTCGGCCGAATCGCGCCCCGATCACGCCTCGGTAAGCTGACGGCATGACAGGACAAGTGCGTACCGTCGACGGCCGCGTGGCCGGTAGGCGTGGGCAAGCGACCCGGCAGAAGCTGCTCGACTGCCTCAGCGAGATGCTCAGCTCCTCCCCGTACCGGGACGTCAAAGTCATCGATGTCGCCCGGAAGGCGGGCACTTCGCCCGCGACCTTCTACCAGTACTTCCCGGACGTCGAGGGCGCCGTCCTGGAGATCGCCGAGCAAATGGCGACCGAGGGCGCCGCGTTGACGGAACTCCTCCAGGGGCGTTCCTGGGCCGGCAAGGCCGGCTGGCAGACGGCGCAGGAACTCGTCGACGGGTTCCTGGAGTTCTGGCGCAAGAACGACGCCATCCTCCGGGTCGTCGATCTCGGCGCCGCCGAGGGCGACAAGCGCTTCTACAAACTCCGGATGAAGATCCTCAACTCGGTGAACAACTCCCTCGCGGACTCCGTCGCCGAGCTCCAGGCCAAGGGCCGGGTCGACAAGGACGTGAACCCGGCGGCGATCGCCGGTTCGCTGGTCGCGATGCTCGCGGCCGTCGCCTCCCACCAGAAGGGCTTCTCCTCCTGGGGCGTGAAGCAGGCCGAACTGAAGCCGAACCTCGCCCTGTTGGTCCACCTGGGCGTCACGGGCAGGAAGCCGACGAAGTAACCCGGCCCGGCGCCACCGGCCCCTTTTTCCCGCACCCAAGTCCTGTCTGGCAGGCGGCGGTCCACCCGAGTGGACCGCCGCCTGTCGCGCTTTCTACCGTCGTACGACCCTGAACAGCCGGATCTCCCGCTCCACCCGCGCCTGATACGCCGCGTACGGCGGCCAGAACGCCAGCACGGCCTGCCAGGCCTCCGCCCGCTCCGCCCCCTCCAGCAGCCGGGCCGTGACGGGGATGTCCTGGCCCTTCCAGCTGATGCCGGCGTCGGGATGCGCGAGCAGGTTGTGGCTCCAGGCGGGGTGCCCCGGCCGCCCGAAGTTCGACCCGACCACAAGCCAGCTGCGTCCGCCGTCCTCCGGCACACATGCCAGGGGTGTACGACGGGGCAGGCCGCTCTTCGCGCCGGTCGAGGTCAGCACCACTCCCGGCAGAAGCTGCGCGCTGAGCAGCACCTTTCCGCGGGTGAGCCGGTGCACGGCCCGGTCCAGGGCCGGGACGACGTGCGGTGCCACGCGCGCGAACCCCCGGGTCGAGGACACCTTCTGCACGAACCGCACGCCTCTCATCGGCCGGCCTCCTCGAAGACATGCGCCGCGTCGGCGGCGTGCGCCCGCAGCCGGTGCACCGGCCCGAACAGCAGCTCGTCGCCCGCGGCACGCTTGAAGTACAGGTGAACCTCGTGCTCCCAGGTGAAACCGAGGCCGCCGTGCAGCTGGATCCCCTCGGCGGCGGACGAGCGCAGCGCCTGGAGCGCCTGGGCGAGCGCGAGGCCGCCGACGGTCTCCTGATGGGCGGCGGCCCAGGCCGCGTAGTACGCCGCCGAGCGGGCCGCCTGCACCTGGACGTACACATCGGCCAGCCGGTGCTTGACCGCCTGGAAGGAGCCGACCGGCCGCCCGAACTGCTCGCGCTGCCCGACGTACTCGACGGTCCGCTCCAGCACCCGGTCGGCGGCTCCGACGGCCTCGGCGGCGAGACAGGCGGCCACGGTGTCGCCGAGCCGGGCGAGGGCGGGGAGGGCGTCGGTGTCCGCGCTGCCCAGCAAGTCGGCGGTCACGTCGCGTAGTTGAATACGGCCCTGCGGACGGGTCGCGTCCAGTGCGGTCTGCCGTACGCGGGTGAGACCGGCCGCGTCACCGCGCACGAGGAAGAGCAGGACACGGGAGCGGGCGAAGCCGCCGGTGTGCGCGGCCACCACGAGCAGCCCGGCACTGTGCCCGTCGAGGACCTGGTCGACCTGCCCGTACAGCCGCCAGCCGCCGTCGGCCCCCCGGGCCTGCACACCCCCGGCCCGCCCGCCGCCGGCCCACGCTCCGCGCGGGTCGTGGCCGGTGAGTCCGAGGGCGGTGGCGAGAGCGGGGCCCGGTATCGCGAGGGCCGCGGTGAGGGCCCCGGAGGCGATCCGCGGGAGGAGGGCGGCCCGCTGGGCGTCGGTGCCGAGGGCGAGCAGCAGCGGGGCGGTGAGGACGGCCGTCGCGAGCAGCGGGGAGGGGGGGAGGGCCCGGCCCGTCTCCTCGCAGGCCAGGGCCAGCTCGGTGACCGAGCAGCCGACGCCGCCGTAGGGCTCGGGCAGGGCCAGTCCGGGCAGGCCGAGCTGTTCGGCGAGGGCGGTCCACAGGGCCGGGTCGTGTCCGGCCGGGGTGCCGGTGGCGGCCCGCAGCTCCTCGGGGCCGCACCGCTTGTGGAGCAGTTCGCGCAGGGTGCGGCGGATCTCGTCCTGTTCGGGGGTGAAGCGGGCGTCCATGGGGGTAGCACCTCCGCATCTGACAGTCCGTCATATTAGGGCGCCCGGGCGGGGATGCCCAGAGCCTGGCGGCCTTGCACCGCGGCTTACCTGATGTACCGTCAGATTCATGGTTGCCCGGAGGAAAGTGGCCGTCGTGGGCGTGGCCCTCTCGGACTGCGGCCGCGTGGACGACGCGACCCCGTACGCCCTGCACGCCCAGGCGGCCCGACGCGCCCTGGCCGACGCGGGCCTGGACCGTTCCCTGGTCGACGGCTTCGCCTCGGCGGGCCTGGGCACCCTGGCCCCGGTCGAGGTCGCCGAGTACCTGGGCCTGCGGCCGACCTGGGTCGACTCCACCTCCGTCGGCGGCTCCACCTGGGAGGTCATGGCGGCCCACGCGGCGGACGCGATCGCGGCCGGGCACGCGCGCGTGGTGCTGCTCGCCTACGGCTCGACGGCCCGCGCGGACGTACGGGCGGGCCGCCGCACCGGAACACTGTCCTTCGGCACCCGCGGCCCCCTGCAGTTCGAAGTCCCCTACGGCCACACCCTGATCGCCAAGTACGCCATGGCGGCCCGCCGCCACATGATCGAGTACGGCACGACGATCGAGCAGTTGGCTCAGGTGGCGGTCCAGGCCCGGGCCAACGCGGCCCTGAACCCGGAGGCGATGTTCCGCACTCCCGTCACGGTGGACGAAGTCCTGGCCGGCCCGATGATCGCCGACCCCTTCACCAAGCTGCACTGCTGCGTGCGTTCCGACGGCGGGGCGGCGGTACTGCTGGCGGCGGAGGAGTGCGTACGGGACTGCCGTACGCCGCCGGTGTGGGTGCTGGGCAGCGGGGAGTACGTCTCGCACGCGGCGATGTCCGAGTGGCCGGACTTCACGGTGTCCCCGGCGGCGGTGAGCGGACGGCTGGCCTTCGAGCGGGCGGGCGTACGGCCGGACGAGATGGACTTCGCGGAGATCTACGACGCGTTCACCTACATGACCCTGGTGACGCTGGAGGACCTCGGCTTCTGCGGGAAGGGCGAGGGCGGGGCGTTCGTGGAGAAGGGCCGGCTGCGGGTCGGGGGCGGGGGCCTCCCGGTGAACACCGACGGGGGCGGACTGTCGGCGCAGCATCCGGGGATGCGGGGGTTGTTCCTGCTGGTGGAGGCGGTACGGCAGTTGAGGGGGGAAGCCGGGGCGCGGCAGGTGCGGCAGGTGCGGCGGGGCGCCGACGGGGCGCTGCCGCGGCTGGGGGTGGCGTCGGGGACGGGTGGGTGGTTCTGCTCGTCGGGGACGGTGGTCCTGGGGGCGGGGTGACCGGCCTGTCGGGCCCCCCGGGGAACCCCACGCACCCCACACGGCGTCTTGACCTCCACCGCTTCCGGGCCGCATGGAGGTCACGCCAGGTCATGGCACACCAGGGAAACCAGCCGGTCGGCAGTCTCGGTGGGGCGCTCGACGTCGTCAGGCGCCACCCCCGCGCGCTGTACGGCTTCACCCTCCGCGTATCCGCCCTGACGGCCGTGCTCGGCTGCGCGATCGTGGCCGGCGGGTTCTGGGAGACGTGGGACACCTTCGAGGCCGTCCGGGACTACGCGGACGCCAACATCGCCAACGAGGACTCCTACGTGGCCTACGCCGACGGCGGCATGCCCCCGCTGGTACGGGCAGGTGCCGTGGTGTCGCTGCTGCTGCTCCTCCTGGCCCTCGTCGTCCTCTCCGTCCTGCACAGCGCCTACGCCGTCGGTGACGCGCACGCCAGGCGCGACGGCGGACCGCTGACCGTCCGGGAGTTGTGGCGGCGCACTCGCGGACGCCTCCCCGCGGCCCTGGTGGTCAACGCGCTGACCGCACTGGCGGTGGGCGTCATGGCGCTGGCGTCCCTGATGTGGTGGGACCTCGTCGAGCGCGGCAAGGTGCCCGGTGTCGAGCCCACGCCCCTGCACGGAACCGCGACCCCGCAGTACACGCTGGTGGGCTGGGTGCTGCCGATCGCCGTCGGGTGCCTCGGCCCGCTGCTGTACTTCCGCCTGTCCCTCGCCACGGCCGAGACGGTGCTGGAGGGCCGTTCCCCGTTCGCGGCGTTGTACCGCTCCTGGGTGCTGACCCGCCGCGCACGCCGGCGCGTCCTCGCTCTGGGCACGCTGGTCACCGCCGCCGCGGTGCTCGTCTTCGGGCTGGCCCGGTACGCGGCCGCTCCCCTGGCCCACTTCGCCGGCCTCGGCATGCTGTGGCTCAGCGACGACAACGTGTGGATCACCGGCGTCCTGGTGCTGATCCTGCCCACGGCCGTGGCGCTCCTCCTGCTGCCCCCGCTGGTCATGCCGCTGGTGTGCGCGCCGTTCGCCCGTCTCCACGGGGAGCTGCGTGCGGGTGAGGAGGCGGGGAGGCTCACCGGCTGATGGCGTGGTCGATCGCGGAGGCGACGTCGTCGGCGACATGAGTGGGCCGGTAGGAGTCCTCGGTCCAGACACGTCCGTCCGACACCCACACACTCCGAAGACCGAGCGCGTCGGCGCCCGCGATGTCGGCGTGCGGTGAGTCGCCGATGACCCACGCGCCCGGCAGGGGGAGGCCGACGAGGGCGACTGCCGCCTGGAAGATCTCCGGTGCCGGCTTCTTGTGGCCGACGCCTTCGGAGACGACCCAGCCCTGGACGAGCTGATCGAGTCCGGCGTTCCGGATCTTCATTTCCTGCTGGGCGGTGCGCCCGTTGGTGACGATGACGCAAGTCCAGCCGTCCGCCCGCGCCCTGCCCAGCGCATCGCGCGCGGTCTGCGCCAGGACGACGCGATCGGCGGCGCCGGTGTCGAGCAGAGCACGGACGGCGGCGGTGGGCACCGCGTCGCCGTACCGGTCGGTCAGGGCTGCGGCGACGTCGTGCCGTGCGGTGTAGCCGCTGGCGTCGGTGGCCATCACCCAGGAGAGGTCGGAGGCGGGCAGCCCGTGCTCGGCGAGGAAGTCGGCGACGGCGGCGCGGAAGGCCGCGTCACGGTCGACGAGGGTGTTGTCCAGGTCCAGCAGCAACAACATGGAGGCATCGTCGCATGAGGTGCCCGCACGTACAGGGGCTGATCACCTCCCTACGGGAAGGGTCTCCGGGCCTGTCGCCCACACCGGAACTGACGTACCGTCAGTTACCGGAACCGGGCGGCGGCGACGCGGGAGCATGGGCATGGACACGATCTGGCTCAGCGGAGCGGAATGGCTGGCCGTGCTGCGGATCGGGCTCGGGCTGTGGTGGCTGGAGAGCTGGCGGCACAAGGACCGCAAGGCCTGGCTCGCACGCGGCACCGGCATCACGTGGGCGGCCGGGATAGCGGCCGAGCACCGCTGGGGCACCGTACGGTCGGGCTTCGACAGAGTCGTCGCACCCCACCCGCGCGCGATGGCGTACGTCGTCGTCTACGCGGAACTCGCCCTCGGACTGGGCCTGATCACCGGCCTCCTCACCCCGATCGCCCTGGCCGGCGGGCTCCTCCTCAACGCCCTCTACTTCACCCTCATGATCCACGAAGTGGCCGAGCAGGGGCAGAACTCGATGATGGCGCTGATGTCGGTGGTCGGCCTGTTCGGGATGTCCTGGCAGACCTGGTCGCTCGACAGCGCGCTGGGGCTGTTCTGATGGCCGGGCGGTTCGACCTGCCCGAGCCGGACGCCTTCACCCGGACGTACTGGGACGCGGCCGCCGAGGGCCGGCTGCTGATCCGCCGCTGCCGGGCCTGCGGCCGGGCCCACCACTATCCGCGCGAGTTCTGCCCCCACTGCTGGAGCGAGGACGTCGCCTGGGAGCCCGCGAGCGGCCGCGCCACCCTCTACACCTGGTCCGTCGTCCACCGCAACGACCTGCCGCCCTTCGCGGAACGCACCCCGTACGTCGCCGCCGTGGTCGATCTCGCCGAGGGGCCGCGGATGATGACGGAGGTCGTGGGGGCGGGGGAACCGCTGACGGCAGAACAGCCGACGGCGGAACCACCGACGGGAGAACCGCCGGCCGGAGCGCTGTGCGCCGGGGCGGAACTGGAGGTCGCGTTCCGGGACGGGATCCCCGTGTTCCGGGTCGTGCCGGGCCCGGCCGACGGGTGAACGGCGACGCCTCACGCGCTTGAATGGCCCCATGGCCCCCATACGCGACCGGTCCCTGACCGGCCCCCTCCCGGAAATCCACGGCCGCGGCCTCCATCTCCGCCCCTGGGACCCCACGTCCGGCGCCGACGTCGAGACCTGGCTGCGCGGTATGCGGGACCCGGAGTTCCAGCGCTGGAACACCCCGCTGAGGCTGGTCACGGACCGGACGAGCGCCCGGGAGTCGCTGCTCGCGCGCGCCCAGAGCGCGACCGAGGGCACGTCCCTGTCGTTCCGGATCGCGGACGCCCGCAGCGGCACCGCCCTGGGTCACATCGGCGTCAACGAGATCAAGTACCACCTGAAGGTCGCCCGCGTCGGCTACTGGGTGCTCCCCGAGGCCCGCGGGCAGGGCGTCGCCACCCGGGCCCTGCTGCTCGCCGCCCACTGGGCCCTCACCGAACTCGGCCTGCACCGGCTGGAACTGGACCACGCCGTCGGCCACGACGCCTCCTGCCGGATCGCCGAGCGGTGCGGGTTCGCGTACGAGGGGACCCTGCGCGGGGCGATCTTCGAGGAGGGCCGGCAGGACGCGTTCCGGGACGCCCACCTGCACGCACGGCTGGCGACGGATCCCGAACCGGACGCGGAACCGGGTGCGCGCCGCGGGCCCGGCGAGTAATTCGCGGGCATGAGCCGGGGCGCGGGCGGCACCATGAGACATGCGCACCGACGACTGGCACCTCACCCAGGACCTCGACGCCTTCCTGACCCGGGCCGACGCCTTCCTGCGCTCCCGACCCGGTCTGCACACCCTCCCGTTGACCGTCACGGAGAACCTGCGCACGCGCGGCCCGCACGTCTACGGCGACGGAGTGCCGGAGTTCGGCATGCTGGAACGGGACGGCGCGGTCCGGGCGACGTTCTTCCGCACACCACCGCACCGGCTGAACCTCACCGTCCTGACGGCCGAGGAGGGCGATGCGCTGGCCGCACGGCTGGCCGCCCTCGGGCAACGCCTGCCCGGCGTGCACGCCGACCGCGACACCGCCACCGCCTTCGCCGAGGCCTGGCAGCGGCACACGGGCGCCACGGCCACCCTCCGGGAGCGCAACCGGCTCTACCGGCTCGGCACCCTGACCGTGCCCCGTCCCCTGCCGCCCGGCGGTCCCCGCATCGCCGGTCAGGCGGACCGGGAGCACCTCATCCGCTGGCACGAGGAGTTCGTCGCAGCCGTCGGCTCGGGCGTCTTCCGGGACGCCGGCGAGTGGGCGGACGCCCGCATCAGGGAGGGCGGCATCACGTTCTGGGAGACGCCCGACGGCACCCCGGCCGCCATGGCCGGAAGGACCCCACAGGTCGCCGGCCAGGTCCGCGTCGCCTCGGTCTACACCCCGGCCCACCTGCGCGGCCGCGGCTACGCGGGCGCCGCCACGGCCGAGGTCAGCCGCGCCGCCCTGGCCGCCGGAGCCCAGGAGGTGCTCCTCTTCACGGACCTGTCGAACCCGACCAGCAACGGCCTGTACCAGCGCATCGGGTACCGGCCGGTGGCGGACTTCGCGGTGTACGACTTCACGTAGCCCCCGGCCGGGGGGGGAGCGGATCCCTTGATCCACGAGGTCCGCGCCCGCTTGACCTTGCCACGGTGACAAGGCCTTCACTGTGGCGAGGAGGTGGTCCCGATGAGAGGTCTTCAGGACCTGCAGGACCTGCAGGACAGCAGCGCGTCCGTGCGGCTGCGGGCGGCGCTGGCGATCGGCACGGCCCCCGATCCGCGGTTCGTCGGCAAGCTCGTCGAACGATGCGCGGTCGAGCCGGAGTTCTCCGTCCGCGACATGCTCACCTGGGCCCTCACCCGCCACCCGGCGTCGACGACGGTCCCCGAGCTGCTCGAGGAACTCCGCTCGGAGCGTGCGCAGGCGCGGAGCCAGGCGTTGCACACGCTGTCGAAGATCGGGGACCGGCAGGCGTGGCCGGCGATCACGCGGGCCCTGCTGACCGATGCCGACGACGAGGTGGCGCGGAGTGCCTGGCGAGCAGCGGTCGTTCTCGTGCCCGAGGGGGAAGAGGACGCGCTGGCCGGAGTACTGGTGACCCAGCTGGGGCGCGGCGGGCGTGAGACGCGGTTGAGTCTCAGCCGGGCGCTGGTCGTGCTCGGTGAGAGGACCATGCCGAGCCTGCGCGCGGCGACGGCGGATCCCGACCCCGGCGTGCGTGCCCACGCGCTCGCCACGGAACGGCTGTTGCGCGACCCGGATGCCGGGTTCGAGTTCGCGGTCGAGGAGGCGAAGCGCGTCGTGGCTCTCGGCCCGACCCGCCAGGAGGGATGACAGGCAGTGCTGATCGGTGACGTGGCACGGCGGTCGGGGGTCAGCGCCCGCATGCTCAGGCACTACGAATCGCTCGGCCTGGTGCGGCCCACGGGTCGTACGGACGCCGGCTATCGCGAGTACTCCGGCGAGGACGTCCGGCGGATCTTCCACATCGAGAGCCTGCGGTCGCTCGGGCTGTCGCTGCGGGAAGTCGGGCGCGCGCTCGACGATCCCGGCTTCACGCCCTCGGAACTCGTCGACGACCTCGTCCGCCGGACGCGGGAACGCATCGCGGCCGAGACGGAGCTGCTCACGCGACTGAGCCGGATCGGCGCCGCGGAACCCGCCGCCTGGGAGGACGTCCTCCAGGTCGTCGCGCTTCTGCAGGGGCTGGGGTCGAAGAGCGCCGGGGCGCGCCAACGCGCGGCCCTGTCCTGTGTCGACGATGTTCCGGTGCCGGTCGAAGCACTGGTCGAGGCGGTGCTGAGCGAGACCGACCCGAACGTCGCCGGGGCCCTTCGATGGGCTCTGGCGCGATCGGGCGAGGGCGCACCGGCGCTGCTGGCGGAGGGCCTCGGTTCACCGGCGGCCGAGGTACGCAAACGTGCCGTCCAGTCCCTCGCGGAGATTCCGGACGGTCAGGCGACCGCACTGCTGCGGGACGCCCTCGCCCATCCCGACCTCGTGGTCCGCAGGTACGCGGCGGTGGCGCTCGGGGCACGTGGCGTGGCCGACGCGGTGCCCACGCTCATCGGCATGATCGTCGAGGCGGCGAACGACGTCGACGCGGCCGACGCGCTGAGCGCGCTGGCGAGTCGTCCCGCGTCGGCGGACCGGATCGCCGCCGGGCTCGTCGACTGCCTCGCCGACGGCACCGTCGGATCGTCCGCACGCCGACGGCTGACCCAGGCGCTCGCGGACATCCCGGGGAGCACGGCGTCCCGTGCCCTCGCGGAGCTGTCGCATGACGAAGACCGTGCCGTCGCGCTCACCGCTGCCTACATTCTCGGGATGCGCAACACCCGGTGACCGCCGGTCCGTTCACGGCCACAGCAGTTCCCGTGCCCACCCTTCCTCCGTGCTCCGGTAGCGGAGCCGTACGTGCCGCCGCGCCTCGTCTCCCTGGAAGAACTCCACCTCGTCCGGCCGCAGCCGGTACAGGGTCCAGGACGGTACGGGTGCCTCGGGCTCGCTCCTGGCCCGTTCCCACGCCGCCTGCGAGGCCCGTGCCATCTCCTCCACCGAGCCCAGGAGCTCGCTCTGGCGGCCGGTCAGCGCCGCGGCCAGCGCGCCCGTCGAGCGGGCGTGCAGGTCACCCTGGGCCTCCTCGGACGGAGCCGACGACACCGGGCCGCGCACGCGTACCTGCCGGCCCAGGACCGGCCAGTAGAAGCAGAGCGCGGCGTACGGGCGGGCGCCGAGGTGGCGGCCCTTGCGGCTGCCGGCGTGGGACGCGAAGGACCAGCCGTTCTCGTCGGCGCCGTGCAGCATGACGATCCGTACGTCGGGCAGGCCGGACTCGTCGGAGGTCGCCAGCGACACGGTGTGCGGTTCGGTCTGCCCGGCCGCCACCGCCGCCGCGAACCACTCGGCGAAGAGCGGCAGCGGGGTGTCGGGGGCGGTCGTCGGGTCGAAGGAGGGCAGTCGAGTGACCTGCGGGTCCCAGACCCGCAGCGACCTCAGCAGCTCGTGAGGATCCGTTGCCATGCCCCGATTGTCACCCCGGCGCGCTCCTCACACCTGCCCGAGGTCCGACGACACCCACCGCTCCGGCCGCATCCGCAGCACCAGCTGTTCCCCGTGGTTCTTCCAGGCGAAGTCGACGTAGCCGTCGACCTTGTCGGCCGGCAGGTAGCGCGCCGAGAGCTCGCGGAGCTGGTCGAGGGTGGCGGGGGCCGTGTCGACGACCGGGCCCTCGACCGACACGTACCGGATCGTCGGCTCCAGCCGGTCCACCATCAGCGAGAACCGGCCCGCCGCGCTGATCAGCTCGTTCTTGCGGGAGTCGAGGCCCGTCATGATCCAGATGTCGCCACCGGGCTCGTACTGGTACCAGATCGGCACGGTCAGCGGCGCGCGGCCGGGCCCCGCGTCGACCGCCAGCGCGGCGATGTGCGGCTCGGCCAGGAACTGTTCGCGCTCTTCACGGGTCAGGGCCATTCCGGTCTCCTTCGCGGGGCGTTCCGGTCTCCATCGACGTCCTCTCAACACCGCCTCCGCAGACGGGTGTTCCCGTGCGGGCAGGCCATGGGTCAAGAATGATCACCGGCTCGCCACAACCAGGCCCTCCACACCACCGGCTCCACCCCGCCCCCCTACAGCCGTGATCAATCCGAAACCAATTCCGGTCTTGACCGAGACCCATCAAGCTGATCCGTGGCTACGCTCCCGCTCATGGCCGACTCCACGCCCCCCACACACTCCCCCGCACCCCCCACACCCGACCGCCCCGTCTACGTCATCGGCGGCGGCCCGGGCGGGCTCTCCGCCGCGTACGCGCTGCGGGCCCGGGGCATACGGGCCGTCGTCCTGGAGAAGTCCGACCGCGTCGGGGCGTCCTGGCGCGGCCACTACGACCGGCTGCACCTGCACACCACCCGCCGGCTGTCGTCCCTGCCCGGGCTGCCGATGCCACGGCGGTTCGGGCGGTGGGTGTCCCGGGACAACGTGGTGCGGTACCTGGAGAAGTACGCCGAACACCACCGGCTCGAAGTCGTCACCGGCGTCGAGGTGTCCCGAGTCGAGCGCGCCCCCGACGGCACGGGCTGGCTGCTGCACGCCACCGGCGGCCGGGAACTGACGGGCGCGGCGGTCGTCGTCGCCACCGGCTACAACCACACGCCCCGCGTGCCCGACTGGCCCGGCCGCGACACCTACACCGGCGAGTTCCTGCACGCGTCCGCCTACCGCAACGCCGAGCCCTTCGCGGGCAGCGAGGTCCTCGTCGTGGGCGCCGGCAACACGGGCGCCGAGATCGCCGTGGACCTGGCGGACGGCGGCGCCCGGGTACGGCTGTCCATCCGCACCGTCCCGCACATCGTGCGCCGCTCGACGGCGGGCTGGGCCGCGCAGTACTCGGGCGTCATGGCACGGCACCTGCCGGTCGGCCTGGTCGACCGGATGGCCCGGCAGCTGGGCAGACTGAGCGTGCCCGACCTGTCCGCCCACGGCCTGCCGCGCCCCGACACCGGCCTCTACACGCGGGCCACCGAGGGCGCCGTACCCGTCCAGGACGTCGGTCTGATCGACGCCGTGCGCACGGGCAGGGTGGAGGTCGTGGCGGCCGTGGAGGGCTTCGAGGACGGCAAGGTCGTCCTCGCCGACGGCAGCCGCCTCTCCCCGGACGCCGTCGTCGCCGCCACCGGCTACACCCGGGCCCTGGAGGGCCTCGTCGGCCACCTCGACGTACTCGACGCCCGCGGGAAGCCCGTCGTCCAGGGCCCCCGCAGCCCGCGGACCGCCCCCGGCCTGTACTTCACCGGCTTCACCAACCCGATCAGCGGCATGTTCCGCGAGATGGCGATCGACGCGACGAAGATCGCGAAGGCCATCGCCCGGGACGGCTCGGGGGCGGTGTCTCGACTCCCGGGCCAGGGGGACACCGCCTAGGCCCACCGGCCCGGCGGGTGATCGGGCAGGGTCAGGTCCGTGACCAGGCCGTAGTGGTCGCTCGCGTACACGCCGTCCACCGGTCGCACCAGGACCCGCCGGCACGAGGAGACGCGCAGGGTGGGGCCGTGCGGGCCGCACCGGAGCAGGATGTAGTCGATACGGCGATCCGAGGCCTCGGGCATGTCCCCCTGCCGCACGAGCGGGTTGGCCGGGCTGAACGTGGGGCCCGGTTCCTTGGGATGCACAGCCGACCAGGTGTCCTGGAAGCAGACACTCGTGCCGTCGAGCGACTGGAGCCCCTGGAAGAAGCGCAGGCTGGCGGCCTCGGGGGTGGCGTCGAAGTCGCCGAGCAGGACGGTGTGGCGCACGGGGCGTTCGGCGGTGAGGCCGTCCACGAGCCGGGCGGTGGCGAGCGCCTGCAACTCCCTTTCGTACTCGTAGCCGTAGGGCCAGCTCGGTTTGTGGTGCACGACGAGGATCGTGCCGAAGGGTTCGGGCAGCCGGAGCTCGGCGGCGACGACTCCGCACCAGCTGGTGTGCGCCGTGCGCTCGGTCACCTGGAGGGGGTCCGTCACGGTGTGCCCGAAGGGGTGACGGGCGGCCAGGACGGCCCCCACACCGTCGGGGGACCGGCGAGGGTGCGCCGCGACGTGCCAGCCGGCGTCGACGAGCGCCGCCACGTCCTCGGGGGTGACTTCCTGGAGTGCGAGCACGTCCGGGTCCTGGCGCTCGATCTCGCGGGCCAGGACCGCCCGCCGGCGCGCGCCGTCGGCGTACTGCGGTGCCAGCACGTTCATGGTCATCAGCCGGATACCGGAGGCGGCCTCACTCATGGGTTCAGCGTGGCACACGGCGTACGGACACACAGCCGGCGGGAACTTCACCCGCACTCAACCGTTCCTGACATCACGTCAGTTCGGATAATCTGACAGAGCGTCAGTTAGCGGCTGTCTCACAGGAGCGGGCGGAAACGATGCTTGGATCGACCCACGGCACCCTCACCACCGACTCCCGCCGGACCCGGGCCCTCGCCTGTGGCGAGCGGTCCGGGCCCGTCGTGCACGGCAGGCCGGCCCAGACGGGAGACCTCGATGTCAGCGGGCGTCCGCTGCACGCGGACGTACCCGACCTGGACCGCTTCTTCCGCCCCCGGTCCGTCGCCGTGATCGGCGCGTCCGATGCCGAGGGGCGACCGAACACCGGCATCACGAGGCGACTGGCCGACTGGGCGGAACGGGTCGGGGCCCGGCTGTATCCGGTGCATCCGAGCCGCCCGTCCGTCTTCGGCATGCCCTGCTGCCCTTCCGTCGCCGGTCTGCCCGAGCAGGTCGACCTGGCCGTGGTGCTGGTCGGCGACCCCCTCCCGGTGGTCGAGGAACTGGCCGAGACCAAGGCCCGGTTCGCGGTCGTCTTCGCCTCCGGGTTCGCGGAGACCGGACCGGAGGGCGAGGCCGCCCAGCGGCGACTGGCCGCCGCCGTCGAGCGGTCCGGGATGCGGCTGCTGGGCCCCAACACCAACCTCAACGCCTTCGAGCGGTTCCGCGACGACCTTCAGGGCCCGGCGATCGCGCTGATCACCCAGTCCGGCCACCAGGGCCGCCCCCTCTTCGCGCTCCAGGAACTCGGCATCCGGCTCTCCCACTGGGCGCCCACCGGCAACGAGGCCGACCTGGAGAGCGCCGACTTCCTCTCCTACTTCGCCGAGCAGCCCGAGGTCGGCGCCGTCGCCTGCTACCTGGAGGGGCTGAAGGACGGCCGCTCCTTCCTGCTCGCCGCCGACCGGGCCGCCCGGCGCGGCGTGCCGGTCGTCGCGGTCAAGGTGGGCCGCACCGAGACCGGCGCCCGCACGGCCGCCTCCCACACGGGCAAACTGACCGGCGCCGACGCCGTGGTGGACGCGGCGCTGCGGCAGTACGGCGTGATCAGGGTCGACGGACTCGACGAACTCCAGGACACGGCGACCCTGCTGGCCCGGGCCCGCCCGCCGCGCGCCGACGGGGTCGTCGTCTACTCGATCTCCGGCGGCACGGGCGCGCACGTCGCCGACCTGGCGACGGAGGCGGGCCTGCGGCTGCCGGTGCTGTCGGAGGCGAAACAGGCCGAGCTGCACCAGTGGATACCCGAGTACCTGAGCGTCGCCAACCCCGTCGACAACGGCGGTCACCCGGTCGGCGACTCGCGCGGCCGGAAGATCATCGACGCGATCCTCGACGACCCCGAGGTGGGCGTGCTCATCTGCCCGATCACCGGGCCGTTCCCCCCGCTCAGCGACCGGCTCGTACGGGACCTGGTCGACGCGGCGGAACAGACCGACAAGCTGGTGTGCGTGGTGTGGGGCTCGCCGGTCGGCACCGAGCCGGCCTACCGCGAGGTCCTCCTCGGCTCCTCCCGCGTGGCCACCTTCCGCACGGTCGGCAACTGCCTCACCGCCGTCCGCGCCCACCTCGCCCACCACCGCTTCACGACCGGCTACCGCTCCCCCTTCGACGACGCCCCGCGCACCCCCTCCCCCTCCTACCGCAAGGCCCAGACGCTGATGCGGCCCGGCGAGCAGCTCAGCGAGCACGCGGCGAAGCAGCTGCTGCGGGCGTACGGCATCCGCGTGCCCCGCGAGCAGCTGGTGACCAGCGCGGCAGCGGCCGTACGGGCGGCGGGGCTGGTGGGCTACCCGGTGGTGATGAAGGCCTCGGGCGCCCGGATCGCCCACAAGACCGAACTGGGCCTGGTGAAGATAGGGCTCACCTCCGCGAGCCAGGTCCGCGACGCCTACCGGGAGCTGACCGACATCGCCCGCTACGAGGAAGTCCCCCTGGACGGCGTACTGGTCTGCCAGATGGTCGAGCACGGCGTCGAGATGGTCGTCGGAGTCACGCACGACGACCTGTTCGGGCCGACGGTGACGGTCGGGCTCGGCGGGGTCCTCGTCGAGGTCCTGCGCGACACCGCCGTAGGGGTGCCGCCGTTCGGCGAGGAGCAGGCGCGCGACATGCTCGCCGGGCTGCGCGGGCGGGCCCTGCTCGACGGGGTCCGGGGCCGGCCGCCGGCGGATCTGGACGCCCTCGTCGAGGTCGTCCTGCGCGTGCAGCGCATGGCGCTGGAACTCGGTGACCAGCTGGCCGAGTTGGACATCAACCCGCTCATGGTCCTGCCCCAGGGGCAGGGCGCGGTGGCGCTGGACGCCCTGGCGGTGTGCAGCCGATGACGGAACCCGCCGTCCTGCACACCACCTCCGGCCACGTCCTCTCCCTCACCCTCAACCGGCCCGAGACCCTCAACGCCCTCACCCCCGCCCAGCGGGACGAGATCGTCCGGCTCCTGGCGGAGGCGTCCGCGTCGGCGGAGGTACGAGCGGTCGTTCTCACGGGAACGGGCCGCGGCTTCTGCGCCGGCGCCGACCTCCGGGCCTCGGCCGCCGCACCCGCCGCCCGCGCCACCGGCGATGTCGCCCGCACCCTCCGCACCGGCGCCCAGCGCCTGATCGCCGCCGTCCTGGACTGCGAGAAGCCGGTGATCGCGGCGGTCAACGGCACGGCGGCGGGCCTCGGCGCGCATCTGGCGTTCGCCTGCGACCTGGTCCTGGCGGCCGAATCCGCCCGCTTCATCGAGGTGTTCGTACGCCGCGGCCTGGTCCCCGACGCCGGCGGCGCCTACCTCCTGCCCCGCCTCATCGGCCCGCAGCGCGCCAAGGAGCTGATGTTCTTCGGTGACGCGCTCACGGCGGCGGACGCGCAGCGGATGGGGCTGGTCAACCGGGTCGTCCCGGACGCCGACCTGGACAAGACGTCCCGCGCCTGGGCGGAACGCCTCGCCACCGGCCCGACCCGCGCCCTCGCCCTGACCAAGCAACTCGTCAACGCCTCCCTCGACACCGACCGCGCCACCGCCTTCGCCGCGGAGGCGGCCGCGCAGGAGATCAACATGACGACGGCGGACGCGCAGGAGGGCGTACGGAGCTTCGTGGAGCGGCGGAGCCCCGCGTACAGGGGCTGCTGAGGGGGCTGCCGGCCCTTCCCATCTGATGGTCCGTCAGCTTCAATGGCGCGTGTGATGGGACAAACAGGAATGGCAGAAGCCGCCGTCCGCTACCTCAGGGCGGTCCGCACCGCCGCGCCGGAGCCCGTCGAAGTGCTGCCGCGCCCCGAGCTGCGGTGCGTCGGCGATGACGAACGCGCTCCCGTCGACCCGGCGGAATTCCGCCGCGTCCTCGGACACTTCCCGACGGGCGTGGCGGTCATCACGGCACCCCCCGCCACAAGCACGGGCACCTCCCCCGCCGGCTTCGCCTGTCAGTCCTTCACCTCCCTCTCCCTCGACCCGCCGCTGGTCGCCTTCATGGTCGGCCGCACATCGACGACCTGGCCGCGTATCGCCCGGGCCGGGGTGTTCTGCGTGAACGTCCTCGCAGCCCACCAGAGCGAGCTGTGCCGCGCCTTCGCGGTGAGCGGCGCGGACAAGTTCGCGGGGGTGGCGTACGACGCGGCGCCGGTGTCCGGCTCGCCGCGCCTGTCGGGTGCCGTCGCCTGGATCGACTGCGCGATCCACGCCGTCCACACCGGCGGCGACCACCTCATCGTGGTGGGCCGGGTGGACGCCCTCGGCACGGCAGCCGACGACCCGGACGGACCGCTGCTCTTCCACCGAGGGCGCTTCACGCGGCTGTCGGACTGACCGGCAGGTACCGATCAGGCGACGGCCAGGCGCCACAGCGAGGTGACTTCGGCGGCCCGTACGGCATGCAACGGATCACTCGTGTCCCGCACGCGCGCGTGACGCGGGCGGGTGTCCAGACGGTCGATGACCCGCAGCCCCGCCGTGTCGATGGCGTTCAGCAACGCGCCCCGGTCGCGCAGCCCGAGCCGTTCCGCCAGATCGGACAGCACGAGCCAGCCCTCCCCGCCCGGCTCCAGCCGGCCGGCGAGCCCGTCGAGGAACCCGCGGAGCATGCCGCCGCCCGCGTCGTAGACGCCGAGGTCGAGGCCGGAGGCGGGACGGGCGGGAATCCAGGGCGGGTTGCACACCACCAGGCCGGCGCGCCCGTCGGGATACAGCTCGGGCCCGGTGACACGGACCGCCGACGCGACCCCCAACCGCTCGACGTTGTCCCGGGCACACGCCCGCGCCCGGGTGCTGACATCCGTGGCGACGACCTGCCGGACACCCCGCCGGGCGAGCACGGCGGCGAGCACACCGGTGCCGGTACCGAGGTCGAACGCGGTACGCATGCCGGGGCCTGGCAAGGGCGTCCGTGCCACAAGATCGACGTACTCACTCCTCGTCGGCGCGAACACCCCGTAGTGCGGGTGGATCCGGGCGTCCAGCGCCGGTACGTGCACGCCGTTCTCCCGCCATTCCCGGGCACTGATCACGCCCAGCAGCTCGGTCAGGGCGACGGCCACAGGACCATCGGACGGCCCGTACGCCTCGACACACGCCCGACTCACATCGGGCGCCCGGCGCAGAGCCAGCCTGTGGTGCTCCTCCAGCAGGACGAGCACCTTGCCGAGCACACGCGCACGGTGAGCACGAAACCGCCGGTACAGATGAAAGGTCTCGGCGGGCGTCCCGGCCGCACCGGGCGCGGCACCACGGACACGACGGTCCATGGCACGCAACAACTGCCGCGCGTTCTGAAAATCCCCGCGCCACAACAACGCGGTGCCCTCGCAGGCCAGCCGGTAGGCGACGGCGGCCCTCATCCGGTCGTCGGCGACGACGACCCGACGGGGCAGGGGCAGCCCGGACTCAGAATGCCAGCGGGCGGAACGGGGTTGAGCCTCGACCCAGTGGATCGTGGACACGGCAAACTCCTCGGAAGGCCGAACATGAACGAACCTGCGACGTCACGACGACCACGTCACCGAGAACCATGCCGAGTGTCATCAACGGACCTTCCAAGAGGCGAATGGGCCGGCCTCAGGATAGGCCCAGCCCGGAACCCACCCACCCTCGGCCGCAGGCCGATCGCCGAAGGCGAGCGTTGCTCGCCCTGGTCTGGAGGAGCCCGCACAGCCCCGCCCTGCGCGAGCTGCTCCTGCACAGCCGGCAAGCGTTCACCGGGCCCGACCACGCCTGAACGCGCGAGAGCCCGCTCTCAGGCCACGGCCTCCACCCCCGACCCCGCCCCCCGCCGCCGGATCACCAACGCCATCAGCGCCGCCACCGCGCACAACGCCCCCGACGCGTACCAGACCACGTCGTACGAGCCGAACGTGTCGCGGGCGACGCCGCCGAGGAAGGCGACCAGGGCCGCGCCGACCTGGTGGGAGGCGAGGACCCAGCCGAAGACGATCGCGCTGTCCTCGCCGTAGTGCTCGCGGCACAGGGCGAGGGTGGGCGGGACGGTGGCGACCCAGTCGAGGCCGTAGAAGACGATGAAGAAGATCATCGGGGGCTGGACGCTGGGTGTGACCAGGAGCAGGGGGAGGAAGAGGAGGGAGACGCCCCGCAGGGCGTAGTAGACGGCGAGCAGGCGCCGGGCTTCGAAGCGGTCGGTGAACCAGCCGGAGGCGATCGTGCCGACGACGTCGAAGACGCCGATGACCGCGAGCAGCGAGGCGGCGGTGGTGAGGGGCATGCCGTGGTCGTGGGCGGCGGGCACGAAGTGGGTCTGGAGCAGGCCGTTGGTCGAGGCGCCGCAGATCGCGAAGGTGCCGGCGAGCAGCCAGAACGGGCCGGTGCGCGCGGCCGAGAGCAGGACGGTCACGGCCCGGCGGGCGGCGCCCGGGACCGGTGCGGGCTTCGGTACGAACTCGGTGGCGCCGTACGGCTTCAGGCCCACGTCCGCGGGGTGGTCGCGCAGCAGGAGCCAGACGAACGGGACGACCGCGAGGGCGGCGAGCGCGACCGTCACGGCCGCCGGGCGCCAGTCGTGCCGTTCGACGATCCAGGACAGCAGGGGCAGGAAGATCAGCTGGCCGGAGGCGGACGCGGCGGTGAGGATCCCGGTGACCAGGCCGCGCCGCTCGGTGAACCAGCGGTTGGTGACGGTCGCCGCGAACGCCAGCGCCATGGAGCCGGAGCCGAGACCGACCAGCAGGCCCCAGCACAGCATCAGTTGCCAGGCCGCCGTCATCCACACCGTGAGGCCCGAGCCGAGCGCGATGACCGTCAGGGCGACCGCGACGACCCGGCGGATGCCGAAGCGGTCCATCAGGGCCGCCGCGAACGGTGCCGTCAGGCCGTACAGCGCGAGATTGACTGAGACGGCGGCGCTGATCGTGCCGCGCGACCAGTCGAACTCGTCGTGCAAGGGGTCGATGAGCAGGCCGGGTACGGAACGGAAGGCGGCCGCGCCGATGATCGTCACGAAGGTGACGGCGGCGACGAACCAGGCCCGGTGCACGCGTCGACGGCCGCCGCGGCCCGGCTTCGGCGGCTGCGGCACGACTGCTGCGGCTTCGCTTGTCTGGGTCACGACATAGAGCTTCCGGCCCGCGACCGGCTCCATCGAGTGGCCCGGAGGACAGCATTCGCTAGGATCGGGCCATGACATCGGCCAGCCACTCCCGTCCGGCCGCGGACCCGGCCGCCGGCTTCCGTCCCCACCGCGTGGTCGTCCTCGCCCTCGACGGGCTGCTCCCCTTCGAACTGGGCATCCCGCACCGTATCTTCGGCCGCCCCAAGGACGCCCTGGGACGGCGCCTGTACGAGGTCGTGACCTGCTCGGTCCGCCCACCGGGCCCGGTCGAGACGGACGCCGACTTCGCCATCCACGTCGCGCACGGCCCCGAGGCCCTGGCCGACGCCGACACCGTGATCGTCCCGGCGTCGTACGAACTCGGCCCGGTCCACGACGAAGGCGTGCTGACCGACGAACTGGCCGCCGCCCTCGCCCTCCTCCGGCCCGGCACCCGGCTGGCCTCCATCTGCACCGGCGTCTACGTCCTCGCCGCCGCCGGCCTCCTCGACGGCCGCCCCGCCACCACCCACTGGGCCGACGCCGCGCGCCTCCAGCGGCTCTTCCCCAAGGTCCGGGTCGACCCCGACGTGCTGTTCATCGACGACGGCGACGTGCTGACCTCCGCGGGCGTCGCCGCGGGCATCGACCTGTGCCTGCACATGGTCCGCCGGGACCACGGCGCCGCCGTCGCCAACGACGTGGCCCGCCGTACGGTCGTACCGCCGCACCGCGACGGCGGTCAGGCGCAGTACATCGAGCGTCCGGTGCCCGATCCGCAGCAGGCCTCCACCACCACCGCCCGCGCCTGGGCCCTGGGCCGTCTCCACGAGCCGATCCAGCTGCGCGACATGGCCGCCCAGGAGTCCATGTCGGTCCGCACGTTCACCCGCCGCTTCCGCGAGGAGACCGGCGTCAGCCCCGGCCAGTGGCTCACCCAGCAGCGCGTGGAACGGGCCCGGCACCTGCTGGAGACCACCGACCGCTCCGTCGACCAGGTGGCCCGGGACGCGGGCTTCGGCACGGCCCAGTCGATGCGCCAGCACCTCCAGGCGGCGCTCGGCGTCACGCCCACCGCCTACCGGCGGACCTTCCGGACCGCCAGGGACGAGGCGGGCCGTCAGAACGTGAGCACCCCGCGTGCCACCCGCCCCGCCTCCGCGTCCGCCGCCGCCTTCTCGAAGTCCTCGACCGGATAGGTCCGGGTGACGAGTTCGTCGAGCAGCAGCCTGCCCTGGCGGTACAGCTCGGCGTAGAGGGCGATGTCCCGCTGGGGGCGGGAGGAGCCGTAGCGGCAGCCCAGGATGGACTTGTCGAGGTACATCGACGAGACGCGGAAGGACGCCTCGGCCGTGGCCGGCGGCACCCCGAGGAGGACCGCCTGGCCGTGCCGGTCCAGTGCGTCGATCGCCTGGCGGATCAGCTCCACCCGGCCGACGCACTCGAAGGCGTGGTCCGCGCCCGTGGGCAGGATGTCCCGCACACCCTCCGTCGAGGTGAGGAAGTCCGTCGCGCCGAAGCGGCGTGCCATGTCCTCCTTCGCCGGGTTGGCGTCGACGGCCACGATCCGCAGGGCACCCGCGAGCCGCGCCCCCTGCAGCACGTTCAGGCCGATACCGCCCGTCCCGATCACCAGGACACTGTCGCCGCGGTCCACCCGCGCCCGGTTCAGCACGGCGCCCACCCCCGTCAGCACCCCGCACCCGATGAGCGCCGCCGACGCCATGGGGATGTCCCCGGGGATCCGGACCGCCTGGACGGCCTTCACGACCGTGCGCTCCGCGAACGCCGAGTTCGCGGCGAACTGGTGGACCGGCAGGCCGGCGTGACGGAACGGCCGGCCCGGACGCCCGATCGCCTGCCGGCACATGGTCGGGCGGCCCCGGTCGCACTCCGCGCACGTACCGCAGTTCGCGAGCGTGGACAGGGCCACGTGGTCCCCGGGCGCGACATGGGTGACGCCCTCCCCCACCGCCTCCACCACACCCGCCCCCTCATGGCCCAGCACCACGGGAACCGGGAAGGGTATGGTCCCGTCCACCACCGACAGATCGCTGTGACACAGCCCCGCCGCCGAGATCGCGACCCGCACCTCACCCGGCCCCGGCTCCCGCACCTGAAGGTCCGTGACGACCCGGACCTGTTTCCCGTCGAAGATCACGCCTCGCATCACACGGCCCCCTTGGGCTCCCTGGGCAGACCGAGCACCCGCTCGGCGATGATCGTGCGCTGGATCTGGTCCGAGCCGCCGTAGATGGTGTCGGCCCGGGAGAAGAGGAAGAGGTGCTGCGCCGCGTCCAGTTCGTACGGCGACGCCACCGACCAGTCCGCCGGGCCCACGCTCGCCGCGGCGCCCCGCACCAGGACCGCCAGCTCCCCGAGCCGCTGGTGCCAGCCGGCCCACAGCAGCTTCGCCACGCTCGGTGCCCCCGCGTCACCCGAACCGCCCAGGGTGCGCAGGGCGTTCCAGCGCATGGTGCGCAGCTCGGCCCACTGCCGCACGAGCCGTTCCCGCACGACGGGATCCCCGACCGCGCCCGACTCCACCGCCGCCCGCACCACGCTGCCCAGTTCCTCGGCGAACCCGATCTGCTGCGCCAGCGTGGACACGCCCCGCTCGAAGCCGAGGAGGCTCATGGCGACGCGCCAGCCGTTGCCCTCGCCGCCGACGACGTGCTCCGCGCGCGCGCCGTCGAAGAAGACCTCGTTGAAGTCGCTGGTGCCCGTCAGCTGCCGGATGGGGCGCACCTCGATCCGGCCCGGCTGGTCCATGCGGACGAGGAGGAAGGTCAGTCCGTGGTGCCGCCGCGAGCCGGGCTCGGTGCGGGCGAGCACGAAGCACCAGTCGGCCTCGTGCGCGAGTGACGTCCAGATCTTCTGCCCGGTGACGCGGTAGGTACGGCCGTCCGCCTCGCGCACGGCCGCGGTACGGACACCGGCCAGGTCCGAGCCGGCGCCGGGTTCGCTGTAGCCCTGGCACCAGAGTTCCTCACCGGCGGCGATCGGGGGCAGGAAGCGGGACTTCTGCTCCTCGGTGCCGTGCGCGAGGAGCGTGGGAGCCAGGAGGTTCTCGCCGATGTGCCCGGAGCGCGGGGGCGCGCCCGACCGGGCGTACTCCTCGGCCCAGACCACCTGTTGGGTGAGCGTGGCGGTGCGATTGCCGTACCCACCCGCACCCCACCCGATCCCGATCCACCCGGCCGCTCCGAGCGTGCGCTCCCAGGAGCGGCGGCCTCCCGCCCCCTCGGCGTGCGCAGCGAGCCAGTCCCTGACCTCGCCCCGAAAGTCCTCGTCTTCACGTGCGAACCCGAAATCCACGGTTGCCGCCCCTCGTCCAAAGTGACTGCTGGGATGAGGCTGATGCCGGGTGGGTGGCACGACCTGGCGCTACGGGGTACCGCCCGCGCCCACCCGTGCCGCCTGGGGGCACCTCCCAGGCCCTTAAGGCACTGGGGGAGGCACGACTGCCCGCGGGTTGCGAAGCAACCTAAGGGGCGCGGGGAACTGCGCGACAAGCCACAACCCACCCGCAGCCGCCCACCACACGCACCCCCGAGCTACTGGGCGTTCGGCCGCTCCCCCTCCCGAGCCGCCCGCTCCATCTCCCGCACCCGCTCCAGCATCGGCATCGGATCCACCCCCACCGACCCGGGCAGAAACTCCGCGATCCTCTCCACGGTCCAACCGCCGGAGGCATAGGCCGCCCGCAACTCCCTCGGCTGCGCCCACACCGCGATCTTCGCCCCGGCGACCGTGTACACCTGCCCCGTGATCCCCTGCCGGGAGGCCTCGTCGGACAGCAGATACACCACCAGCGCGGCGACATCCTCCGGCTCCCCGATCTCCGCCAGTTCCACCGGAACCCCCGCCGACATCCGCGTCCGCGCAACCGGCGCCACCGCGTTCGCGGTCACCCCGTACTTGTGCAAGCCCAGCGCCGCGCTCCGCACGAGCGAGATGATCCCGCCCTTGGCCGCGCTGTAGTTGGCCTGTGACACCGACCCCTGGTGGTTGCCGCTGGTGAAGCCGATCAGCGTGCCGGCGCGCTGCCCCCGCATCACCGCCGAGGCGGCCCGGAACACCGTGAAGGTGCCCTTCAGGTGCGTCGCGACGACCGGGTCCCACTCCTCCTCGGTCATGTTGAACAGCATCCGTTCCCGGAGGATCCCGGCCACGCAGACCACCCCGTCGAGCCGCCCGTACGACGACAGCGCCACGTCGACGACCCGCTGCCCGCCCGCCATGGTGGAGATGTCGTCGGCGACGGCGACCGCGTCCCCGCCCGCCGCCTCGATCTCCTTGACCACGGCCTCGGCGACCTCACTGGTCGGGGAGGCGCCGTCGACCGCCACGCCGTAGTCGTTGACGACGACCTTCGCCCCCTCCTCCGCCGCCGCGAGCGCGACCGCCCGGCCGATGCCCCGCCCGGCGCCCGTGACGGCGACGACCTTGCCTGCCAAGAAGTTCCCCACGCCCGGCCCCTTCCCGTCCCACGGTTTCTGACGGACCGTTAGATTTCGCGGACTCCAGATTCTACGACCCGTCAGATACGGGAACACAAGCCCCGGGGAGGACTCATGTCGCTGCCGGACGCGTTCCACGACATCGCCAAGCGCGTGAACAACTGGGGGCGTTGGGGAGAAACCGACGAGCTCGGCACACTGAACCTGATCACCGACGAGGTCGTCCGTCAGGCCGCGGCGACGGTCCGCACCGGTCGCCGGATCCCGCTCGCGCTGCCCCTGAGGCGCGACGGCGTCCAGACGGGGATGATCCCGGGGCGGATCGACCCGCTGCACGTCATGGTGCAGATCAACCAGGAGCTCTTCGGCCCGGGCACCGTCGCGTGCAGCGACGACGCCGTGACCATGGGGCTCCAGGCGGCCACCCACTGGGACGCGCTGCCGCACGTCTCGCACTCGGGCCGGCTCTACAACGGCCGCCCCGCGCACTCCATCACCCCGCACGACGGCGCCGCGTTCAGCGGCATCGACAAGGTCCGGCACCTCGTCTCGCGTGGAGTACTGCTCGATGTCGCCCGGGCCCGGGGCACGGACCGGCTCGACGGCGCGCACGCCGTCACGCCCGAGGACCTGGACGCGGCCGAGGAGCTGGCCGGTACGCGCGTGCGGGCCGGTGACATCGTGCTCGTACGGACGGGGCAGGTGCAGCTCTGCCTGGCCGGGGACCGGCACACGTACGCGTATCCGTCGCCGGGGCTGTCGATCCGGACACCGGAGTGGTTCCACGCGCGCGACGTCGCGGCGGTCGCCAACGACACCCTCACCTTCGAGGTGTTCCCGCCCGAGGTGGAGGACCTGTGGCTGCCGGTGCACGCCCTGCATCTCGTGGAGATGGGGATGCCGCAGGGCCAGAACTGGGATCTCGAAAAGTTGTCCACAGCCTGTGGAGAAACGGGCCGCTACGCGTTCCTGCTGGCGGCGACACCCGAGCCGTTCACGGGAGCGACCGGCTCACCGGTGGCCCCGGTCGCCGTCCTGTAGCCGGTACGCCAGGCCACCACCCCACCCCAGGAGGCTGGATGGCGGCGCCGCGCTGCTCGCCCCGAGCACGGCAGCGCGCGCCGCCACCCGACTCCGGCGCTCCCGCCCCGGCTCCCGTGGCCCTGACAGGGAGCCGACGCCGAATCACGACTCACACTCGCCGAGGGCCGCCGTCGCCGGCCCTCGCCGTCCCCTCACGGCGAATCGCTGCCCACAAGCGTGAGCAAACGGTCACGAGGCGTCAACACCCGTTCGGGGATTTATGGCTTATGCGGCTTTCTCCATGGGCGCGCACGGAAGCACATCCCGGCGCATCGCCGCATGCCATGACGAAAACGGCGGTCCTGCCGTGCGACCGTGCCCCGGCTTCGCCGCAACACCGCGCGGCATGTGCCGCCGTACACCGCACCTCGTGCGCCACCCGCCCTCGGCAGGTCACGGACGGGACACGCAAACAGCCCCGGCCTCACACCGCCTCGTACGCCAGCCCCTCGAGGGACGCCCCGCCGCCGTACGCCACCGCGCCGCCTCCGCACGCCGCCGTGACGCCGGGGGACTTCGAACACCGGTCCAGTTCGCACCAGATGCGCTTGCCGGTGCTCTCGACACTCCAGCCCCAGCGGTCGGCGAGGCCGTCGACGAGGGCGAGGCCCCGGCCACCGGTCGCGTCGTCGCCCGCGCACCGGGGCACGGGGGCCCGGCCGCTGCGGTCGGCGACCTCCAGGCGGACGGTGACCTCCTCCGTCACCGCGTGCGGAAGGGACAGCCGCAGCACGGCGGGCCGGCCGGTGTGCACCACGGCGTTGGTGACCAGCTCCGAGACGAGCAGGATCAGGGTCTCGGCGAGCGGCTCGTCGGCCTGTATGCCCGACCCGGCCAGGCGGGAGCGGGCCCACCGCCGGGCCCGCCCCACTTCTGCGGGGTCGGGCCGGATCTCCAGCTGCACTTGAAGCACCTGCACCGCTCACACCATCCGAACCGGCGGACACTTAGGCTCGCGCCTCACGAGGGCCACGATCGTAGCCATTTTCTGCATGGCCAGAACAACGGCCGGGACAAGGATCACGGAACGTGAATCCCTTGTGGGACAGCATGGTTGACGTACAGTCACCCCAACAAGCGCTTCGGGCATATTCCAGCGCGAAGGAGTACCCGTGCGGCATACTGTGCGACGCTCGCTGCGGAGAGTCGAACAGGCGGCCCGACTGGGTCGTACCACGCTCAGAACCACTCGCATCTCACACAAGGTACCGGAGCCCGCAGGCGACTCCGGGCCGTGACGAGTCGCCCCGAGGGCACAAGCCGGTATCAACGCTCCGTGATCACGGAATGCCACGATCCGCGACATCTCCGCGGGCATATTCGGCGACGCCGCAGCCAGAGGGCCTGTCAGGCCGCTCCGGCCACCAGAGCGGCCGCAAGAATCTCCTCACTCTCCGTGACACCGCCCGCACGGTGGGTTCGAACCCATGCGCGTTTCAGATGGAGATGGACCTCGGACTCCCAGGTGAAGCCCATGCCGCCGTGCACCTGGAGACAGTCGCGGGCGCCGCGCACGGCGGCGTCGTCGGCGAGCAGACGGGCGGCGGCGATGTCGACCGGGTCGGCGGTGACGGCCGCCGCGTACACCGCCGCGCGGGCCGTCTCCGACCGGACCAGCATCCCGGCGCACAGGTGTGCCACCGCCTGGAAGCTCCCGACGGGCCGTCCGAACTGTTCGCGCGCCCGGGCGTGTTGCACCGCCAGTTCGCAGACGCGGGCGGCCGTGCCGAGCTGCTCGGCGGCGGTGAGGAGGACGGCGACGGGGTCCGGTTCCGCCGCCGCGGCGCCGGGCACGCGGTGCAGCGGCGTCAGCGGGTCGAGGGAGCGCACCGGCACGGCCCCGGCGGCGTCACCGCGGACGACGTCGGCCTGGGCCGGCCACTCCACGAGCCCGCCGTCCACGGCCGCGACGACCGTCTCCCCGGTGGCGGCTCCCGGCACCACACCGGCCGCGAGATGGGTGGCGGTCAACGGCCCGGGCAGCAGCACCCGCCCGGCCTCCTCGAACACCAACACCGCCTCCGGCAGACCGAGTCCCACCCCGCCCTGCGCCTGAGGCAACCGCAGCGCGAAGAACCCGGCGTCGCCGAGGGCCCGCCACAGCTCCCGGTCGAGCCGGGCGGGGCCCTGCGCGGCGGCCCGCAGCGCCTCCCCGTCGAAGTGCCGCTCCAGCAGTTGGCGCATCGCGTCCCGCAAGGCCCGCTGGTCGTCCGTCAGCCGGAAGCGCACGGTCACCGTCCCTTCGGCAGGCCGAGGAGCCGCTCGGCGATGATGCTGTGCTGGATCTGCGAGGTGCCGGCCGCGATGGTGTACGACAGGGAGGAGAGGCGGGCCGGCGTCCAGGGGCGGTCCAGGTCGAGGCAGTCTGCGCCCAGGACTTCGGCGGCGGCGTCGTACAGCTCCTGGCGGCTGTGCGAGTACCGCAGCTTGAAGACCGAGCCTCCGCCGCCCGGCACGCCGCCCGACGCCTGCGCCGCGCTCACGTTCCACTGCGTCAGCCGCCACAGCGCCCGGAACTCGGCGTGCAGCCTGCCCAGCCGGCGCCGCAGCGCGGGGTCGTCCCAGCGGCCGTTCTCGCGGGCCGCGAGGGCCAGTTCGCCGAGGACGCGGCGGCAGGCGACGACCTCGCCGGCGAAGGCCGTGCCGCGTTCGAAGGACAGCGTCACCATGGTCACGCGCCAGCCGTCGTTCTCGTCCCCGACCCGGTTCCCGACCGGCACCCGCACCTCGTCGAGGAAGACCTCGGCGAACTCGGCCGACCCGGCGAGCGTGCGCAGCGGCCGTACGGTGACGCCGGGCGCGTCCATGGGCAGGGCCAGCCAGGTGATGCCCCGGTGTTTGGGCGCCTCGGGGTCGGTGCGGACCAACAGCTCGCACCAGTCGGCGACTTCCGCGTGGGAGGTCCAGATCTTGGAGCCGGTCACCACGTAGGTGTCGCCGTCGCGCCACGCGCGCGTGCGCAGGGCCGCGAGGTCGGAGCCGGCGTCCGGTTCGCTGAAGCCCTGGCACCAGACCTCCTCGCCGCGCAGGATCGGCGGCAGCCAGCGCGCCCGCTGCTCGTCCGTGCCCTCGGCGGCGATCGTCGGACCGGCGTGCAGCAGCCCCACGAAGTTGGCGCCCACGTAGGGCGCGCCCGCCTTCTCGGTCTCCTCCAGGAAGATCAGCCGGATGGCCGGGGAGGCGTCCCAGTGGACGTCGGCGTATCCGGCGTCGTGGAGTCTGCGCTGCCAGCCCAGGTCGTAGGCCCGCCGCCCGGGCCAGTCGTCGGGGGACGGCTCGGCCGGGAGGCCGGGGAGCGTCTTCGCGAGCCACTCCCGCAGCCGGGCCCGGAACTCCTCCTCCTCGGGCGTGTCCGACAGGTCCATCAGCGGTCGAGGTCCAGGTCCAGCATCCGGATGGCGTTGCCCCGCATCAGCTTGTAGACGGTCTCGTCGTCGAGGCCCTTCACATGGTCGAGGGCGACCTCCTTGGTGTGCGGGAAGGTCGAGTCGACGTGCGGGTAATCGGTCTCGAAGGTGGCGTTGTCGCGGCCGACGACGTCGATCGAGGCCACTCCGTGCTTGTCGCGGAAGAAACAGCAGAAGATCTGCCTGTAGTAGTACGTCGACGGCGGCTCGGGGATCGCGTCGCGGACGCCGCCCCAGGCGCGGTGCTCCTCCCAGACGTCGTCGGCGCGCTCCAGGGCGTACGGGATCCAGCCCATCTGCCCTTCGGAGTAGGCGAGTTTGAGGCGCGGGAAGCGCACCAGGACTCCGCTGAAGAGGAAGTCCATCATGGAGGCCATCGCGTTGTTGAAGCTGAGCGAGGCCTGGACGGCGGGCGGGGCGTCCGGGGAGGCGGCCGGCATCTGGGACGAGGACCCGATGTGCATGTTGACGACCGTCCCGGTCTCCTGGCAGACCGCGAAGAACGGGTCCCAGTAGCCGGAGTGGATGGACGGCAGCCCGAGGTGGGTGGGGATCTCGGAGAAGGTCACCGCCTTCACCCCGCGCGCGGCGTTGCGCCGGATCTCGGCGACCGCCAGGTCGACGTCCCACAGCGGGATCAGGCACAGCGGGATGAGCCGCCCGCCGCTGTCCCCGCACCACTCCTCCACCATCCAGTCGTTGTAGGCGCGCACGCAGGCCAGGGCGACCTCCTTGTCGTGCGCTTCGGCGAAGGTCTGGCCGCAGAAACGGGGGAAGGAGGGGAAGCAGAGGCTGGCCTCGACGTGGTTGAGGTCCATGTCCTCCAGCCGTGCCTTGGGGTCCCAGCAGCCGCGCCGCATCTCGTCCCGGGTGATGCCCTCCAGGGTCATCTGGTCCCGGTCGAAGCCGACGGCGGCGATGTTGCGCTTGTACGGGAACTTCAGGTCCTCGTAGATCCACCAGTCGGTGGGCTGTCCGTCCGGGTCCATCGTGATGCGGTACTTGCCGCCGACGTAGGCGAGTTCACCGATGCCGGCGGTCAGCGCCTTCGGCCCCCGGTCGCGGTACTTGGCCGGCAGCCAGGCGTCGAAGAGGTGCGCGGGCTCGATCACGTGGTCGTCGACGCTGATGATGCGGGGCAGTTCGCTCGCCATGGGTCCCCTCCGCCGGACGGTACTTATCTGATGCCGCGTCAGATAGCATCCCACCTGACGACCCGTCAGCCAAGCAGCAGGGGGCAGCCGTGACCGAGACCCCGCACGCCCTGAGCTCCTCCCGCACCCTGTGGGAGCTGGTCGCCCGCCGCGCCGACCTCACCCCCGGCCGTCCGCTCTTCCTCCAGGACGACCGCGTGCTCACCTTCGGCGCCCTGCGCACGCGCGCCGAGCGGGTCGCGGCCGGTCTGTACGGCATGGGCGTACGCCCCGGCACGGTGGTCGCCTGGCAGCTGCCCACCCGCATCGAGACGGCCCTGCTCTCCTTCGCGCTGGCCCGCCTGGGCGCCGTGCAGACCCCGGTGATCCCCTTCTACCGGGACCGCGAGGTCGGCTTCGCGCTGCGCGAGTCGAAGGCGGAGTTCTTCGCGGTGCCGGGCGTGTGGCGCGGCTTCGACCACACGGAGATGGCCCGGAGGTTCGGCGCGCGGGGCGTCTTCGAGGCGTACGACGACCTGCCCGACGGAGATCCGTCCGTGCTGCCTCCCCCGCCCTCCGACGGCACCGCCGTCCGCTGGATCTACTGGACGTCCGGCACGACCTCCGCCCCCAAGGGCGTGCTGCACACGGACCGTTCCCTGCTCGCGGGCGGCTCCTGCCTCGCCCACGCGCTGCGCCCCTCCGCGGAGGACGTGGGGTCGATCGCCTTCCCGTACGCCCACATAGGCGGGCCCGACTACACGGTGATGCTGCTGCTGTACGGCTTCCCGGCCGTGCTGTTCGAGCAGTTCGCGCTGCCGGAGGCGCTGGAGGGCTACCGGCGGCACGGGGTGACGGTGGCGGGCGGCTCGACGGCGTTCTACTCGATGTTCCTGGCGGAGCAGCGGAAGCGGCCGGGCGTTCCGGTCGTCCCCTCGCTGCGGCTGCTGGCGGGGGGCGGGGCGCCCAAGCCGCCGGAGCTGTACCACGCCGTCGTCCGCGAGATGGGCGTGCAGCTCACCCACGGCTACGGCATGACCGAGGTGCCGATGATCACCATGGGGTCGCCGGACGACAGCCCCGAGCTGCTGGCGACGACGGAGGGGCGGCCGCCGGAGGGGATGGAGATACGGATCGTGGACGGGGAGGTGCGGTTGCGCGGGGAGGCGGTGTGCCGGGGGTATCTGGACCCGGGGCAGACGGCCGAGGCCTTCGACGAGGAGGGGTTCCTGCGCACCGGCGACCTCGGGCGGCTGACGGAGACCGGGCACCTGGTCCTCACCGGCCGGCTGAAGGACGTGATCATCCGCAAGGGCGAGAACATCTCGGCCCAGGAGATCGAGGACCTGCTGCACCGGCATCCGGCGGTCGGGGACGTGGCGGTGATCGGGCTGCCGGACGCGGCGCGCGGGGAGCTGGTGTGCGCGGTGGTGGAACAACCCCCGGGAGCCGAGGTGCTGACGCTCGCGTCCGTGACCGCCTTCCTGCGCGCGGAGGGACTGTCCGTGCACAAGCTGCCCGAGCGGCTGGAGGTGGTGGACGCCCTTCCGCGGGGCGAGACCCTGCGGAAGGTGCTGAAGTACAAGCTGCGCGAGCGCTATACGGGCACGTGACGCCCGGCGCCCGGGGCGGCTACTCGGGCACGGTGAAGTAGCGGGCGAAGGCGGACACGACCTCGGCCTCGCCGACCTTGCCGTCCCCGTCCGTGTCGAGCGTGGCGGCGGCCGGGCCGGCGACGTCCTCGGGGACGCCGAGGCACTTCAGGACGCGGGCGGCCTCCTCGACCGTCGCGGCGCCGTCACCGTCGGTGTCGGCGACGTCCAGGGCCGCGTGCAGGAAGGGACGGGCGATCTCGGCGAAACGGTCGGGGTTGTCGCGCAGCCGCTTGACCGCGCCGTTGACGAACTCCTCGCGCGTGATGCGCTGGTCGCCGTCGCGGTCCGCTATCCCGGCCATGCCCTGCCAGAAGCCCTCGGCGCCGCCGTACAGCGCCTGGCCCTTGTCGGACCGGGCCGCCACGGCGAACTCCGCGAGCAGCGCCTTGGCCGCGCCGTAGAAGTCCTCGCGGTCGATGTAGCCGTTGCCGTCCTGGTCGAAGGTGGCGAACCGGGCGGCGATCCTGCGCTCGTACTCGCTGCTGACCATGTCTCTTTCGGGCCGCCTTACGTCGGGTGGGGTGCTTCTCGCTCGGAGCGTACGACGGAGGGGGCCGTTCGGGCGCGGGAAAACGTCACTTGTGCCAAGACCGGGGGAATTCCGGGACAACGGCGTGTCGGAACGGCAACACTCGCCCTACCGTGCGTCACCGGCTCCTCACGCGGACAGCGGTTCGCCCTCGTCGCCCAGGGCCGCGTCCACATCGCCGTACACGTCGAACAGCCTGCGGACGCCCAGCGCGCCGAGGACCCGGTTGACATGCGACCCGTCGGCCGCGCCCCGGGCGGGCAGTACCAGCCGCAGCCGGCCCTGGCAGGAGCGGATCAGCCGGCGGGCGGCGATGAGCACACCGACGCCGCTGGAATCGCAGAAGAACACCTCGGACAAGTCGAGGACAAGACAGTGGTGCCCCTCGGCCACCGCGTCGTGCACACGCTGACGCAGCACCGGCGACGTCACCAGATCCAGCTCGCCCGACACCTGGAGCACGGCCCATTCGCCCTGCTCGCCGCCGGTCACTTTGAAGGTCACCACCACGCCCTTCGATCGCCAAAACGGAAGCAGTCCCTACGCTTCCTTGAGCGCGGCTGCCCAGCGGCCGTTCCCTGAAACACAACCCGAAAAACGGATCCCTCGCAGAACAGGCTTGTTTTAGTCGACTTCGTTCCTGTTCGATCCTCTTCAGTCAGGTCTGATCAGAGGAGGGCTGGGTAGGCGCGCCCCGAGGGCACCCGGCGCGAGCCCCGGCGTCCCCTACCACCTGCGGCCGGTCAGGGGGCGCGCATTGCCACAAAGGGGCGTGCGCTACCGGACGTGCCGACTACATTCGGGGAGACGTCGGACACAGGCTGGACAGGGCACGGGCGCGGGACACGAGCAGGGGGTGAGGGGGCCGCATGGCGAAAAAAGACGTACCGCCTCGCTGGGACCGCAAGATGCAGCAGCGGCTCGCCCGCGGGGAGGCCGCCGCCCTCGGTGAGCTCTACGACCGGTTCGCCTCCCTCGTGCACGGCCTCGCCCACCGCGTCCTCGGCGACGAGCGCGCCGCCGACGGCATCACCCGCGAGGTCTTCATCCACGTCTGGGAGCATCCGGACACCTACGACCCGAAACAGGGCCCTTTGCGCACCTGGGTCGCCACGCTGACCCACCGCCTGGCCGTCCAGCGCCTGCGCGCCACCGAGACCGCCGCGCTCGCCCGCGAGGGCTCCGGCTCCGCGGAGGAACTGGAGCACACCGTGCGCCGGGCCTCGGTCGCCGCCCGCGCCGACTACATCGTCCAGTCCATGCCGGTCCCGCTACGCTCGGCCCTGGAGCGGGCCTACTTCCAGCGCCGCGACTACCGCCAGACCGCCACCGACCTCGGCATCACCGAGGACGAGGCCCGCCGCCGCCTCCGCCTGGGCCTGCAACTCCTGGCCACCGCCCACGACTCCGAGGCACCCGGCGCACCGCCCGGACACGGGGGTGCGGGGTGAACGGGCCGGACCGGTTCGAGGCGTACGACGGCGATGACGAGGAACCGGGGCGCCCGCCGCGGATCCCCACGCCCCGGGCCTCCGTCGAGGACACCGGACTGCCGCTGCCCGCGCTGGAGGATCCCGGTGACGCCGCACAGCCGCCGCCCGCACGGCCCGTGTTCGAGCACCCCGTGCTGAAGGCCCTGCTCGGCGCCTGGGCACTGGCCGCGTGCTCGGCGGAGGAGGCCACGGCCGTCGAGGAGCACCTCGGCGAGTGCGGCGCGTGCGCCGACGAGGCGCGGCGGCTGCGCGAGGCGGTCGGGCTGCTGCAACGCCCCGACAGCCTCGACCTGGACCCGGGCCTGCGCACCCGGGTCCTGGAGTCCTGCCTGGAGCGCCGCCCGCCGCGCATCCCGGTGCCGGACTGGGCCGCCGCGTACGACACCGAGACCGCGCGCCTGGACGCCCTGCTCCAGGACTTCGGCGACGCCGAGTGGCACGCGCCGGTACGGCTGCGCTGGTTCAAGGGCGACGAGGCCACGAGCCGCCGCACCACCGTCGCCGGCGTCATCGCGCACCTGCTCAGCGTGGACGGGCTGGTCGCGGTCGCGCTGGGCCTCGACGACCCGCTGGGCGACGTCACGTCCCGGCGGCCCACCCCGGCGGCCCGCACCGAGGCGTACTGGAGCGCCTCCCACTTCCCGCCCACCCGTGCCGTGCGGGCGCCCTGGCGGGAGCAGAGCCACAACCTCGTCCGCACGGTGTCCTTCACGGGCGGCGGCGTCGGCGGGCTGCCGGTGCCGTACGGCGACTTCGAGCTGCCCCTGCACGACGCGATGCTCGACCGGGCCTTCGAGTGCTGGGTGCACGCGGAGGACATCGCGGACGCGGTCGACTACCCGTACGACCCGCCCTCGCCGCGCCATCTGCACCGCATGATCGACCTGGCCGCCCGCATGCTGCCGAACGCCCTGGCCGACCGCCGCCGGGGCGGCCTGGCCGCACCCTCCCACCACCGCCATCTCGTGGCAGCGGGCGAACCGGGCCGCAGCCTCCGCCTGGAGATCGAGGGCTCGGGCGGCGGCGAGTGGCTGATCCCCCTCGACTCCCCCGCCGCGAAGGGCTCCGCCGAACACGAGGTCGCCCACGTGGCCCTGGACGGCGTCGAGTTCTGCCGCCTGGCAGCGGGCCACGTACCCCCGCAGGAGGCGGCAGCGGGCCAGGTGGGAGACAGAGAGGCGATCAGGGATGTCCTCTACGCTGCCGCTTCACTGAGCAGGATGTGAGTGGCTCAGGGGCGCGGGGAACTGCGCGACAAGCCACACTCCACCCGCACCCGCCACACAACCGGAACGCCCCGGACTCCTAGGCGAAAATCACAGTCCGCCGCCCATTGAGCAGAATCCTCCGCTCGGCATGCCACTTCACGGCCCGGGCCAACGCCCGGCACTCCACGTCCCGCCCGATCGCGACCAGCCCCTCCGGCGTCACGTCATGCCGAACCCGCTCGACCTCCTGCTCGATGATCGGCCCCTCATCAAGATCAGCCGTCACATAATGAGCAGTCGCCCCGATCAGCTTCACACCCCGGGCGTGAGCCTGGTGATACGGCTTCGCACCCTTGAAGCTCGGCAGGAACGAGTGGTGGATGTTGATGATCCCCCCGGCGAGCGCCTTGCACAGGTCGTCCGACAGCACCTGCATGTACCGCGCGAGCACGACCAGCTCGACACCCTCCTCCCGCACGATGTCGAGCAGCCGGGCCTCTGCCTCCGGCTTCGTGTCCTTCGTCACCGGGATGTGGTGGAAGGGGATGTTGTACGAGCCCACCAGCTCCGCAAAGTCCGTGTGGTTGGACACCACACCCGCGATCTCCACCGGCAACGCCCCGGTCCGCGCCCGGAACAGCAGATCGTTCAGACAGTGCCCGAACTTGCTGACCATCAGCAGGATGCGCATCTTCTGGTCGGCCCGGTTGAGCTGCCAGTCCATCTGGAAGGAGTCACCGATCGCCGCGAAGCTGGCCCGCAGCTTGTCCAGGCTCACCGGCGCCTCGGCCGAGAAGTGGACCCGCATGAAGAACAGTCCCGTGTCGTGGTCGCCGAACTGCTGGCTGTCCTCGATGTTGCATCCGGTCATGAACAGATAGCTCGACACGGCGTGCACGATGCCCTTCCTGTCCGGACAGGAGAGGGTGAGGACGTACTGATCGGCCGGGGCCGCGGCGCTGGTGGACTGCTCGTTCATGCAGGACAGGTTCCCACAAGGTACGAGACCACCGGCAATCGTCCCGCTACGCGGACCTCGTCATGATCCGCAGCACCTCCAGGCTGCGCGGCGGCACGTCCGGCTCGTCGCCGTCGCTCACGGCCAGCCGGACATGCGCGTCCCGGGCCGCCTGGACCGCGTCGGGCCACGCCTGGTGCTCGAGGTACGTGGCGACCGGCGCGTCCGGCCCGACCTGGTGCATGATCCGCAGCACCCGCAGCACGGCGGTGTCGACGAGGGCCGCCTCCTGCGAGTCGCGGAAGATCGTGCCGACGTACTTCTCGGCGGACCAGTGGTCCAGCCAGGTGTCCTCGACCAGCCGGTACACCGCGTCGGTCACGTCACCGTAGCCGTCCACGCCGGCCAGCCAGACATCCCGCTGGAACACGGGGTCGGAGAGCATGTGCAGCGCCGAGCGCACGTTGCTGCGCCAGCGCCACCACGGCATGTCGTTGACAGGCATGCCGCCCATGGTGGATGAGCGACGGCCACGACGGGAAGAGTTCTCCGAAGCTTGCACGGTCATCGATCGTACGTTCCCCTCCACATCGGTCACACCGGCCCCTGCAATTCACCTGTGCGTCACCAATTGTTGACCAGAGATCACTCACGGGTTAGCCATGTGGCGGAATCGTGCGGAACCATGACCGGCAGGCGACGCAAGCGCAGCACATTCCTCCCCGGCCTCCTCACTCGTCACGCCAGATCCGGCGTCCTCTCCGCGGGCACGGCGGTCGCGTGCGCCTCGCTCCTCGCCGGCTGCGGGGTCGTCCCCGGCACCACGGGGGATGCCGGGGACGCCCCGATCACCGTCATGACCTGGGCGCCGCAGGACACCAAGGCCACCAACAAGCCCGGCATGCCCGCCTTCGCCCGCGCCTACGCCCGCTGGGTCAACGCCCACGGCGGGATCAACGGCCGCAGGCTCAACGTGCTGACCTGCAACGATCACAACGACAGCGTGGCCGCTGCCAAGTGCGCCCGCCGGGCCGTCAAGGAGAACGTCGTCGCGGTCGTAGGATCCTACAGCCAGTACGCGGACTCGTTCTTCCCGTCGCTGGAGGGCGCGGGCATCCCGTACATAGGCGGCTACGGCATCACCAACGCCGAGTTCACCAGCCCGCTGTCCTACCCCGTCAACGGCGGCCAGCCGGCGCTGCTCGCGGGGCTCGGCAGCGCGCTCGCCGGTGACTGCGGGCCCGTGGCGCTGATCCGGCCCGACACCATCACGGGCGACCAGCTGCCCCCGCTGCTCGACTCCGGCCTGAAGGCGGGCGGGCACAAGCCCGCGCGGGACCAGCGCGCGGCGGAGGACGCCACCGAGTACGACGGCCAGGCCGACCTCGCACTGCGCACCACGACCGCGGACCCGGGGAGCGCGGGGTGTGTGGTGCCCGCGCTCGGGGACCGCAACGGCACCTTCATGGACTCCTTCCGCCGGGCCCGGGAGGACTACCCCGACGTACGGACGGCCACCGTGCTCGGCAGCGTCGACCAGACGGTGATCGACGCGACCGGCGGGGCGTCGGGGCCGTACGAGGGCTCGTACATCACGGGCTGGTACCCGGTGGCGAGCGATCCCCGCTGGGACGCGATGAAGCGGGTGATCAAGGAGGAGGCCTTCGACGACAACCGCATCGACCCCGCGGACGCCGGAGTGCAGACCACCTGGATCGCCTACACCGCGTTCCACAAGGTCGTCGAGTCGCTCGGCGGCGGTGAGGTGACCGCCGACACGGTCACGGAGGCCCTCGACGACGGCCTCCGGATCAACACGGGCGGGCTCACGCCCACCCTCCAGTGGCAGTTCCAGGACAAGCTCGCCGCCGCCGGCTTCCCGCGCCTGGTCAATGCGAACGTGACCCTTCAGGTGGTGCGGGAGGGACGGCTGGTGTCGGCGCGGAAGGGCTTCGTCGACACGACGAGGACCCTTCAGAACGCCGACGTGAACTACTGAGTCACAGCTGCGTGGGCTGGCGCTCGGTCAGGCCGTACTCCTTAGCGATGCCGTTCCACAGCCGGGCCGCCTTGGTCTTCTCGGTGCTCGCTACACCGCTGGCGCGGTTGCCGGCCTGCGTCTGGCCGGTGACGCGGGCCTGACCCTTCTTGCAGCCCTTCTTGCCCGCGGTCTGGTCGGCCCAGGCCGCGTAGTGGTTGTCGGCCGAGGCGGAGGCCTGCCACGCCTTGGTGAGGGCGGTGGTCAGCGCGGCGTGGTCGGGCAGCTTGTCGACCGTGATGCCGGAGAGCCGGGTGACCAGCTGTGTGCGCTGCTTGGCCGCGTCGCGCAGGTCCTTGGCGGCCTGGCCGAGGTTGTCGCAGCCCTTGACGTCGGCCACCGCGTTGATCACCGTGCTACGGCTGTTGCCGCTGTCGGCGAGCAGCTTGTCCAGCTCGACCGCCTGCGCGCGGGCCGGGTCGGCGGACGGCGAGGCGGAACCGTCCGTCGCGGGCGCCGAGGCGGCCACGGTCTTGTTGTTGTCGCCGCCGTCGTCGTCACCGCCTCCGCTGCCGGCGAGGAGCGCGCCGGCGCCGATGCCGAGGACGGCGATGCCGATGCCGACGGCCGCGATGACGGGCACGCGCGAGCCGGTCCGGCCGCCACGGCCGGACCGCCCGCCGCCGGGCGGGGCGTAGGAAGGCTGGGGCTCCGGCTGCTCGAAGCGGGGTATCTGCTGGGTGGCCGCGGCCGGGCTCTCGGCGCCGGACTCGCTGCGGAAGAGGCTCTCGAACCCGGCGGGCGGCTGCTGGCCCCCGCCGGGCACGGGCGCGATGTACTGCGTCGCCTCGGCGTCCGGGTTCGAGGCGGGCCCGTTGGAGGCGGGCGGCAACGGCCCGGTCCCCAGGAACCGGGTGGCCTCGGAGTCCTGCTCGGCGGGCATCTCGGGCGGCAGCGCGCCCGGGCCCACCGGGGGTATGTACTGCGTCGCCCCTTCGTCGGCGGGGCCGGCGGCGACAGGCGGCAGATATTGGGTCGCCCCCTCGTCGACGGCCGGGGGCAGAGGGGCACGCCCGGCAGCGGCCCCGTACGCGTCGCTCTGCTGGGACGACTGCCCACCGGCAGGCCCGTAGGCGTCATTCTGCTGAGGCAACTGCCCACCGGCAGGCCCGTACGCACCGGAGGCCGGGGGCAGGGCACCCCCGCCGGGAGCCCCGTACGCACCGGGCTGCTGCGACGACGGCCCGCCTGCGGGCCCGTACGCGCCGGACTGCGGCGACTGCTGCCCGCCGGACCCCGGCCCGTACGCGCCGGACTGCTCCGGCTGCTGCCCGCCCGCGGGGCCGCGCCCGTAGGCATCAGCCTGCTGCGGCTGCTGCCCACCGGAGGATCCGGGCCCATAGGCACCCGACTGCTGCGGCTGCTGCCCACCGGAGGATCCGGATCCGTACGCGCTGGACTGCTGAGGCGACTGCCCACCGGCAGGCCCGGGCCCGTAGGCATCAGCCTGCTGCGGCTGCTGTCCGGCAGGACCGGTGCCGTACCCGGCGGTCCCCTGGGGGCCCGCTGCCCCGGCATGGGAGTTCCCTGGGTGTGAACCTGCCGTGCCGGCGGAGCCGTACGTGCCCTCCGGGGGGAGCGGGGTTCCGCCCGCGGGCGGGCCGTAGGAGCCGGCGTACGGGTTCGGGGACTGGGCGCCCTCCGGGGGCAGCTCGCCCGGGCCCGGTGTGCCGGGGGCGGGGTGCTGGGCGTCCCATGCCGGTGGCTCCGCCCACTGCTGGGGCGGCGGGGACTGCCAGCTCTGGCCCGGCTGCGCGGACGGGGTCTGCTGGTCGGGGCCCCACGGCTGGCCCCAGGTCTGCCCCTCGGCGGGGGCGGAGGCCGGGGCCTGGCCGGTCGGGGGCGGGCCGGACCGGCGGCCGGCGGGCGCGTCACCGGGTCCGCCCGTCATGCCCGGCAGCAGGGGCTCGCCACCGTCGGAGGGCAGCACGATGCCTTCGCGCGCGGGGCGCGCCGAGGGCTCCTCGCCCTGTCCACTCTGCGTCACCGGGACTCCTACTAATGGGGGACCTTGTGAATCGTCGGGTCACGCTACCGGGTCCCCTGAGCCCCGTGCCACGCAGCACAGGACGCGACCTCCTGCTCTGTGAGCGCGGTAACAAAACCGGGTCACGGCACGCCGCCCCCGTCACCTCCTTCGCGTCAGGCCGCCGTTCCCGTACGTTCCCGCATCCGCAGACCCTGTGTTCACGCCGCCGTCTGAAGGTCCAGCCGCGCCCCGAACTCCCTGACCACCGTCTCCTCCCGGTACGGCTCCAGTCGCTGCTGGAAGTCCTCCAGATACTCGGCACCCCGGTTGGAGCGCAGGCTCTCCAGCAGTTCGACGGCCTTCATGCCCGTGCTGCACGCCTCTTCGATCTCGCGCTGCTGCACCTGCGCCGTGGCCAACAGCACATAACCGATGGCCCGGCGGCGCGCCCGCGTCTCGGGGTGCCCGGCCAGCGACTCCTGCGCGCACCGCGCCGCCGCCTCGGCCTGCCCCAGGTCCCGGTGGCAGTGGGCCAACTCGTCGGCGAGATAGGCCTCGTCGAAGTGCGCGATCCACGCCGGGTCGTCCCCGGTGTCCGGGTCGGCCGCCTCCAGGGCGCTCACCGCGCGCCCGGCGCTGGACTGGGCGGCGCGCGCGTCGCCCAGCAGGGCGTGCCCGCGCGCCTCCGCCGCGTGGAACATCGACTCCGCACGCGGCGTCACGCGCCCCCGCGCCCCCTCTTGCGCCGCCCGTGCCAACTGCGCGATCTCCCGCGGGTTTCCGAGCTGCGCGGCGAGATGGCTCATGGAGGCGGCGAGCACGTACCCGCCGTAGCCCCGGTCCCCGGCCGCCTGGGCCAGCCGCAGCGCCTGGATGTAGTAGCGCTGGGCCAGACCGGGCTGCCCGGTGTCCACGGCCATGTATCCGGCGAGTTCGGTCAGCCGCGCCACCGCGGCGAACAGGTCCCGCCCGACCGCCTCCCGGTACGACCCCGCCAGCAGCCCCGAGACCACGCTGTTGAGGTAGTGCACGACGACCGGCCGGACATGCCCGCTGCCGTATTGATGGTCGAGATCCACCAGCGCCTGCGTCATGGCCCGCACCGCCTGCACGTCGGACTGCCCGACCCGCGGCCCGGCCGAGCGCGCCACCTGGCCGTCGGGCGCGGAGATCAGCCAGTCGCGGCTGGGCTCGACCAGCGCGGACGCGGCGACGGAGGAGCCGGACAGGAAGTCCCGTCGCCCCACGTCACTGCGCCACAGCTCGCAGACCTGCTCGATGGCCCCCAGTACCGTCGGCGAGAACTGGAGACCCACGCCCGAGGCGAGGTTCTTGCCGTTGGCCATGCCGATCTCGTCGATCGTGACCGTACGGCCGAGCTTGCGGCCGAGCGCCTCGGCGATGATCGCCGGTGCCCGTCCCCGTGGCTGCTGCCCGCGCAGCCAGCGCGCCACCGACGTCTTGTCGTAGCGCAGGTCGAGGCCGTGCTCCGCACCGCACATGTTGACCCGGCGGGCGAGGCCGGCGTTGGAGCATCCGGCTTCCTGGATGAGCGCCTGGAGCCGTTCGTTCGGCTGCCTGGCGACGAGCGGCCTTGCGGCCATGGCGTACCCCCTGTGGCTGCGGTGCCTGCCCACGCACCGAGTTGACGTGTCTTCCGCGGCCGGATCCCTCGCGTCCCGGCGAGAAGTTCCGGCCGTGAAGATCAATGCCCCGCCGACCAGGCGAAAATGCGAGGCATGTGAGGATTGCCGGGGTAACGGCTGGTGCCGGCCCCCCTCGTGGCTACCCAGACCCGGCCACGGATCCTCCTGCGCGCCCCCGCACATGCACCCATGCGCCCCGACACCAGGCGCGATGCTCCTCCCCGCGCACGCGAGCGGGCGTAACCCCTGGTGACGACCAGAGTTGTGTTCATCGTGGAAGAGACGATCGCCGGCACCGAAGCCGCTCAGATCCCGAAGCAGCGCGGGGAATCGCTGCTGGAGACCGCTGTCCGCTACGCCGAGGAGCGCCACTGGGACGTCTTCCCCGGGACCTGGCTCGAAGCCGCCGACGGCGCTCAGCGCTGCTCCTGCGGTGACGCCGCGTGTCCGGCCCCGGGATCGCACCCGGCGCGCCCGGACTGGGAGTCGCAGGCGACGGGCAGTGCGACCGTCGCGCGGCGGATGTGGCAGAAGCAGCCGACGGCGTCGATCCTGCTGCCGACGGGGCGGACGTTCGACGCGATCTCCGTGCCGGAGACCGCCGGGTTTCTCGCACTGGCGCGGATGGAGCGGATGGAGCTGACGCTGGGGCCGGTGACGCTCACGCCGGATCGGCGGATGGAGTTCTTCGTGCTGCCGGGGGCGGCTGTGAAGGTGCCTGACCTGGTGCGGAAGCTGGGGTGGTCGTTGTCGTCGCTGGATCTGACCGTGCTGGGTGAGGGCGCGTACGTGGCTGCGCCGCCCACGCGGTTCGGGTCTCGGGGGGCTGTGCAGTGGGCCTGCCGGCCTACGCCTGCGAATCGGTGGCTGCCGGATGCGGAGGAGTTGATCTCGCCGTTGGCTTATGCGTGCGGCAGGGATCGGTAAGCGCCCCTTCGTCTGCCGGGTCCGTGTTCATCGGCGGGTGCGGGTCGTTCGTGGTTGCTCGCGCAGTTCCCCGCGCCCCTTCAGGAACGCTTCTCCACCGTAGGGTTCAGGTTGACGGAGGGAGACGCGGTGGGATCCAGTGCTGTGCGTGTGGAGGGGCTCTGGAAGCGGTTCGGGCAGCAGGTCGCTGTTGCCGGGGTCGATCTGGAGTTGCCCGCGGGCAAGTTCATCGGGCTTGTCGGGCCGAACGGGGCCGGGAAGACCACCACGCTGTCGATGGTGACCGGGCTGCTCAGGCCTGACCACGGGACCGTCGAGGTGGTCGGGCACGACGTGTGGCGGGACCCCGTCGAGGTGAAGGCGCGGATCGGGGTGCTGCCGGAGGGGTTGCGGCTGTTCGAGCGGCTGTCGGGGCGAGAACTGCTGGCGTACACCGGGCGGTTGCGCGGACTGCCTGGTGCCGAGGTCGACAAGCGGGCCACGCAGCTCCTCGACGTCCTCGATCTGGCGGGCGCGCAGCACAAGCTCGTCGTCGACTACTCGACCGGCATGCGCAAGAAGATCGGGCTCGCCGCGGCTCTCCTCCACAATCCCGAAGTGCTGTTCCTGGACGAGCCGTTCGAGGGCGTCGATCCCGTCTCCGCCCAGACCATCCGGGGCGTCCTGGAGCGGTACACGGCCTCGGGCGCCACGGTCGTGTTCTCTTCCCACGTCATGGAGCTCGTCGAGTCGCTGTGCGACTGGGTGGCCGTCATGGCCGCCGGGCGGATCCGCGCGCACGGGACGCTGGCGGACGTGCGGGGTGACGCGCCCTCGTTGCAGCGGGCGTTCCTGGAGCTCGTCGGGGCGCAGAGCCGGGACGCCGGGTCCGATCTCGACTGGCTGGGCGGCGGATCCCGGTGAGCGACGCCACGATCACCCCCGTCTTCGTACGGCTGAAGCTGTCGCTGCTGCGCAACGGGCTGCGGCAATCCGGCGGGCGGAAGGCCGCCTACATCGCGTCGGCGGTCTGCGCTCTGCTGTTCGCCGCACTGCAGCTGATCGGCCTGATCGCGCTGCGCGGGCACGCGCACGTCGAGTCGCTGGTCGTGCTGGCGGCGGCGGTGCTGGGGCTCGGCTGGGCGGTGATGCCGCTGTTCTTCCCCAGCGGTGACGAGACGCTGGATCCGACCCGGCTGGTGATGCTGCCGCTGCGGCCCCGGCCGCTGGTGCGGGCGCTGCTGGTGGCGTCGCTGGTCGGGATCGGTCCGCTGTTCACGCTGTGCCTGCTGATCGGTTCCGTGGTCGCGGTGGCCCGGGGCGGGGCGGCGTTCGCGGTGGGCGTGATCGCCGTCGTGCTGGCGCTGCTCGTGTGCGTGGCTCTCGCTCGGGCCGTGGCCGCCGCCAACGTACGGCTGCTGACCAGCCGCAAGGGGCGGGACCTCGCGGTGCTGAGCGGGCTCGTCATCGCGATCGGGGCGCAGGTCGTCAACTTCGGTGCGCAGCGGCTCGGGGCGTCCGGGCTGGGTGAGCTCGACCCGGTGGCTGGCGTGCTGCAGTGGGTGCCGCCCGCGTCGGCCGTCGGGGCCGTGCACGCGGTGGGCGAGGGGGCGTACGGTCGCGCCCTCGCGCAACTGGCGCTGACGGCGGGCGCGCTGGCCGCCCTGCTCGCCGTGTGGTCGCGGCATCTGACCCGGCTGATGACCTCGCCCGACGGGTCGACGCTGCCGGCCGCCGAGTCGGCCGCCCGCGAGCGCTCGTCGACCGGGCTCGGGCGGCTGCTGCCCGGGGGCCGTACGGGGACGGTCATGGAGCGCAGCCTGCGGTACGTGTGGCGCGACCCCAAGACCAAGGCGGCCTGGGTGACCTCGCTGGCCATCGGGCTGATCGTGCCCGTGTTCAACGCCTGGCAGGGCACCGGGTCCGTGTACTTCGCCTGCTTCGCCGCCGGGATGCTCGGCATCCAGATGTACAACCAGTTCGGGCAGGACACCTCGGCGTTCTGGATGGTCGCGATGACGATCTCGTCGACCCGCGACGCCTACGTCGAGCTGCGCGCCCGCGCCCTGGCCCTGCTGCTGATCACCCTGCCGTACGCCACGCTCGTCACCGTCGTGACGACCGCCATGCTCGGCGACTGGCGGCGGCTGCCCGAGGCGCTGGGGCTGTCCTTCGCGCTGCTCGGCGCGATGCTCGCGACGGGGGCGTGGACATCGGCCCGCTTCCCGTACTCCATCCCGCAGGAGGGCTACAAGAACGTCGCCCCCGGGCAGACCGGGCTCGCCTGGATCTCCATCTTCGGCGGGATGATCGCCGCCGCGCTGCTGTGCGCGCCCGTCATCGCGCTCACGATCTGGCTGAACCTGAGCGCCGACGGCGACGACTGGACGTGGCTGCTGCTGCCGGTGGGCGCCGGGTACGCGGCGGCGCTCACGGCGGCGGGGCTGCGGCTCGCCGCTCCGCAGACGGCCCGGCGGCTGCCGGAGATCCTGACGGCGGTCAGCAAGGGGTGAGCACGGGCCCTGAGGAGGCCTCAGTCGGTACTCAGGGCGTCCAGGAACGGTTCGATCGCCGCGCGCCAGGCCTCCGGCTGGTCGTAGTGGACCAGGTGGCCGGCGTCGGCGACCTCCGCGTACTGGCCGCGGGGCAGGACGCGGACCATCTCCTGGGCCTCGGCCCGGCCCAGCTCGCCGTCGAGGCCGCGCACCACCAGGGCGGGGCAGCGGACCTGGGCCAGCTCCTCCCAGTGCGCGTCGTACACCCACGTCTCGCGGGAGCGGAGCATCTGCTCCGGGTCGAAGACCGGACGCCAGCCGTCCGGGGACTCGGCCATCACCTCGGCGTAGAACTCGCCGCGGGCCGGGTTGGGCCGCTCCACCCAGGGGTCGTCCTCGCCGAACCACTTGCGGACGTCGGCGAGCGTGGCGAACGGCAGCGGCCAGGACTGGAACCACTGGTCCCACTCGCGCTGCGAGGCGGCGCCGAGCGCGGAGGCCCGCATGTCGCAGATGATCAGGCCACGGACCAGATCGGGGCGCTTGGCGGCGAGCTGCCAGGCGGTCAGCGCGCCCATGGCGTGGCCGATGAGGACGACCGGGGCGAGGCCGAGCTGTTCGAGGGCGGCCTCGGCGTCGTCGACGTAGGCGTCACGCGTGAAGGAGGCCTGCGGGGGCTTGTCGCTGCGGCCGTGGCCGCGCTGGTCGAGGGCGACCGCCCGGTATCGGCCGGAGAGCCAGCGGGCGGTGGACGCCCAGTGCGAGGCGCGGCCCATGAGGCCGTGCAGTAACAGCACGCCCGGGGAGCCGTCGGGCATGTCCCGCGCCGGCCCGGATCCGGCTGGATCGGTCTTGGGCGGGTCGCCGAACTCCCAGGCCGCGAGGCGTACGCCGCCCGTCCCGGTCACGTCGATGCGTCGCGCCATGTCCTGGCACCCCCCAAGCTTCGCGCGGACCGTGGCCGTCTCGGGCCGGTCGGTCCTGTGAACCGTGTTCTGCCTGCCGTGCCTGTTGCCGTTCCTTGTGGTTCTCGTGGTTCTCGTGGTTCCTTGCCGTTCCTGCCGGAGCACACATCCCTGTAGCGCACGTTCCGGTCGGTACGTCACTCGCAGATTATCGAATGACCATTCGAAGATGCCGTTCTCGCGGACAACACCCCTCGTTCGAGTGACCGCCCTCAAGGATTGATCGCCTCGACCGAGGGGAGATCTTCAGCGGGGGGCGGACCGCTCGGGGAAACCGGTCCGCGGGGGATGACCCTGAGAGCTCGGGGCTCCGGGTCAGCACAGGGGAGGACAGGCCCCGGCGCCACACGGCGCCGGGGCCCTCCGCTTCTCCACGGCACATCCTTGCGCCCCCTCCCCGGCCGGGTGACATCGCTGTCGAGCCGCGGCCAAGAGCCCTCAGGTCATATGCCTCACGCGACAGCGTCGCACGGGAAACGAGCGGGCGCTGCCATTCGACGGACTGAATACCGGATTCGACGGGATCACGCCAACGCCACAACAACCCCACGGGTAACGGGAGTTGGCGCGCGGCGCCGCGAGGACCCCGGGACCGGGTTCCGGACCGGGTCCTGGTCCGCTTTCCGGACCGGACCGGACCGGACCGGACCGGACCGGGCCGGGCCGGACCGGGCTCAGGGCTTGGCGACGAACACGTGGGAGGCGATGTCCGACTCCAGCTCGGCCGCCTCGCCACCGCTGCCGACCAGCACACCGCCCGCCGACTCCGTCACACTCACCACCGAGCCGGGCTGCACGCCCGCGCGCCGCAGCGTGTACATCAGCTGCGCGTCCGTCTGGATCGGCTCGCCGATCCGGCGCACCACGACCGTCTTGCCCTCGGCGCCCGGGTCGAGGCTGGCCAGCGACACCATGCCCTCGTCCAGGAACGGGTCGGCGCCGTCCTTCTCGCCGAGCTCCTCCAGCCCCGGGATCGGGTTGCCGTACGGCGACTCCGTCGGGTGCCGCAGCAGCTCCAGGACGCGGCGCTCCACGGCCTCGCTCATCACATGCTCCCAGCGGCACGCCTCGGCGTGGACCTGCTCCCACTCCAGACCGATCACGTCGACGAGCAGACACTCGGCGAGGCGGTGCTTGCGCATCACGCGCGTGGCGAGACGGCGGCCCTCGTCGGTGAGCTCCAGGTGCCGGTCGCTGGCGACGGACACCAGGCCGTCGCGCTCCATCCGCGCCACGGTCTGGCTGACCGTCGGCCCGCTCTGGTCCAGCCGCTCGGCGATACGGGCGCGCATGGGGACCACACCCTCTTCCTCCAGCTCGAGGATGGTGCGGAGATACATCTCCGTGGTGTCGATCAGTCCGGACATACGTGCCCCTCGAATGAGATCTGCCGGAGGCTGGACGGCTCACCGGCGTGTGCGCTGGCCCTGCACTCAATTCTGCCGGATACCACCGACAACCGTGCCGCGGGAGGGAAAGCGAAGGTTATCCGTGCCCGCGGCGGGGTACGGAGGAGCCTTTCACGGCCGTATTGACACCGCACTGGTCCAGACCGCACCGTGATGCGCGACACTCGGCCCCAGCCCAGCCCGAAGGGACCCGTATGAGCGACCGCGCGCCGGCCGGCCAGTTCCTCGACGCCGCGATCGGCCTGCTGCGGCGGGTCCGCGACGAGGAGGCCGACAGCATCGCGGCGGCCGGGACGCTCCTCGCCGACACCGTCGAGAACGGCGGCCGCCTCTTCGCCTTCGGTGCCGGGCACTCCTCCCTCGCCGCGCAGGACCTCGTCTACCGCGCCGGCGGTCTCGCCCTGATGAACCTGCTGGCCGTGCCGGGTGTCGTCGGCGTCGACGTCATGCCCGCGCCGCTCGGCTCCGCCCTGGAACGCGTCGACGGCCTCGCGAGCGCCGTCCTGGACAGTTCCCCGCTCCGCGCGGGCGACGCCCTGCTCATCATCTCCCTCTCGGGGCGCAACGCCCTTCCCGTGGAGATGGCCCTGCACGCGCGCGCCCTCGGCGTGCGGGTCATCGGCGTGACGTCGGTGGCGTACGCCTCGGAGACGACGTCACGGCACGCCTCGGGGACGTATCTCAAGGACCACTGCGATCTCGTCCTCGACTCGAAGATCGCCGTCGGCGACGCCGAACTCACCCTCGACAACGTCCCCGCCCCCTTCGCCCCCGCCTCCACGGTCGTCACCTCGGCCCTCCTCCAGGCCGTCATGGCGACGACGGCCGCCACCCTCGCCGACCGCGGCCTCGAACCGCCGCTGCTGCGCTCCGGGAACGTCGACGGGGGCCACGACTGGAACGCGCGGGTCATGGAGCAGTACCGGGACCGGATCTTCTACCGGCACTGACCCGTCGCTCACTCCTCGTCCGACAGCCCCGCGAGGTCCAGCGACGCGGCGATCCGTACCGCCACGTCCTCCGCGTACATCGCGTCGGACCGCTCGAAGGCGCTGCGCCCCGCGCCCCGCAGGAACGTCACGACGCCCAGCGTCCGCCCCCGGCTGCGCAGCACCGCGCACAGGGCGTGCACGGCGTCCGGCGGCCACTGGCGGGCCAGCGCCCACTCCCGGGCCTGCTCGGGCGGGACGGTGCCCGCGCTCGCCCGCAGCGCGCCGACGCGCTCCACGCACTGCAGGGCCGGATGCCCCTCGGCGTACCGCACGGGCAGACCCGCCCCGTCGGCGAGCTTGCTCGGCCCCGGCGCGCCGGAGGGCGTCTCGGCGACCCGTACCAGCCGGACCGGCGCCTCGGTCTCCGCCTCGGTGAGCGCGCCACCGGCCACCCGGTCGATCAGCGCGTGGTCGGCGAAACCGGCCAGGGCGAAGTCCAGGTGGATCGTCGCGGCCTCCGCCGGGTCCTCGCACTCGGCGGCGGCCCGCGAGGCCCGGTGCAGCTGCTGCGTACGGAACCGCAGCAGCGACGCCTCCTGCTCGCTCTGCTTGGCCTCCGTCACGTCCTGGAACAGCCAGCCGACACCCAGCGGAACAGGCTCCTCCGCGAGCGGCGAGGCCAGCCGGAGGAAACCGCTGCGCCAGCACCGCCGCCGCTCCCCCTCGGGTGCGCGCACCGTCACCCACACCTCGGCGGGCGCGGGCGGCGCGCCCTCCGCCAGCACATGCTGAAGCGCGCTCTCCAGCTCCTCCATGCCCTGCGTGAGCAGCTCCCCGAGCGGCCGCCCGAGCACGGACGTACGCCCCGTGCCCAGCGCCCGGGCCGCGTGCGCGTTCACCACGGCGGGCCGCAGGTCGACGTCCACGAGCACGACACCCCAGCTGGCGTCCTCGAAGAGCGCCTCGCTGAGGGCGATCGACCGCTCCAGATCGATCTGCGTGTGCACCTCGCTGAAAGCGCAGTACACACCCGCGGGCTTTCCGTCAGGACCCCGCACGGCCGCCGACTGCATCCGTACGAGGACCCGCCCGCCGTCCTTCGTCAGCAGCGCGAACTCGTGGACCTGGCGCCCCGGCGCGTGCATGGCGGACATCAGCCGCCCCTCGACCTCCTCGGCGTCCGCGCTGCGCACGGCCCACCCGGCGAGGCCCCGCCGCCCCACGGCCTCGTCCGCGCTCCAGCCCAGAATCCGCTCGGCCTCGCGGTTCCAGTGCGTCACGACCCCGTCGGCGTCGAAGGCGCACAGCGCCGCGTCCATGCCGTCCAGCAGCGCGGCGAGCAGATCCGAGCCGTCCGAACCGTCCCGCTCGGGCTCGGGCTCGTCCGGCCCCAGCTCGTCGGTGGTCCCACTACGCCGGGAAGCACTCACCTGGACCCCCTGCAGGCTTGCGTCCGCACGTACGTCACGTCGGTTCGCTACTTGCAATCATTCAACTGGAACGTGACCCAGCGCACACCGAGTTCCCACAACATTGAAGGAATCGTTGTACGGCGGCGATCCCCACGTCAACGCCTTGACGGCGGCCTGCCGCGGACTCAGTCGATCAGCGCCACACCCCCAGTACCACTCCCGCGGCGCGCGTACACCTCGATTTCGATCTTCATCCGGGGGTCCGCCAGCCCGCACACCACCATCGTCGCGGCCGGCCGCACCTCGCCGAAGCACGCCCGCAGCACCGGCCAGCACGGTTCGAAGTCCTCCCGCTCCGGCAGCAGGTACCGCACCCGCACGACGTCCGCGAAGGAACACCCCGCCTTCTCCAGCGCGGCCCCTATGTTCCGCAGGCACTGCTCGGCCTGCTCCACGACGTCGCCGGAGATCGTCATGTCCGCGTAGTCGAACCCGGTCGTCCCCGACACATGCACCCAGTCCCCGTCCACCACGGCCCGGGCGTAACCGATCCGCTCCTCGAACACCGAACCGCTGAGAATCGCCTGTCGCTGCGTCATGGGGTCAAGGTCTCAGAAAATCGGTTGATCCGAGGCCGGACCGTTTCCTAGGGTTCCAGGTACACGAGAAGGGAGGTGGTTCGGCAGATGTATGAGAACCGGACGCGTGAGGTGGCTGCGGGCTAGCGGCCCGTCACCACACACAGTGCGGTGCCGGACCAGCGCGTGAGCGAAGCGTGCAGCCGGCCCAATCTCCAGCAGTCACCCGACCCGCGAGCCGCCGGTACGTCCGGCCGGCCCTCCTGAGGAGGACCAGGCTCGCGGGTCGTCTGCGTTTTCGGGGGGCGATGGTGGTGGGTGCGTGGCGCGACGACCGGATCGGCAGCGCCCTGCGGGGTGAGAATCCGGCCGTGATGCGGAGGCTGGACGCCGGGTTCGCGGTGATCGGCGATGTGCAGTTTCTGCCCGGCTACTCGGTGCTGCTGACCGATGATCCCTCGGTGGAGCGGCTGTCGGAGTTGCCGCGGAGCAGGCGGCTGGCGTTTCTGGGGGACATGGAGCGGCTGGGGGAAGCCGTCGAGCGGGCCTGCCGGCGGGTGGAGTCGGGGTTCCGGCGGGTCAATCTGGAGATTCTCGGGAACGCCGACGGGTTCCTGCACGCGCATGTGTGGCCGCGGTACGACTGGGAGCCCGAGGATCTCGTGCGGCTGCCCGTGTGGCTGTATCCGCGGGAGATGTGGAGCGAGGAGCGGTATGCGCTCGGGGCGCGGCACGGCCCGCTGCGGGAGGCGATCGGGGAGGAGCTGGACCGGCTCACGGGGTGAGACGTGCGGACGGCCCCACCCCGAGCGGGGTGAGGCCGTGGGGGAGACGGATCAGCGGGCGATGTCCTCGTAGCCCTCGATCTCGCGGGGGTTGCGGGAGCCGGGACCCGTGTAGCGGGCCGAGGGGCGGACCAGGCGGCCCGTGCGCTTCTGTTCCAGGATGTGGGCGGACCAGCCGGCCGTGCGGGCGCAGGTGAACATCGAGGTGAACATGTGGGCGGGGACCTCGGCGAAGTCCAGGACGATCGCGGCCCAGAACTCGACGTTGGTGGCCAGGACCCGGTCGGGGCGGCGGGCGTGGAGTTCCGCCAGGGCCGCCTTCTCCAGGGCCTCGGCGACCTCGAAGCGGGGGGCGCCCAGTTCGCGGGCCGTGCGGCGCAGGACCCTCGCCCTCGGGTCCTCGGCGCGGTAGACGCGGTGGCCGAAGCCCATGAGGCGTTCGCCCTTGTCGAGCGCGTTCTTGACGTAGGCCTCGGCGTCTCCCGTGCGTTCGATCTCCTCGATCATGCCGAGGACGCGGGAGGGGGCGCCGCCGTGGAGAGGGCCCGACATCGCGCCGACCGCTCCGGACAGGGCCGCCGCCACGTCCGCGCCGGTCGAGGCGATCACGCGGGCCGTGAAGGTGGACGCGTTCATGCCGTGTTCCGCGGCGCTCGTCCAGTAGGCGTCCACCGCCGCCACGTGCTTGGGGTCCGGCTCGCCCCGCCAGCGGATCATGAAGCGCTCGACGACCGAGTGGGCCTTGTCGATCTCGCGCTGCGGGACCATCGGCAGGCCCTGGCCGCGGGCCGACTGGGCGACGTAGGACAGGGCCATGACGGCCGCCCGGGCCAGGTCCTCGCGGGCCTGCTCGGCGTCGATGTCCAGGAGGGGTTTCAGGCCCCAGACGGGCGCGAGCATGGCCAGCGCGGACTGGACGTCGACGCGGATGTCGCCGGAGTGGACGGGGATGGGGAACGGCTCGGCAGGCGGCAGGCCCGGGTTGAAGGCGCCGTCGACGAGCAGGCCCCAGACGTTGCCGAAGGAGACGTGGCCGACGAGGTCCTCGATGTCGACGCCCCGATAACGCAGGGCGCCGCCCTCCTTGTCCGGCTCGGCGATCTCCGTCTCGAACGCGACGATTCCCTCGAGCCCGGGTACGAAGTCGGACATCAGGCGGCTCCTCGTGATGTAAGCGACAGATGGTGTGATGTGGGGTGGGACGAACGAACCATGTGTCAGTCAGCTTGCGCAGCGGGCGGCCGCCCTGAGGATCCACGGTCGTGTGCGGCGACTCGCGGTCCCGGACGGTCTCCCCTGTGATGCCCCGTGCGGCTGGCGGTCACCCAACCGGAACGGCACGGAAACGATATCCCCGAGTGCCACCGTTGGGGAGGGTTCACGGCACTCAGTGCCAGGCAGTGACGAAGGACACCGTCCATACGGCAAGATGACCGGGTGACCGACCGCGACGCCGTCCCCTTCGACCTGGCCTCGATGCGCAAGCAGTACCGGGCCGAGGGCCTCTCCGAGAACGAGCTGGCCGCCACCCCCGTCGAGCAGTTCGCGCGCTGGTTCAAGCAGGCCGCGACGGACGGCGGGCTGTTCGAGCCCAACGCCATGATCGTTTCGACGGCCGATGCCGAGGGCCGCCCCAGCTCCCGCACGGTGCTGCTGAAGCACTTCGACGAACAGGGCTTCGTCTTCTACACGAACTACGACTCCCGCAAGGCCCGTGACCTGGCGGAGAACCCGTACGTCTCGCTGCTGTTCCCCTGGCATCCGATGGCCCGGCAGGTCATCGTGACCGGGGTCGCGCGGCGGACCGGGCGGGACGAGACGGCGGCGTACTTCCGGACCCGGCCGCACGGATCGCAGCTCGGGGCGTGGGCCAGCGCCCAGTCCTCGGTGATCGCCACGCGTGCGGACATCGACGGGGCGTACGCCGAACTGGCCGCCCGCTATCCCGAGGGCGAGCAGGTCCCCGTGCCGCCGCACTGGGGCGGTTTCCGGGTGGCCCCGCAGACGGTGGAGTTCTGGCAGGGCCGTGAGAACCGGCTGCACGACCGGTTGCGGTACGTGGAGCGGGCCGACGGGAGCTGGCGCGTGGAGCGGCTCAGTCCCTGAGCGGACATCCCCGACATCCCGACATCCCCGGGCGGAAACCCCCTAGTAGTGCTTCGTTAGGTTCTGGGCTGTCTGTGGCTGCTCCGAGGGCTGGGTAGGCGCCGTCCGCAGGTGGTGCAGGTACCGGTCCAGCACCTCAGCAGGTCCTGAAGAACGTCGAGGACCTGGTAGAGGGTCAGGCCGGTGTG
>NZ_JBEXSR010000018.1:0-153408 GCF_040613735.1 Streptomyces sp. NPDC006235
CGGCCGCGCTGCGGCTTGATACCGACCAGATGGGTCCACGCGGCCGGGATCCGCACCGAGCCGGCCCCGTCCGAGCCGAGCGCGGCGGGCACCAGACCGGCGGCGACCGCGGCGGCCGAGCCGCCCGAGGAACCACCCGGCGTATGGGCCGTGCTCCACGGATTGCGCGTGGCGCCGAAGGCCGGCCCCTCGGTGAAGGGCCACTGCCCGAACTCGCAGGTGTTGGTCTTGCCGACGATCACGGCCCCGGCCGCGCGCAGCCGCCGCACCGCCTCGCCGTCCTCGGCGACCGGCGGGAACTCCCCGCAGCAGCCGAAGGCGGTCGGCTCCCCGGCCACGTCCATGTCGTCCTTCACGGCGACGGGCACCCCGAGCAGCGGCAACCGCACACCCGCGGCGAGCTCCCGGTCGGCGGCCTCGGCCTCGGCGAGCGCCGCCTCGGCCCGGACGATCCGGAAGGCGTTGATGCTGCCCTGCGTCGCCTCGATCCGCGCCAGCGTCCGCTCGACCAGCGCCCGGGACGTCACATCCCCGGCGGCCAGCGCACGGGCGGTCTCCGCCAGGCCTGCGGGACGGTCGAGCGTCATACGGACACCTCCGGAAGCGACCTCTCTACCGAACGGTAACGTCCGATGGCCGGTGGCGGAACGCCGACGACAGGAGTGGAAACCCACCCACCGGCCACATGTACCTCACTGGGCTCATCCACTCCTGTTCAAACCATTGACGCCCCTCTGCCCCGCCCTTACTTTCTGATCCCTCACGCCTGATCGAGTTGCCGAACCTTGTTCGGTATATCGATCCCTGTGTCTCAGGGAGAGCCGCCCGTGACCTCACACCCCGCCGCCCCGTCCCGGCGTACGCTCCTGCGCGCCCTGGCCGTCCTGCCCGCCTCGGCGGTGCTGCTGGGCGAGGCCCCAGGACTGCTCGGCAGCGCCCTGGCCGCCGCGCCGCCGAACGGCTCGGCCACGCGCTACACGATCGTGCCGTTCCTCGACAGCAACGACGGCACGGTCAACGTCTACCAGTCGGACGACGCCACCGACTTCCGGCTGCTGCGCTCCTCCGCGTACACACCACCCGCGAACCGGATCCGCGACGCGAGCGTCATCAGACACACCGACGGCTACTACTACGTCACCTACACCACGCACACCTGGCAGGACACCAGCAGGACCATCGGCTTCGCCCGCAGCTCGGACCGCGTCAACTGGACGTTCCTGTACGACTACACCGTCCCCGTCGCGAACCTCTCCCGCGCCTGGGCACCTGAGTGGTTCGTCGACAGCGACGGCAGCGTCAGCGTCATCGTGTCCTGCTCCACCACGAACGACGAGTGGATCTTCACGCCGTATCTGCTGCGCGCCACGAACTCCTCTCTGACGGCGTGGAGTGCACCGGTCGCGCTCGCGGGCATCGGCGCCAACCACATCGACACGTTCATCGTGAAGATCGGCTCGACGTACCACGCCTTCCCGAAGAACGAGACGACGAAGTACATCGAGTACGCCACCGCCTCGAACCTCACCGGTCCGTACACGATCCGCAGGACGGGCGACTGGGCGGGCTGGGGCAGTTACCGTGAGGGCCCGGCCCTGGTGCGGCTCGACAACGGCGGCTGGCGCATCTTCTTCGACGGCTACGGCGACCACAGCTACTACTACTCCGACAGCTACGACACCTTCGCCACCTGGACGGCACCGGCCGCGCTCCCCGGCATCTCCGGCACGGCCCGGCACTTCACGGTCGTCAAGGAGACGGTCTCCGGCGGCCCGAGCCTCGCCCGCAACGCCACCCGCTCCTTCCGGTCGGCCAACTACTCGACCCGCTACTGGCAGCAGCAGTCCGCCCTCCTCAACCTGCCCGTGGTCAGCGGCTCCAGCACCACCGCCGAGAAGCAGGCCGCCACCTTCACGGTCGTCGCCGGCCTGGCCGACGCGAGTGGCTACTCCTTCCGCGACGCGGCCGGCAACTACCTGCGCCACTGGGACTTCCGCGCCCGCTTCGACCCGAACGACGGCACGAGCACGTTCGCCAAGGACGCCACGTTCGTCCTCCGGACCGGCACGGCATCGGGCGCCGTCCGCTTCGAGTCGTACAACTACCCCGGGCACTACCTGCGCCACTACGCCTACCAGCTCCGCGTGGAACGCGCCGACGGGACGGACCTGTTCCGGCAGGACAGCTCGTTCGTGCCGGTGGCTGCCTGGGCGTGACCTGCACCGCTGCTGACCTGGGCAATTGCGCTGGTGGTTTCGGAGTGCCTCTCTCCACTTCCCCGGATTCCCCAGGAGTTCCCGGCCGAGTGTGCACTAGTTGTGCACTCGCCCGGGGAGCGCAGCCCGCTTCTCGTGGGTGGGCCGACGGGACTTCGCGATGCAGGGCGGAGTCGACGGGCGTGTGTTCGTCGAGTCGCTGCTCCATCGCCACGATCGCCGCCTGTACCGGTCGGCCTCACTCGGCGACGGCGTACAACCCGTCGCCGTGCCCGGCCAGTCCCACCGCGGCCACGGCTCCCTGGTCGCGATCCGGATCACCGGCGGTGCATGGTTTCCAGAGCGGCGGCCAGTACGTGGGGATCGTGGTGGCCCTTGTAGACCGCGGGCGGTTTTCTGTCGAGGCCGAGGAGCTGGGCCACGGCTGTCCAGGCGGTGCGTACGGAATACTCGACGGTGAAGACCACGTCGTCGGGCACTTCGGTGAACTGGCCGATGAAGGCGAGGTTGACCGAGCCCTCGGGTACGACCTCGGGACGGTCGTCACGGCGGCGGGTCAGGAACTGGCTGGTGATGTACGGCATCTGGCAGGGCACGACGGTGGAGGTCTCGAGTACACGTGCCGCCACCGCGTCGTCGAAGGGCAGGTGGTGCAGGACCTCTTCGAGGATCTCCCGGCCGGAGCACATCGTCATCGGCTTGGGCGTGTGGTTGCCGGCGCGGCCGGGGCGCAGGCCGTAGCCCCACCAGACGGAGACGTCTTCGGGCTGGTCGCGGTAGACGGGCTGGCGGCCCGCGACGATGGTGAGCAGCCAGTTGGAGCCGGTGAACGTCATCGGCCCGCCCCGGCCGGTCTCCCGGCCGCTGAACTCCGCGAGCGCGTCCAGGAAGGCGGGGTCCTTGGTGGTGACGGTGAACGACTCCCAGCGGGACTCCTTGACGTGCTTGTCGAAGGCGTCGGGATTGCCGAAGTCGTCGCGGCCCCTGGCCAGCCGGTGCCAGAGCAGCCAGGCGTCCGAGTTCCGGGGAGGGGGCGGCGGAGCAGCGAAGTGGGAGCCGAGGGTGGTCGAGTCGGTCATGGAGCCGTTGGTCACCACGACCAGGTCCTCGGGGGCCACGTCGATCTGTTCGTCACGGCCTTCCCGGGTCAAGTAGATGCGCTTGACTGTCGTGGACCGGTGCCCCGGCGCGAAGTCGAGGTCGGTGACATGGCAGTGGGTGTGGACGGTGACGCCCCGTTCGTGGAGCCAGGTGGTCAGGGGGCGCACGACGGAGTCGTACTGGTTGTAGCGGGTGTGGTGGATGCCGGACAGGGTGGAGAACTCGGGGGCGAGGTGGATGAAGCGCCTGAGGTGGCGGCGGAACTCGATGGCGCTGTGCCAGGGCTGGAAGGCGAAGGTGGTGCACCACAGGAACCAGAAGTTCGTGGTGAAGAAGTGCTCGGAGAAGCAGTCGGTGATCCGCTTGCCGTCCAGGTGTCCCTCGGGTGTCACCAGGCAGCGGACCAGGTCCAGGCGGTCGCGCTCGGAGAAACCCATCGAGCTCACGTCGACGATCTTTCCGTCGCCGTCCACGAGCCGTGCGATGTCGTCCCAGGCGAAGTCCTCGTGTCCGGCGAGGATCTCCCGCGTCACGGACACCGAGGGGTCGTCGAGCGAGGGGATGCCGGACAACAGGTCGTACGTGCAGCGGTACTCGGCCTCGAACATCCTCCCGCCGCGCATGGTGTAGCCGGCGTCGGCCGTGCCGCCCGCGTCCAGGCTGCCGCCGATGTTCCGCTGCTCCTCGAAGAGGTGGATGTCCGCTCCGTCGAATCCGCCGTCGCGGATCAGGAACGTGGCCGCGGCCAGTGCCGCCATGCCGCTGCCCACCAGGTATGCCTTCGCCATCACACAACTCCTCGTTCTGGCCCGTTGAGCGGGAACCGCACGGTGTCAGCGTTTGCCGTGCCTGCGTGCGCCGTCAGTGGGCTGTTGGTCACTCACCGGGTCCGGACGGCCCCATCAGTCGTTCAGGCCGCCGGGCCGGGCAGCCACAGGTCGGGGCCGAAGACCTCGTAGCGGATGCTGCGCGCCGGGACGCCCGCGGCCAGCAACTGGCCGCGCACCTCCCGCATGAACGGCAGCGGCCCGCACAGGAACACCGTGGCGCCGTCGGGAAGTTCGATGTCGTCGAGGTTCATCAGGCCCTCGCGCGCATCGGGTTCCACCGGGCCGGGCTGCTCGTACCAGAAGACCGGGCGGGCACCCGGAAGTTGCCCGACCAGCTCGCCCGTCTCGGTGCGCAGGGCATGGTCGGCGGGGGAGCGGTCGGCGTGCAGCACCAGCACCGGCCGGGTCGAGCCGAGGGCGGCGAGATGCGCCAGGATGCTGGTCATGGGGGTGCCGCCGATGCCCGCGGAGACCAGGACGACCGGGGTGGTGGCGTCGGCCGGGTCGTCGAGGAAGACGTCTCCGAAGGGAGCCGAGAGGGTGAGTTCGTCTCCCTCGCGGACCTGGTCGTGCAACAGGTTGGAGACCTCGCCGTCCGGCGTGCCGGACGTGCCTGCGACCCGTTTGACGGTGATGCGCCGCAGATCCCCGCCCGGGTCGGACGACAGGCTGTACTGGCGCAGTTGGTGCACCCCGTCGGCCATCAGCACCCGTACGCTCACGTACTGGCCCGCCCGCGCCTGCGGTGCCGGCTGCCCGTCGGAGGGGCGGAGCAGGAAGGACACCACGTCGTCGGTTTCGCTGCGGCGCTCAACGACTGTCCACTGCCGCCAGATCTGCCCGGGCTCGACGCCCGCGTCCTGGTAGAGGCGGGCCTCCTGAGCGATCAGGGCGCCGGCCATCAGCCAGTACACCTCGTCCCACGCGGCCGCCACCTCGGGGGTGACCGCGTCGCCGAGGACCTCGGCTATCGCGCCGAACAGGTACTTGTGCACGATCGTGTACTGGTCGTCGGTGACCCCCACCGCGGCATGCTTGTGCGCGATACGGCTCAGCAGGGCGTCGGGCCGGACGTCCGGTTGCTCCAGCAACATCGTCGCGAAGGCCGCGATCGAGCCGGCCAGGGCGCGGCGCTGGGCTCCGCTGGCCTGGTTGCCACGGTTGAACATCCCGTCGAGCAGCTCCGGCCGGTCGCGGAACATGGCGCTGTAGAAGCGGGTGGTGATCTCGTCGAGGGCTCCGGCCACGGCGGGCAGGGTGGCGCGTACCACGGCGGCGGATTCTGTGGACAGCATGAAGACTCCCAGGCAGGCGGGGTGAGGTGGGATGAGCGCCGGAAGGAAAGGGCGACCGTCTTCTGTGTAGCAGGCACCGAACCGCGTTTCGGCGACGCTGGGCGAAGAAGGGCCGAACGGCCCCATCGATTCGGGCACAGCTGCCCCACGGGTCCCGCCGGGACCGGGCCGGATGGGCTGGGGACGACCTCCTGTCGGCCCTGTCCGCTGCCGCGGCGGGCGCGGTCGGCTGCGTCCGACGACGACGGCGTTCGCGGGCACTCCACAAGCGGCGGGTGGCTGAACATGGGGGCGTGGGCGGCCTACTGGTCGCGGCGCCACTCCCGGTACGCGGCTACGGCCGTCGGCAGTGTGGGGAAGATCCGCTCGGGGCCGACGGTGTCTGCGAGGCCGTACGCCGTCAGGTCGTCCAGCAGGTCCTGCTTGACGCGGGCGAGGGCGAAGACGATGCCCCGGTCGGTGAGTTCGCGGCGGAGTGCTTCGACGGCGTCCAGAGCGGTGATGTCCACCTCGACGTTGGCCTCGGTGTTGAGGACGAACCATCGGACCGGAACGGTCTGTTCGTCGACCGCGGTCAGGGCCCGGCGGTGGAAGTCCTCCGCGTTGGCGAAGAACAGCGGGGAGTCGTAGCGGTAGATCAGCAGGCCGGGGATGGTGCGGGCCTCGGGGTAATCGTCGATGTCGTGCATGCCGGCGACTCCGGGGACCAGTCCCTGGACGGCGTCGTGCGGGCGGGCGACCCTGGCGAGCAGCTCGGCCACGGACAGGCCGACGGCGACCAGTACCCCGTACAGGATGTCCAGGGCGAGGACCCCGGCGAGGCAGCCGAGTGCCAGCAGCAGTTCCCGGCGGCGGAAGGACGCCAGTCGCCGGAAGCCCGCCAGGTCGATCATGCGGATGGCCGCGTAGACGACGAGGGCGCCCAGCACGGCCTTCGGGGTGCGGGACAGCAGGGGACTGAGGAAGAGCAGCACCGCCAGGACGGCCGCGGCGGCGACGAGCGAGTACGCCTGGCTGCGGGCGCCGGAGGAGGAGGCGAGCGCGGTGCGGCTGGCGCTGCTGCTGACCGGGAAACCGTGCACCATGCCCGCCCCGACGTTGACGGCACCCATGGCCAGGAACTCCTGGTTGGTGTCCAGCGTGTCCGTGTCCGTGTCCGCGCCCGGGGACCGGTCGGCGAAGGCCCGCGCGGTGAGCGGGACCTGGCAGCGGATCCTGACCCGGCTCCAGTCCCTGGCCGACGCGAAGGGGGCGATCACGTGGGACCTGAGCGTCGACTCCACGGTGTGCCGCGCTCATCAGCATGCGGCTGGGGCCCGTAAGCAGGGCGACCTGCAGAAGGAACCGCCGGGCGGCATCTCCAACGAGCCCCATGATCACGGGCTGGGACGGTCGCGTGGCGGGTTCACCACCAAGCTGCGCCTGGCCGTCGAGCAGGGTCAGAAGCCCATGTCGATCGTGGTCACGGCAGGGCAGCGCGGGGACTCGACGCAGTTCGAACCGGTGCTGAAGAAGGTCCGCGTGCCCCGCATCGGACCGGGCCGGCCACGCGTACGCCCCGACCGCGTGCGGGCCGACAAGGCGTACGCCTCCCGTAAAAACCGCGCCTATCTGCGCCGCCGCGGAATCCGCTGCACCATCCCGGACAAGGCTGACCAGGCACGTAACCGCCGGAAGCTCGGCTCTCCCGGCGGCCGGCCCCCGCACTTCGACCTGGTCGACTACCGCGAGCGCCATGCGGTCGAGTGCGGGATCAACCGCCTCAAGAGACACCGTGCTGTCGCCACGCGATACGACAAGCTGGCGGTCCGCTACGAGGCGACCGTCCTCATAGCGGCCATCGGCGAATGGCTGTGACCAGCGCACATCAAACGCGTCCAGAACCAGCCCGCAGGCATGAAGGTGCTCTTCACTCCACGGCAGCGTTGAGGAGGATCTGCGCCAGCTCGCGCGGCTGGGAGAACATCGGCCAATGGCCGGTGTCCATCTTGGCCAGCCGCCAGTGCTTGCTGTTCAGCAGCTCGGCCACATCTTCGTCGGGCGCGGCGTCGTCGGGCTCGGCTCCCGGCATCACGCACAGGATGTATGTCGCCGGAAGTTCACCGAGCGGCCCCGCCAGGACAGCGGGCTCGGTCAGCGTGGCCCCCGGGTGAGGCGTCGAGCCACGCACGAGGCGTGCGATCTGCTCATCGGTGAGACCTTCGCCGTCGTAATGAGCAGCTGGCGCGAGCGGCCAGAACCCTCCGTTCTCGGCGATCGATGCCTCCACTGCCGCCCCGCCGTCCGGCCAGGCGGAGACAAACGACTCACCGTCAGTGGGAACGCTTGAGTCGACGAATACCACGCGGGCCAGTCGGTCGCCGATCCGCTCCGCGGCCTGACCGACCGGGATGCCCGAGTAACTATGACCCACCAGGACTACGTCACGCAGAGCCTGGCGTTCTACCTCGGCAACGATGTCCTGGACGTGAGTCGCTTGCCCTGCCGGTACACCCTGCTTGTCAGCAAGACCGGACAGCGTCAACGGATAGACGCCGTGGCCGGCCGCACGCAGATACGGCACCACCTCGCCCCACGCCCATGCCCCGAGCCGTGCACCGGCAACCAGCACGAAATTCACCATGCCCGCACCGTAGCCGGGCAGCCTGACGATCTTCTAGGAAATACTTTCGATACACGGCCTAGCCCGGCCAGGAAGTCGACCTTCACCGCGACTGGCTCCGACAAGCCCTCGCCGAACGAGGTGTCCGAGGTCTCGACGGCGTACGCCACCAGGTGGCGGGGCAGGCGGTTCACCTGCCGGGCCACCTCGACGGCCTCGCCGAGACCGTGCGGGCGCATCGTGCCGGGCCTCCAAAGTTCGACGGTGTTCAGCTCCAGTCGGTAGATGCGGCCTGGGTGGCTCGGGCGGGTGTGGGCGGGTTCCAGCACGACGGCGAGTTCGGCATGCTCCCACAGCCGTATGAGATGCCCCGGATCGATGTCGCTCTCCGCCAGGGCCGTGCCCGGAGGGAGCGGGCGGTCCGCCAGGTGCTCCCGCATTCGGGACAGCACCGCCCGGCCGATGCCGTCGTCATGCCGGTACCGGTCGCCGACGGCGACGACCGCGATGCGTGTGGAGACAGTCATGGTCCTCTCCCTCCACTGGTTTCTGTCTCCAGCGTGGGGGACGGGACCCGGGGTCGGTCAGGGCCGAACGACCGGCATGAGGCCCGGGCAGCCCGTAGTGGCAGGCGGCGGTCGGGCAGACGCTGAATCACCAGCCCCACGGTCTCCCGGAACGGTGTCCCCGGGCCGTACGTGCCCGTCGAGAGAATCCCTTGCCCGGCGCCGTCGACTCCGGATGCGTCAGCGGCCGCTGCGCCGGCTCACGCGCTTCCGTACGAGGCCTGCTGCGGGCGTTCCATCTCCACCTCTGGCAGTGGGGGCACTCAACCGGCAGCCCGTCTCTCGTCGCCCGCGGCGGCTCACGGACGTTGACCAGCGGGAAGCACATGCCGTCTCGGTCTTACGCAACCCGGGCTGGGTCTCGTGTCTCTGAGTCTCCGTTCCCGCGCGGCTGTGTTGCGCTGTCTTGCCGCGCGGCGATGACCATCCCAGCCGTCCATCCCGGCGCGCGGCCCCGCGGAGGGAGCTCGATCGCCCCCACAGGATGACCGCTGCGAGCCAGCAACCAGGAGATCAATGAGTTGGAATTCCACATGTCGCCGGTGCCCAGTTCATCGCGTCCCCAGGTCATGGTTGGGAAGGACGGAACCAGGTCCAGCACCCGCCGAACTTGATCAGCGTCTGTACTCAGGCACCGAGGGCTGGCCACGGCCTCAGCGACGTCCGGGATGCTCCCGTTGCGCCAACGCCGGACTTCATAGCGAAACAGGCGCGAGCGGCCCAGCTGCGGCAGTCCCACAGCCCCCTCGGCGACCACGCCCCGATCAGGTTCGTCCGTGCGCCACACGGGAGCCATCTCGATGGCGTAGCAGTCGGCTCCGAGTCGGACCTGCAGAGCAGAGTGATACAGGTCCAGCGATTCCCGGTGCTGGAGATGCGCGGCGATCGCCTCATACAGGCGGCCGTTCCATCGGACCAACCGCACACCGCCGGCACCCAACGGCAACCAATACAGCGTAATGAGGGCGCGGGTTCCCATTCCACTTGAGCGAAGGGCCGAGGCGGTGTTCATGACGGCCTCCGTACGGCAGCTCCCCTGGTCGTCCCACTCTCAAGTTAGGAGCCGGGGCTGGACCGTCGTAGAGGCCGAAAGGCCCGGATCGGTCACCGGATGGCCCAATAGCTCTTTGACGCCCGGTGTCACTCTTGACCGGCCTGCGCCCGGATCTTCAGGTTCGCGAACTGGCGCGTCTGCATGAACCAGTGGGCCGGTTCCCACAGCAGGAAATTGCCGATGGCTGCGAGCAGACCTGGTTTGGCGGCCGCATATCCGCTGACCACGAGCCGGCTGCGCCCGCCGTGGACTTCGTCGAGGAGAAAAGCCCACAGCGAATCGGTGTAGAGACGCGGGCGCGGTCCTTTCGTATCGAACGGACGACCCCGCAAGTCAAACGGTGCGCGCAGAGCGAAGAAACGTCCCGGCTCGAGGGCCGTCACCTCGAACCAGGTACTGCCGCTCGGCGTCGAAGCGAGATGGTCCCCCATCGAGATCTGCTGCCACTCCGGATGGATGCGCCTGGCGCTTGCGACGCCGCCGTTGTCAAGGCGGTCCCAGCTGTACCAGCCGGCACGATCGCACCCCATCTGGACGAGCCATGGCCAGACCTGCGATGGCGGTGCTTCGATTGTCACTGCCATCGTTGCCGTCCGTTTGCCGCCAGGAATGAGGTCAGCACCCGGGAAAGGTCGTCGCACTTCCTCATCCGTGGCCCCCCAACGGAGAAGCCGTGGCCGCACAAGGGATGCGTATGCAGCCACCGAGAGACCCAGAACAGCGAGGACTACGCGCGTCCCCGACCTCCCTGGCCGTTGGGCCGCGCGCCCCGCATCGCGGGCATGAGGACCTCGACGAGCCACACATCCATCATCGGCGCAACTTCGGAAGGACGCGACCCTGGCACGCATCCCTCGCGCTCGTCACGAGCCCCTTTGGACAGGAAGGGAACTACGGGTGCCGCGGCTGTTCAGGCACAACGGCGACCGGACAGGCGGAATGGGTCAGCGCCGCGTGGGTGACCCGGCCGAGGTGCAAACCGAAGTGCCCAGGGCGGCGCCGCGCACCCAGGACCAGCAGGTCGGCGTCATGAGAGGTGTCCAGGAGCACCTGACGGGCGGGACCCTCCACGGCACGCCTGTACAGCCGCACACCCGCCGGGGCTTCACGGAGCGCGGCTTCCAGGGCCTGCACCGCCCGCTCCTCACGTACGTGTGCCGGTTCTCCGACGAACCATGGGTGGTCCGTGGTCTCGTGCGCCGGGCGCCGCCAAGCGCGCACGGCCTCGAGTACGGCGCCGCGCCGCTCCGCTTCCTCAAGGGCGAATCGGATGACGTTCGCGCTTGCTGCCTCCTCGCCGACGCCGAGCGCGACACGGCCATGCGCGCCGGACCTGTCCCCGCCCTCGTGTCCGCCGCGGACCACGATCACCGGACAGTCGGCGAGGCCGGCCACGGTCAGGGTGACCGAGCCCTGCAGCAGCTCGGCGACGCCGCCGCGGTCCTGCGATCCCAGGATCAGCACGGACGCACGATGTGCCTCATGGATGAGAACGGGCACCGGCCCCTCGGGCACGACCTGGGTGTCGATCTTCATGTCTGGGACGCGCTGCCGGGCGCGATCGGCTGCGGCGAGTACGAGGACGTCGGTGAGCAGCTGCTCCCACCTCTCCTGTGCTGCGGGGAAGACGGCACGTTCGTAGCGTTCCCAGAGCGAGGCGTGCACCAGACGTAGCGGCACGCCGCGCAGGGCGGCCTCGTCGGCCGCCCAGTCCGCGGCCCGCAGGCTGGCTTCGGAGCCGTCCACGCCGACGACGATCGGCAGGTTCATCGTCCTCGTCCTTCCTCGGCGAACTGTTCGGCGCGGACGGGCACCCGCCTGCCTGGACCGCGAGCTCAGCGTTCTCCCACAGGCCCAGCAGCCTTCCCGGGTCGCCGACGAAAGTCTCCAGAACGGGGCCGGGTGGCAGCGGTCGGTCGGCCGTGCGCTCTTCGAGGCGCGCACTCACGGCCCAGCCCACGCCGTCGTCGTGACGGAGCTCGTTCCCGACCCCGATGACGACGATCCGGGAGGCGATGGACATCTTCTCGCCCCCTACTTCGGGCTACCAGATCATTGTGGGGCGCTCCGGATGGGCAGGGACATAGGCCGAACGGTCCCGGTCGGGGCCGGACAGCCCCTCCTACCCAGGCTGCCACCGGTGGGACGCTGAGAGTGGATGTGAAGGCTGCTCGTGTACGAGGCGGTGGGAACGATGACGCTGGAACTCCCCCTGGTCGTGGGCGTCGATGGATCGGACGGCAGCCTGATGGCGGTCGACTGGGCGGTGGACGAAGCCGCCCGGCACGGGCTTCCGCTGCGGCTGGTCTACGCCTCCCTCTGGGAACGCTACGAGGGCATCACACCGTCGGTCACTCTGGAACGCCCGTCGGAGCAGGTGATGGCCGACCACATTGTCGCCTCCGCGACGGAGCGCGCCATGCGGCGCAACCCTGATGCGAAGGTGACTACTGATGTCCTCCCGGCTGACGCGGTGGACGCGCTCCTGCACGAGGGGAACAACGCCACCGCCCTGGTCACGGGGTCGCGGGGCCGTAGCGAGCTGAAGGGACTGCTGCTCGGCTCCGTCGGCCTGGCCGTTGCCGCACGGGCGTACTGCCCGGTGATCGTGGTACGCGGCGACGAGGCCGGCGTGTCCGGCGGTCATGAGCGGATCCTCCTGGGCGCCGGGGACCCAACCAGCAGCGGGATCGCGGCGCGGTTCGCCGTCCGCGAGGCGGAGGTCCGCAGGTGCACGCTCGACGTGGTACGGGCATGGCGTTGCCCCGCACGTGAGACCGCCGACACGGCCGCGCCTGCCGAGGCACCGGCCCAGTACCACGAGGAGCAGGCCCGCACCCAGCTGGACGAGCTGCTGCGCGACGCGGTCGCCGATCACCCGGATGTGCGGGTGAGCCGTACGGCCACGGAGGGCCCGGCCCGCAAGGTGCTGGTACAGCGCTCGGCCGCGGCCGACCTCGTGATCATCGGGGCGCGTCGCAGGCATGGCCACTTCGGCCTGCAACTCGGCCGGGTGAGCCATACCCTGCTGCACCACGCGTACTGCCCGGTGGCGGTCGTTCCGCAGCTCGTCTAATCCTTGTCCTTGGGCCCACTCGTGAGGAGAGCAGTGATGACTGTTCGGTCCCCGGACGTGGTAGCACCTGTGCTGCGGGACGTCAGGGCGGTCGTGTTCGACACCGACGGCGTCATCATCGACTCCGCCCGGGTCCACGCGGCCGCGTGGAAGAGCGCCTTCGATGCTCATCTGGCAGACCAGGCGCCCGAGGACCCCGGACAGCGGCGCCCCTTCGACCCGCGCGACGACTACCTCCAGTACGTGGACGGCAGGTCACGGCTCGACGGCGCGGCCTCCTTCCTCACGTCACGCGGCCTCGATCCAACGGCCGCGACCGTCCGCGCCGTGGCGGAACACAAGGAGCGCCTGTTCACCGAGCGAGTGCGCGAACACGGCGTCGACGCATACCCCGGGACCGTACGGCTCGTGCGGGCCCTGCGCCGGGCCGGAGTGCCCCTCGCCGCGGCCTCCGCGTCCCGGCACGCCCGCGACCTGCTCACCCGGGCAGGCGTGCTGGACTTCTTCGACGTCCTGGTGGACGGGGGTGAGGCGGCCCGGCTGGGCCTCGCGGGCAAGCCGGCCCCTGACCTGTTCCTGGAGGCCGTCCGCCGGCTAGGCGTACCCGCTGACCGGGCTGCCGTCGTCGAGGACGCCCTGGCCGGCGTGGAGGCGGGCCGGCGCGGCGGGTTCACCCTGGTGGTCGGCGTGGACCGGGCCGCCGGTGCGGACACCGGGGCGCGGTTGCGGCGGCACGGCGCCGACATCGTCGTACGTGACCTGGCAGAGCTGCTCGAAGAGGGAGTACGGCGGTGACGTCCTGGACCTGGGAGTACGACGGCTACGAGCCCGCCGACGAACGCCTCAGGGAGTCGCTGTGCACCCTGGGCAACGGCTACCTCGCCACACGGGGGGCGCTGCCCGAGTGTGACGCCGATGACCTGCACTATCCGGGCACGTATGTGGCCGGCTGCTACAACCGGCTCACCTCCGAGGTCGCGGGCCGCCGAGTCGAGAACGAGGACATGGTCAACCTCCCCAACTGGCTGCCACTGCGCTTCCGCCTGGCGGGCGGGCGGTGGCTGACGCCGGAGACGGCTACCGTGCTCGACCACCGTCAGGTCCTCCAGCTGGACTCCGGACTGCTGGAGCGCCGCACCCGGTACGCGCTCGGCGAGGGGCGCGTGCTGTCCGTGCGGCAGCAGCGACTGGTGCACATGGCCGACCCGCACCTGGCGGCCCTGCGCACCGAGTTCACCGCCGAGGACTTCCACGGTGATCTGGAGGTCGAGGCCGCGCTCGATGGTGGTGTCATCAATGCCGGGGTGGCTCGCTACCGCGACCTGGACGGTCGCCATCTGACTCACGTGCACACTGGCACCGCCGTGCCCGGCACGGTGTGGCTGCGCTGCCGCACCCGCACCTCGGACATCCGCATCGGAATGGCCGCACGGCTCACGGCTCCGGCGCCGGTCACGGATGTGCACGAACCCCCGCGCGCCGTCCAGCGCCTCGTCCTGTCCCTGGCCCCCGGCCGTACAGCCACTGTCGACAAGACCATCGCCCTGCACACCTCCCGGGACCCGGCGATCAGCGACCCGCTGCAGGCCGCCATCGACCGGCTCGACGCGGCTCCCGGGTTCGACGACCTGCTCGCCCCGCACCTCACCGCCTGGGGCCAGCTGTGGCGCCGTGCCGAGCTCGACGTGCCCGGGGAAGCCGGCCGCATCCTGCGCCTGCACCTTTTTCACGTGCTGCAGACTCTCGCCCCGCACACGGCTGACCTGGACGTGGGTGTGCCTGCCCGCGGATTGCACGGAGAGGCCTATCGGGGGCACGTCTTCTGGGACGAACTCTTCGTGCTGCCGTATCTCAACCTGCATTTCCCCGAGGTGTCCCGCGCCCTGCTGCACTACCGGCACCGGCGCCTGGACCGCGCCCGCGCCTCGGCACGCGCGATCGGTCGCCGCGGCGCGCTGTATCCGTGGCAGAGCGGCAGCGACGGACGTGAGGAGACGCAGCGGCTGCACCTCAACCCGCGCTCGGGTCGCTGGCTGCCCGACCATTCCCATCTCCAGCATCACGTCGGGTCGGCCATCGCGTACAACGTGTGGCAGTACTACGAGTCCAGCGGGGACGCCGAGTTCCTGCACACCAAGGGTGCCGAAATGCTGCTGCAGATCGCCCGCTTCTGGGCCGACTCAGCCACCTGGGACGAGAACCTGGGACGGCACCGCATCCGGGGCGTGGTCGGGCCCGACGAGTACCACGAGGCCTACCCCGGCTCCGAGCGGCCCGGCCTGGACGACAACGCGTACACCAACGTCACGGCCGCCTGGGTGCTCACCCGCACCCTGGAGGTGCTGCGCACCCTGCCTGACCCCCGCCGCCGCGAACTCGCCGAACGCACCGGCCTGGACGACGGCGAGCTCGAACAGTGGGACCACATCTCCCGCACCCTCTACGTGCCCTTCCACGACGGCCTCATCAGCCAATTCCATGGGTACGACGATCTCGCCGAACTGGACTGGGACGACTACCGCAAGCGGTACGGCGACATCCGGCGGCTGGACCGGATCCTGGAGGCGGAGGGCGACACCGTCAATCGCTACAAGGCGTCCAAACAGGCCGACGTGCTGATGCTCGGCTATCTCTTCTCCCCCTCCGAACTCCAGGGCCTGTTCAGCCGGTTGGGTCACCGGCTGGATGAGGAGACATGGCTGCGCACCGTCGACTACTACCTGGCCCGTACCAGCCACGGCTCCACCCTCAGCGGCCTGGTCCACGGCTGGATTCTGTCCCGGGCCAGGCGCGCTGAGGCGTGGAAGTTCTGCCAGGAGGCGTTGCGTGGCGACATCGCTGATGTCCAGGGCGGCACCACCGGTGAGGGCATCCACCTCGGCGCCATGTCCGGCACCCTCGACCTTGTGCAACGCGGACTGACAGGCCTGGAGACCCGCGCCGGGGCGCTGTGGCTGAACCCGGTGCCGCTGCCGGAGCTGTCGTCGTACGGCTTCTCCATCCAGTACCAGGGCCATTGGGGCATACGGCTGCGGCTGACCAGTGGTCGGCTGGAGATCGCCGTACCGCCGTCCGATCTCCTGCCGATCGACATCCAACTGCCCGATCGCGCGGTCAGCGTCCAGCCGGGAGAGACGTGCCGGCTGCTGCTTCCCGACTGACGGCTACGCCCTCCGGCTGCCTCCCCTGCAGGGTCTCCGGAAACAATCTTGTCCTCCATTGACGTTATCGATCTTCGAGTCGAAGAGGGGAAGGTGTCGGGCCTGAAACTGTTCCACTCGACGGCCAGCGGCGTGATCGAGGCCGCGCCGCGTCTGGCTGAGGTCGAGGCGGATGTGCAGGGCCTCATCGAGGCCCACATGGAGGCGATGCTGGGGGTGCGATTTCTGGCGAGCGAGTACGTCATCGACTGTGCCGACGGCGGGCGGATCGACTCGCTGGGGATCGACGAGAACGGGCGCCGGTGGTCGTCGAGTACAAGCGCGGCACCGACGCCGGAGTGATCAACCAGATTCTCTATCAGATGTCCTGGCTGATGGCTCACAGGACGCCTTCCGGAGTCTGGTCCGTGAACGCGTCCCAGGTTCTGTGGAGCGCACCCCGGCTGATCTGTGTTGCCGGCGATTTCAACCCGCTTCGACGCTCACGCGGTACGCGAGCACCGACGCAGCATCGACCTGGTCCGCTACCGCTTCGGACTCATTGTGCACGCGCAGCGCTTTGCGTTCGCCTCGAAAGGGTGCACGCGATGTGCACGCGGCCCTGTGCGAGGCGCCTACTGCGCAGGTCAGCGCGGTGCCCAGAGAAGCCAGTACGTTCCCGGCAGGACAGTTCGTTCGTGCCGGTGGCTGTCCGGGCGCTGCTGACCTCGGCAATAATCTTCGCCCGCAGCGGCTCCAGTTTGCCGCGCACCGAGGCGTCCCGACCGCCGACCGGCGCGAGTGCCCGAAGCGCCCCGCACACGCAGGACCATGACCCGCGGTTCACGATGCACGCGTCTCAGCATCCCGCCCGGTCAACGACACCACGCAGGCTCCGTTACAGATCCCCGGCCGTAGTACGTGGACCTCGGCCGACGTAGGCGGCGGTTCCGGCGGCGGTGAGTACCGCTGCGACCACGGCCGCGGGTCGGCTGTCGGAGGCCTGTGTCTGCCAGGTCAGCGCCTCCCCCGCGGTGCCCGTGCCCGGGAACGCCGCCGCGCCGAGCGTCCACCCGAGAGGCAGGAACCACGAGCGAGCGGTGCCGACCGTGGCCGTCCCCAGGGCGGTCAGGCCCAGCAGGCCGGCCGCGTCGCGGACGACACATCCGAACGGCCCGAACCGCGTGCCGGTGAGCAGGGTGGCCGGCAGCAGCATGAGCACGCATCCCAGGGCCGCGGCCAGGTGGGACATCCGCAGCCACCCCCACGGCCTCGCCGCCGTGCGGTCCAGGGTGTCGTCGGGGCCCGAGAGCGTGGTGGTGGCGACGGCTACCAGGAGCAGGACCGTCAGGGCGAGTACGGTGCTGCTCACCTCGCCCCTGACGCTGAAGGCCGTCGCCAGCAGCCACGCGAGGGCAGTGCACGCGACGGCCGCGCCGAGCGCAGCCGGCACCTGGCGCGAGCGGACGTAGAGCGTCAGTCCTGTCATCGGGCGCCTCGGCTCAGGAGGTCGGTGGTGTCCTGGCACTTCTGGGCGGCCTGATAGACGGCGATGACCCGGGCTTCGGCCTCGGCTCGCGGCAGTGCCTGCAGTCCCTTCCAGAGCTTGACGGCGTCCGGGTCATCGAATTCGAGGCCCTCGGGACCGGCGGTCGGCTCCCGGTCGAGCAGCCAGTGGGCCGCTGCGGTGGCGACGGTGAAGTTCCGGTTGTCTCCGCAGCTGAGAGGGCCGGTGAACGCTCCGGTGAGCAGCGTCGGTTCGAGCCGTCCCGGGTGGGCGAGGTGACCGTGCTTGTCGACCGTGATACTCATCAGCGCGGTGTCGGCCCGCGACCTCGGTGACGTAGGAGGAGAGAACGTGGAGGTGTCCTCGTGTGCCTCGACGATTGATGTTTTCGTCAGGAGCTCCAATGCGTGCCGGGCCTTGGGGGTTACCTCGGGCAGCAACCCTTCGTGCGCCCGGCTGACGCAGACCCGTGGGGTGTCGTCGGTGCACACCAGTTCCTGGGCGACCGGATCGAGCGTCCCTTGGTCGTAGGCATCGCCGGTCGGCACGACCAGGGCCGTGGCCGTGGCCCCGATGGCCAGCGGCAGCAGCGCGGCGAACGCGAACTTACGGTTCTGGACGACGAAGAGCACGACGCCGGCCACCGCAACCGCGGCCATCCAGAGCGCCTGGGCGGCGCTGACTCCGCCGTCGACGGTGTCGTAGTCGCTGAACATGCTCATCCCCATGGCCGGGGAGAACGCCGCCGTGAATCCGCCGTCCGGAAGGGCGTGGGGCCCGATGATCAGTAGCGCGAAGCCGATCACGGCCAGCGCGGGTGCGGTGGCGAGCGCCGGCACCAGGCGTCCGACGGCCAACCCGAGCCAGACCGAGGCGATCATCGCGACCAGCCCGACGGCCACGACGAAAAACGCGGCCGGCGGCAGGTAGCGCGCCGTGTCGGCGATCCGTGGTGCCGCCGCGAGGAGCGTCACCAGGTAGGCGACGAGCACCGCCAGGGCCGTCGTGGCCAGGATCGGCACCACGCGCTGCGGTCTCGGGCGGGGCACGGCGGCGAGCAGTTCGGCGACGTTCGCCCGGTGCTCGCGGTAGGACTGCCAGGCGCCGGCGGCCATCGCAAGGGGCGAGAGAACCGCGAGGTATTCGCGCTGCGTCATGGCCAGCGCCATCCACCCCGTGGACCATCGCCCCGCGGTGGCGTGGAGGACGATCGCGCCGGCGACGGCGATCAGAAGCGCGGCGCCGAGGGCGGCCGAGCGCCGCAGTTCGATGCCGAGGATGCGGTTCATGCGTTGCTCCGGTGCTCGCGCAGGAGTGCGGAGTAGCCGCGCTCCGCGGGGCTGTCGCCCGCGTCGCCCCGCCCACCGCGGGCGATCAGGTCGTCGGGGGTGCCCTGGAAGAGGAGTCGGCCTTCGTTCATGAGGATGACGTCGGTGCAGGCAGCGACGACGTCCTCGACGAGGTGGGTGGAGACCAGGACACAGCTGTCGGCGCCGAGGTCACGCAGCAGGTCGCGGAAGTCGAGACGTTGTTCGGGGTCGAGTCCGACGGTGGGCTCGTCGAGCAGGAGCAGTTCGGGGTCGTTCACGATGGCCTGGGCGATGCCGGCCCGGCGCAGCATGCCGCCGGACAGCGTCTTCATCTTGGCGTCGGCCTTGGTGGTGAGACCCACCCGATCGATCGCGCGTTGTACGGCGTCGGGTATCGCCGCTTTGGGCATTTCCTTGAGCCAGGCCACGTACGCGACGAACTCGCGGACGGTGAACCGCGGGTAGAAGCCGAACTGCTGCGGCAGATACCCCAGTTTGCGACGCACCTCGCGCAGGTCGGCACGGCCGTCCACCTCCGCGCCGAGCAGCGTCAATGAGCCGCCGGCGGGCTTGACGACGGTGGACAGCGCGCGCATCAGCGTGGTCTTGCCGGCGCCGTTCGGGCCGAGCACACCGTGCACGCCGGGAGTCAGCGTCAAGTCGAGTCCGTCGACGGCCAGGTGCCGGTCGGCCCGGACACGCAGTTCTTTCGCGTGGACGAGCCAGGGATGAAGGGTGGGAGCCGTTTCGGCAGCACGCACCGCTCGCATGGGTCTCTCCTGTTGATCCTGTAGATCCTGTTGATGGGGGTCAGTTGCCACTGGTCAGGCGGCGGAAGTGCGTGGCGGCGAGCGGTGTGATCGCTGCAAGGGCCACGGTGGCCACCACCCAGCCGGCGGTGCTGCCCGGCTGCAGTACCGGGGACAGGGACTGGGCCGCCACACTCGGCAGCAGGACTGCCGCGGACCAGACCACCGCGAGTCCGATCGCCGCGCGCCGTACGCCGATGAGGGCGCCGAGCACGAGGGTGGCCCCCGTGAACGCCAGGCACGGCAGCAGGGTGAGGGCCAGCGAGGTTCCGGTGCTCACACCCGCCACCAGCAATGCCGGAACCACGACGACGAGCACCGCGAGCGTCCGCCGCAGCACCATGGCCAGGCCGGCTGCCGGTGTGGTGGCGATCAGTTCCCACGCGGGGTCGATCCGCCGGCTCCAGGCCACCGCGACGCCGGGCAGCGGAGCCACCGGGGCCAGCAGCAGCACGAGCGACGGCAGGCTCGGCTCGGCGGAGTCCAGGAGTACGCCACAACCCAGCACCGCGACGGTCACCGCGAGCCAGGGCAGCAGCGTCCACGCGAGCCAGCGTCGGTGCACGGCCGCTGCTGGTGTGCGTTGACGGGTCGGCGACGGGCTCGCTTCGATCGCCTGGCCGAGCGAGACGGCGACACGGTCGAGCAGATCCGTCGTGGCAGGGGTGGCCTTGGCGGCCAGTGACTCACGGCAGTGGGCGCACGCGTCGAGATGGACCTCGATCGACCAGAGCGCGGCGTCGTCGAGTCCGTGCCCGCCGTTCGCGTAGCCGGCCAGGATCGCGGTGGTGGGATGAGTCATGAGAGCGCCTTCCGCAACGCGATCCGAGCCCGCCGCGCGCGGGTTTTCACCGTGCCCTCCGGCATACCGAGCAGCACCGCCGTCTGACGGACCGACAGGTCATCGAGCACCGTCGCCTGCAGCACCTGCCGCAACTCCGGTGGCAGCCGCAGCAGCGCCTGTTCGAAGTTCTGGTCGACGCGGTTCGCCATCACCTCGTCCTCGGCGGCCGGCGCGGTCGTGTCGAGCAGGGCAACCGTCGGCACCCGCTCCTGCCGGGCGCGTCGGCGGAACGCGTCGACGAGACGGTTCGCGGCGATCGTCCAGAGCCAGCCGACCGCACTGCCCTCGGTCACGGAGCCCGCATAGCTGCCGGCCGCACGCCAGACCGCCAGGTAGGTCTCCTGGAGCACGTCGGCGACGACGTCGTCGTCGGCGCAGCGGCGGCGGAGCCGCACCGCCAACCAGGGCGAAGTGCGCCGGTACAACTCGTCGAACGCTGCCCGGTCACCACCGGCGACGCGACGCACGAGTTCTGCCTCGTCGAGGTCTGCCATCCCTTTCACGATCAGCGAGACGAAACGACCGTCCATTCAGGTTCTCGGACGCTTCGGCGGCTACCGCAAGCAACAGCGCTTTACGCCGAGCACGAGGTCGTCCAAGTCGCCGACCGGTCCGAATCGCACCGTGGGCAGCTGCCCTGGATCGCCTCGCGTACGCGGCCCCCGCGCTCGCCGGCGTCGTTACCGGGCGCCAAGTCGACCCTCACTGTGCAGGGGTTCGCCGAATTCACCGAAGTCGTCGGCCTCGACGACAGCGCCTCCGGCGCCGACCCGGCCGTGGTCACTGGTTACAAGGCCGCACGGCTTCGCCCACCTCGAGAACTGGCGGGTGACGGTCTCTTCGAGGCCGAGGAGCGGGCGGTCCCGGGGGCGCCGGGCGCGCCGGACGTCGCCCTGCTGATCTGCCGGCCCGCCGGGGTGACCGAGCCATGCCCGGTCGTCTGCGGCATCCACGGCGGCGGCATGGTGACCGGCACCCACCGGCTGGGGGTTCCCCTCGACTGGGCCGAGGAGTGGGCCCTGGTCGTGGCGTCCGTCGAGTACCGGCTCGCTCCCGAGCATCCGCACCCGGCTCCGGTGGAGGACTGCTACGCGGGCCTGCTGTGGACGGCCGAGCACGCGAAGGAGTTCGGCGACGACCCCGATCGCCTCATCCTCGCGGGCGGTAGCGCGGGCGGTAGCGCGGGCGGGGGCTCGCCGCCGCGGCGGCGCTGCCGGCCCGCGACCGGGGCGGCCCGCGCGCGATCGGCCGGATGCCGATGTGCCCGATGCCCGACGACCGGAACGACACCCCGTCCGCCTACCAGATGGCGGGCCTGGGCGTGTTCGACCGCACGTCCCACGAGACCGGGTGGAGCGCGCTGCTGGGCGAAGCGCGTGGCGCGGCAGACGTCTCGCCCTACGCCGCGCCCGCTCGCGCGGACGACCTGTCCGGACTTCCCCCGGCGTTCATCGACGTGGGCTCGGCGGAGACCTTCCGCGACGAGGACGTCACCTGCGCGAGCCGCATCTGACAGGCGCGTGGCATCGCCGAGTCGCATGTGTGGCCGGGCGGATTCCGCGGGTTCGACAGCCTGGTACCCGAAGCGGCCCCCGCGCGGCCGCGCTGCGCTGGCTGCGCCGGATCCTGGGAGAAACCGCACAGACCGGCTGAGGGCTCCTTGGCGTCGCGGGCCTACACCGGAGGCGGAGCGGTGGTCCGTCGCGGCACGAGAGAGGGAGAGAGCTTGACCTGTACCGATGATTTCCCGCGGTCGGCGATCCGCTCCAGGAGGAGGCGCGCGGCGTTCCCGCCGATCTCGCGGCCCGCCTGGTCGACGCTCGTGAGGGAGATCGGGCCGAAGGAGGCGAAGGTCGTGTTGTCGTAACCGGCCACCGATACGTCGCCCGGCACCGACAACCCCGCTTCGGCGAAGGCCTCCAGCACCCCCATGGCGACGATGTCCGCACCGGCGAAGACGGCCGTGGGCCGCAGAGGCCGCGCGAGCAGCTGCCTGGCGCCCTCGTAACCGCCCTGTTGGGTGTAGCTGGTGGAGACGACATCGATCTCCTCCGCGAGACCGAGGGCTCGCATGGCGCGCCGATAACCGTCCGCGCGCTGGGCGTTGGGCATCTCCTCGCTACGGGTCGGGTCGGTCTCGTGGTGCTCGATGTGGGCGATCCGGCGATGACCGAGGTCGACGAGGTGACCTACGAGCATGGACGCGCCCGCCACGTCGTCGTCCGTCACGGTGTCGTACACCGGGGAGTGCCCGTGGCGGCCGACGACCACGGTCGGTACGGCGGAGGCGATGTGCTCGAGCCGGGCACGCGACGACACGGGGGCGATCAGGATGATGCCGTCCATCCCACGGTCGATCATGGCTTCCGTGACGCGTGCCTCCGCCTGCTCGTCGTTGCAGCCGCCGGGCCCCAGGAAGACCTGGTAGTCGGTGTCCGCGAGCCGGCCGGTGATCCCGTCGAGGATCTCGGGGAAGAAGGGGTTGCGGATGTCGGGCAGCATCACGCCGATGGTGTACGTCTGGCCGCGTAGGCCGCGAGCGGCCGCGAGCGGCCGGTAGCCCAGCTCGTCGATCGCCCGGCGCACCTTCGCACGCATCTCGGGGCTGGCTCCGTAGGCGTTGCGCAGCACCTTGGAGACCGCCGTCGTGGACACCTGGGCGTGACGCGCGACGTCGACGATCGTGACGCGGCGGGGCGGTGCCGGCGGTTCCATGCCAGTGCCCTCCGGTGAATGGGGAACGTTGCCGGAGAGTGTACGGATCGAGCCACGGCCAGGTAAGGCAGCCGCGTGCTCTTCCCGTTCCGTCGTCGCGGATCGAGCACTGGTCCTACGGAACAGCTGCGCAGCGTGCGCAGCATCTTGACGTCGTGCGGGACGCTCTCTAGGGTCTGGCAGCACCCTTCGGGAAACGTTACCCACGAGCTGGTTCCAGGGCGTTCGACCCCGGCACCCCACCACATCCATCCAGACGCGGACCGGCCGGCGGCCGCACGGCGCCGAGTCGACCGAAACCCTGATCGCGCCACTGTTTGAAACGTTTCAAGGAAGAGGTCCGCCTGTGACCCTCGCCCCGCACGAGCACCTGCCGGACCACGACCGCATGCCCCGCACGGCGCAGGTGGTCAGGGTGCCGCGCAGCCCCAGCGCCAGGCCGCCCTGGTGGTTCGCCGCTCCCGCGCTGCTGCTGTTCGCCTTCGTCGTCCTGGTGCCGAGTGCTCGCGGTGTGTACTACGCCTTCACCGACTGGGACGGCCTGGACCCCGACTTCTCCTTCGTCGGTCTGGACAACTTCGCCGCCATGGTCAACGACGCCGACGCCGTGCAGGCCGTCTGGCACACCCTGCTGATCGCCGTGTCGATCACGGTCGTCCAGAACGCGCTGGGACTGCTACTGGCCCTCGGGGTCAACACGGCCATCAAGTCCCGGAACGTGCTCAGGGTGTTCCTGTTCGCGCCGGCCGTGATCACCCCGATCGTGACCGCGTACCTGTGGCGTAACCTGCTCGGCCCGCAGGGCGCGGTCAACAGCCTGCTGGGTGCCGTGGGGCTGGACGGCTGGCGGCAGGACTGGCTGGGCAGCCCGAGGCTCGCGCTGTGGGCCGTGGTCGCGGTCATCGTGTGGCAGTTCGCGGGTTACTCCATGGTCATCTTCCTGGCCGGACTCCAGTCGGTGCCCAAGGAGATCCACGAAGCGGCGGCGATCGACGGCGCCGGCCCCGTACGGCGTTTCTGGTCGGTGACCCGGCCGCTGCTGGCTCCGGCGCTCACCATCAACCTGATGCTGTCGATCATCGGGGGGATCAAGCTGTTCGACCAGGTCTACGCGCTGACCGGCGGCGGACCGGGGCACGCTACCGACACCATTTCCACGCTGATCTACAAGGACGCCTTCACCTTGGGCGAGTTCGGCTACAGCATCGCTCTCGCGGTGGTGCTGACGATCATCGTCGCGGTCGTTTCCACCGGGCAGTACCTCGTGCTGTCCCGCAACGAGAGGGCCATGTCATGAACCGCTATCGCCCCCGCACACTCGCCCTGGAACTGGCGATGATCGCCGCCGCCCTGTTCGTCGGCTTCCCGGTGTACGTCCTGGTCAACCTCGCCGTACGGCCGGCCTCGGACACCTCGTCACCCATCGCGCCGACGGCTTCGCCGACCCTGGACAACTTCACGCAGGCCTGGCAGCAGGGCGCGCTCGGCGGAGCCCTCGCCAACAGCGTGCTGGTGACGGCGTGCAGCGTCGCCGTCGTGCTGGCCGTCTCGTCCCTCGCCGCGTATCCGCTGGCCCGCGTCGCGGCCCGCTGGTCCCGGGGAACGTACCTGCTGATCCTCCTCGGTCTCGTGCTGCCCTTCCAGCTCGCCTCGCTGCCGCTTTACCAGACCATGCGCGACATGGGCCTGCTCGGCACCCCATGGGCACTGGTCCTCTTCTACTCCGGCCTCCAAGTGCCGTTCACCGTCTTCCTCTACACCGGCTTCCTGCGCGCCCTGCCCCGCGACTTCGAGGACGCCGCCCTGATCGACGGCTGCACACCTCTGCAGGGCTTCCGGTACGTGGTGCTGCCGATGCTCAAGCCGGTCACCGTGACGGCGCTGGTGCTCAACGCGGTCGCGGTGTGGAACGACTTCTTCACTCCGCTGCTGTACCTGAGCGGCAGCGCCCGGCAGACCATGCCGGTCGCGATCGCCGGGTTCGTCGGCCAGTACGTCACCGACTGGAACCTCATCTTCGCCGCACTCGTCATCAGCATCCTGCCCGTCCTGATCGTCTACTTCCTGCTGCAGCGCAGCATCATCAACGGCTTCGCGGGCGGGCTGCGGGGATGATCACGCACTTCCCGACCCTCACGTACGGCCGCGGCCGTTCCTCCCAGGGAGACATCATGAAGACACGCATACCGACGGTCCTTCTGGCCGCTGTGACGGCCGGTGCCGTTCTGACCGCCTGCGGCGGCGGCACCAAGGCCACAGGCTCCGGCGGCGGATCCAAGACGCTGACCCTGGCCTCGATCGACCAGGGCTCCGTCGAGGACGTCGTCAAGGCCTTCGAGAAGGCCAACCCGGGCGTCAAGGTCCGCTACACCACCAGCGGTGCCGACCAGTACCAGCAGCAGATCCGCACCCAGCTCTCCTCGGGCACCGCACCCGACGTGATGTCGGTCTGGCCGGGCGACGGCAACCCCGGCGCCACCCACGTCCTGGCCAAGCCCGGCTATCTGCGGGATCTCTCGGACCAGCCCTGGGCCGCCAAGATGCCCGAGGCGATCAAGACCGTCGCCCGGTACGACGGCAAGACCTACACCGCGATCTTCGGGCAGAACGGCATCGGAGCCATCTACAACCAGCAGGCCATGGACAAGGCCGGGCTCACCCCGCCCGGCACGTGGAGCGAACTGCTGGACTTCTGCAAGGCCGCGAAGGCCAAGGGAACTCCCGCCTTCGCGCTGGGCAACCAGGACAACTGGGTGACCCAGCTCGTCCTGTACGCGCTGGTCGCCACGACCGTCTACGGTCCCGACCGCGACTTCGACAAGAAGATGCAGGCCGGTCAGGCCACCTTCGCCAAGTCGCCGTGGACCACCGCCCTGGGCAAGTACCTGACGATGGAGAAGACCGGCTGCTTCCAGCAGAACCCCCTGGGCACCAACTACGAGGCCAGCCAGCAGCTCGCCGCCTCCGGCAAGACGCTCGGCATCGTCCAGGGCAACTGGGTGATCGCCCTCCTCAAGGGGAAGAACCCCAAGGGCACCTTCACCTTCAAGGCGCTGCCGGCCACCGACGACCCCTCCGCGACCCTCATCCCGGCCGCGGCGGGCGCCGGCTACGGCGTCAACGCCAAGACGAAGAACGAGGACCTGGCGCTGAAGTTCGTGAACTTCGTGATGTCGCCCGAGGGCATGAACCTGTTCGCCAAGAAGCAGGGCAGTCTTCCCTCCCTGCCCGACACGGGCTATGCGGTCGACCCGTCCCTGACCGAACTCGCCACGTTCGTCAAGGCGAACCGCACCGTGCCGTTCATGGACCAGCTGTGGCCCAACGCCAAGGTCCAGCAGACCATGCTCAGCGGCCTTCAGGAAATCTTCAGCGGCCAGTCCACCCCCGACAAGCTCCTCAAGGAAATGGACGCCGACTACCGAGCCGGCAGCTGAACAGGTGGTCGGCTGCATGGCGGGGCCGGCCGTGGCCGGGTCCCCGGTGGAGCCGGCTCACGCCCAGGAGGAGGGCGACAGGCACGGAGCGAGGCTGGTGGACCCCATGGGCGGGCCTGCCCTGGCCGTCGCAGGCGTACCCGTCGCTGGTGGTGCCGTGGGAGGACGCCTCCACCCGGGCCGAGGAACTCACCTGCACCCCCGTGCCGTTCGACCACCCCCTGTGGGTCGTGTACTCCTCGGGCCCCACCGGCCTGCCCAAGGGCATCGTCCACGGCCACGGCGGCGTCCTGCTGGAGCACCTGAAGACCCTCGGCCTGCACTCCGACCTGGGCCCCGGCGACCGCCTCCTGTGGTACACCACCACCCACTGGATGATGTGGAACCTGGTCGCCTCCACCCTCCTGACGGGCGCCACGACGTGCACCTACGACGGCAGCCCGGCGCCCTTCGCCAAGCCCGACGTCCTGTGGGAGCTGGCCGCGCGCCACCGCGTGACCGTCTTCGGCACCAGCCCCCAGTACCTGCTGGGCATGGCCAAGTTCAGCATCGACCCCTCGGCGCACGACCTGTCGTCGGTCCGGGTGGTCGGCCGCACCGGCTTAGCCCGGCCGGCCTGCGCCTACCCCTGGGTCCGACGCCACGTCGGCGACCACGTCCTGCTCGCCTCCATCAGCGGCGGCACGGACGTGGTGTCCGGCTTCGCCGGCAGCGCGCCCAACACACCTGTCTGGGCAGGAGAGTTGTCGGCGCCCCACCTGGGCGTGGCACTGGCCGCGTACGACGCCGAGGGCTTCCCGGTCGTGGACCAGGTGGGCGAGCTGGTCGTCACCCGCCCGATGCCGTCGATGCCGCTGTACTTCTGGAACGACCCCGACGGCACCCGCTACCGCGATGCCTACTTCTCCACCTACCCCGGGGTGTGGCGGCACGGCGACTGGATCACCGTCACGGGACACGGCTCCGTGATCGTCCACGGCCGCTCCGACAGCACCTTGAACCGCAACGGCGTACGCCTGGGCAGCGCCGACATCCACGACGTCGTCGAACGCCTCCCCGAGATCCCGAGGCCCTCGTCATCGGCGCGGAGGAACCCGACGGCGGCTACTGGATGCCGCTGTTCGTGGTCCTCGCCGCCGGGGTGACCCTGGACGACCCGCTCCGCGAGAAGATCAAGGAGGCGATCCGGGCCGGTGCCTCACCCCGCCACGTCCCCGACGAGATCCTCGAAGTCCCCGGCATCCCGCACACCCGCACCGGCAAGAAGCTCGAAGTCCCCGTCAAGCGCCTCCTCCAGGGCGCCCCGGCCGAGCAGGTGGTCAACGCCGCGACGGTGGACGCCGCCGACCTGATCGACCACTACGCCCGGCTGGGCGCCGAACGCCGGGGGCGGTCGGTGTGACGACCGCGCAGATCCGCGGTGCCGTTCATGCGTCAGGCGGCAGCGCACCTGGGCATGTCGCCGGGCCTCTACCGCTTCGTCGGCATCTTGGAAGTGGCCGGAGCCGCCGCCCGTGCGGGCCCTGCCCGCCGCCGTACCGGTCCTGACGGCGGTGGCGTACGCAGGGAAGGCGTGCTGCGGTCAGCCCAGCAGACGCAGGGAGATGGACTTGATGAAGCGGAAGTCCTGTCCGCTCCCGGCACGCACGGCTCCGACCAGGAGACCGACGAGCCCGGCCAGGAGGTAACAGAACACCAGGTACATCGGCAGTGGCTGGGTCTGCGGGTAGGACGGCGGCAGCCCGATCAGGGCCGAGATCGGGGCGCCGCCGAGGATCGCCAGGAACGCGGTCAGACCGAAGTTCGCCGCGTGCGTGGCGTGCTCCCGGGTCCACGGGTTCCCGGACCGCGACCGGATGGCCAGCGGGACCAGCCAGATCACGAAGATCCCGACGCATGTGAAGCCCACGAGCGCCGCACCCGGATACGACCGCACCGCTCCCGTCCGGCTGCCGGTCCGCTCCACCATGACGCCCTCCTGCTTCTCGACGGCCACTGTCCTACCGCCGACGGCCCGGGACCGGTCCCGCGAGCAGCCCGCACCACATCACGAAGATCCCCTCGGGCGGCACAGCGGGAGCGGCTGCGACCACCCCGGTCCTCCGTTACGTCATCGTCGTGGCCGTGACATCGGCACTGACGGGTGGACGACCCGCAGCCGACGGGAGGCTGAGCACCATGGTGAGGCCACCGCCCGGTGTGTCCTCGGCGTCGAGGGTGCCGCCCATCGTCTCCGCGAAGCCGCGTGCCACGGCCAGGCCGAGGCCGACGCCGGCGCCGCGCGGGGCGTCGCCGTACCGCTGGAAGGGCTCGAAGATACGGGCCTTGGCCTCGTCGGGGACGCCCGGACCACGGTCCACCACGCGGATCTCCACCCGGTCGGTGATGGCGCTCGCGGAGACCAGCACCGGCTTACCGGGCGGGCTGTACTTGACCGCGTTCTCGACGATGTTGGCGACCGATCGTTCCAGCAGCCCCGGGTCCACGGAGACCATCGGCAGCGTCTCCGGGAGATCCAGCTCCACGGTCTCCTCGGGGTCCGGTATGCCGCCAAGCGCCATCGGCACCACCTCGTCCAGGTTGATCTCCCGGATCAGAGGAGCGACGGTGCCGGTCTGCACCCGGGACATGTCGAGGAGGTTGCCCACGAGGTGGTCCAGGCGGTCTGAACCGTCTTCGATCCCGGCGAGGAGTTCGGCCTGGTCCTCCTCGGACCAGTCGACGTCGTCGGACCGGAGCGAGGTGACCGCGGCCTTGATCGCGGCCAGAGGCGTGCGCAGGTCGTGGCTGACGGCGGCCAACAGGGCGGTGCGGATGCGGTTGCCTTCGGCCAGTTCCTTGGCCTGGTCGGCCTGGTGCTGCAGGCGTTGCCGGTCCAGGACGACGGCGGCCTGGGCGGCGAATGCCGCGAGCACCCGGCGGTCCTCGGCCGGCAGGACGCGGCCGGACAGGGCGAGGGTCATGTGATCGCCGACGGGCATGTCGACGTCGGCGTCCTCAGGGCGCGTCATCGGGCGGCTGTCTCCGACGGCGGCCGTGACCGTCCACGGGGCGACATCCGATTCCCGTTCCATCAGCGCGACGGAGTCCATGCTGAAGGTCTCGCGGACTCGTTCCAGCAGTGCCTCCAGACTGGTCTCGCCGCGCAGCACACTGCCCGCCAGGAAGGAGAGGATCTCCGCCTCGGCCCGGAGCCGGGCCGCCTGGTGCGTACGACGGGCCGCCAGGTCGACGACCGAGGCGACGGAGACGCCGACCGCGAAGAACACGGCGATGGCGACGATGTTCTCCGGATCGGAGATCGTCCAGGTGTGGACTGGCGGCGTGAAGAACCAGTTGAGCAGCACCGAGCCGGCAGTCGCGGAGGCCAGGGCGGGCAGGAGCCCGCCGAGCAGGGCGGCCTCGACCGTCAGGGCCAGGAACAGCAGCACGTCGCTGGTCAGGTCCGGCCCGGTGCCGATGTGCGTGAGGGCGAAGGCGAGCAGGAGCGGGCCGAGTACGCCGACCAGCCACCCCCAGATGATGCGGGCCCGGCCCAGCCGGGCACCGCGCGCGATCGGCAGTCCGCGGCCCTTGGCCACCTCGTCGTGGGTGACGATGTGGACGTCCAGGTCCGGGCCGGACTCGCGGGCCACGAGGGCGCTCACGCCGGGGCCGAACATGTACTGCCAGGACCGGCGGCGGCTGGCGCCGAGCACTATCTGGGTCGCGTTCACCCCGCGCGCGAAGTCCAGCAGAGCGGTCGGGATGTCGTCACCGACGACATGGTGGAAGGTGCCGCCCAGGTCCTCCACCAGGGTGCGCTGGACGGCCAGCTCCTTGGGCGAGGCCGACGTCAGGCCGTCGCTGCGCGCGATGTAGACGGCCAGCACCTCGCCACCGGCGCCCTTCTCGGCCAGGCGTGCGGCGCGGCGGATCAGCGTACGCCCCTCGGGACCGCCCGTGAGACCGACCACGATCCGCTCGCGCGATCCCCAGATCTTCGAGACGCCGTGCTCGCCCCTGTACTGCTGCAGGTATTCGTCCACCCGGTCGGCCACCCACAGCAGCGCCAGCTCCCGCAGGGCGGTGAGGTTGCCGGGCCGGAAGTAGTTGGAAAGGGCCGCGTCGATCTTGTCCGGCTTGTAGATGTTGCCGTGCGCCATCCGGCGGCGCAGCGCCTCGGGTGACATGTCGACCAGTTCGATCTGGCCGGCCCGGCGTACCACCTCGTCGGGAACCGTCTCCTGCTGCCGTACGCCCGTGATCGACTCGACGACGTCGCCCAGCGACTCCAGGTGCTGGATGTTCACCGTCGAGACGACGTCGATGCCCGCCTCGAGCAGTTCCTCGACGTCCTGCCACCGCTTGCCGTTACGGGAGCCGGGGATGTTCGTGTGGGCGAGTTCGTCCACGAGCGCCACCTGCGGGCGGCGGACGAGGACGGCGTCGACGTCCATCTCCGTGAACGTCGTGCCCCGGTACTCCAGCTGCTTCCTCGGTACCTGCTCCAGGCCGTGCAGCATCACCTCGGTGCGTGGCCGGTCGTGGTGCTCGACGAAGGCGACCACGCAGTCGGTGCCCCGCTCGATACGGCGGTGGGCTTCGGAAGCATGGCGTAGGTCTTGCCGACGCCGGGTGCCGCGCCGAGGTAGATCCGAAGCTTGCCACGTGCCATGGTCTGGTCTCTGGGCTTCCTTGCGAAGGTGGATTCGGGGAGGTGGTCAGGCCTCGAAGCGGTAACCCATGCCCGGCTCGGTGATCAGGTAGTGCGGGTGGGAAGGGTCCGTTTGGAGCTTGCGCCGGAGCTGGGCCATGTACACCCGAAGATAGTTCGTCCTGTTTCCTGAGGACGGTCCCCAGACCTCCTGCAGGAGCTGCTTCTGCGTGACCAGACGGCCCGGGTTGGTCACCAGGAGCTCCAGCAGTTGCCATTCGGTCGGGGTGAGCCTGAGGTCGCTGCCGTGCCGGGTGGCCTTCTTCGCGAGCAGGCCGATGGTGAAGTCGTCCGTCTCCACCAGCGTCGTCCCGGGAGCGAGCCGGCCGTCCTCGGCGCGGCGCACGGCGGCCCGCAGACGCGCCAGGAGTTCGTCCATGCCGAACGGCTTGGTGATGTAGTCGTCGGCACCCGCGTCCAGGGCTGCGACCTTCTCCTCGGAGGCGCGGTGTGCGGCCTCCCTGTCAGGTCCCGGCCAGTTCCCTGAGCGCGATGTCGAGTTCGAGGACGTTTGCCGGCCTCCTTCGCGGCCGACGTACCGGTGTTCATCGCCACACCGACATCGGCCTGGGCGAGCGCCGGGGCGTCGTTGGTGCCGTCGCCGGTCATGGCGACCAGCTTGCCGCCCGCCTGCTCGCGTTTGATGAGGGCCATCTTGTCCTCGGGGGTGGCCTCGGCGAGGAAGTCGTCGACACCGGCCTCCTCCGCGATGGCCTTGGCGGTCAGCGGACGGTGTCGGTCTTGGCCTTGCGCAGCGTCTCGGCCTGGGCCTTGCCGGGGCCCTCGGCGACCGCCTCCGCCAGGTTGGCGAAGAGGACGGTCAGCCACAGCCAGGCGGTGATGACCCAGCCGAACCAGTCGCCCGGGTGCCTGACAGCCAGCGCCGGGCCCTTGCCGCAGGGCGGCGCCCTGGGGCGCACAGGTCAGACCTCGTTGCCGGGCCAGCCGAGCAGCCGGGCGCCGATGACGGCGGTCTGCAGGGTGTAGCGGTGGACGGGGTCGGCCGGGTTCGTGCCGGTGAGCTTGTGGATGCGTTCCAGGCGGTAGGTCAGGGCCCGCACGCTGAGGCGCAGGCGGCGTGCCGCCTCGGCCGCGACGCATCCGGAGTCGAAGTACGCGGTGAGGGTGTCGAGGAGGGGCTGGGCGCCGCCGCGCGCGGCTTGGAGCGGGCCGAGGGCGTTGTGCACGAGGTCGGCCATGGCCTGCCGGTCGCGGGTGAGGACGGGGTAGACGAGCAGGTCGGCGGAGCGCAGCACCGGCTCCTCGAGTTCCAGGCGGTCCGCCAGGTCGAGGGCGTTGAGGGCCTCCTCGTAGGAGTGGACGACCCCGCCGGCGCCGGGGTGGGCGCGGCCGAGGGCGACCCGGCCACCGTCGGTGGCCGCGTGTGCCTGCTTGGCGAAGAAGGCGAGCACGTCGTCCTGGTCACCGGGCGCGATGCAGACCAGGCGGCCGTCCTTGGTGGTGAGCAGGATGCGGCGCTCTCCGAACCGGGCGACCAGGGCGCTCTCCACGTGCCGGGTCGCCGGGTGGGTGTCGTCGACCGGCGTGGCGCCCTGGGCGACGGCGACCGCGTGGGCGCGGGAGAGGAGCAGGCCGAAGCGTTCCGCCCGTTCGGCCAGGCGTCCGAGGTCACTTCGGCCGTAGAGCAGGTCGTCGATGAACTCCCGCCGCGCGGCCTCTTCCTGTCTCACCGCGAGTTTCTGGGACCGTTCGTATCCTTCGGCGAAGGCGTCCACCGCCTGCTCCACGGCGGCGAGCACGAGGTCGGCTCCCGCGGGCGACAGGGCGGGCGAGAGCTCGCGGGCCGCGGACAGATGCCGGCGGACCAGGAGACGCAGTCCCAGGCCCGCCTCCGCGGCGCGTTCTCCCCGGGCACGCAGGGACTCCAGCTCGTTCCGGGTGAGGCGGCGGCCCGTGGCACAGACGTCGGCCAGGATCCCGGCATAGCCTTCCAGGTACTCCTCGGGTATGGCTGACCGGGTCACGCGTCCTCCTCGATGCTCGTGCTCCGCCGGCGTTCCCCACGCACAGCGGACCAGAGTGACAGACGTCCGGCCGCACCCACTTCGCATCTCGCCGAATGCCGCCCGCACGTCATGGCTGATGCCGCGGCCACCGCGGGCTGCCGTCGATCGACGTCGGGCGGCACCACGTCTCCTGGTTCGGCCGCTGAATGGACGGCAGCGCCGTCCGCGGCAATCGCTCCGGGGCGGGGCCCGGCGGCTCGATGCCGCGCGGGCCCTTGTGCCGGCTGCCTGCTCAGCCGATCTGGACCTTTCCGTTGGCCTCGGCGGCGGCCGGCGCGGTCGAGGGCTGGACGTCGCCACTGCGCTGAGTGATGCTCTTCAGCAGCTCGGCGAGGTCGACTCCCGTGGTCGAGCTGAGGAGTTCGACGCCCTGGGCCACGTTGTCGGCGACGGTGCGGGACAGCCGGCTCGCGCCGTCGGTGGAGATGATCGTCATCTTGTCCACCGCGCTGAGCGGCTCGGACGCCTTCGCGACCACCTGCGGCAGCACCTCGACGAGCATCTGCAGCACGGCCGCGTCGCCGTACTGGGAGAAGGCGTCGGCCTTCTTCCGCATCGCCTCGGCCTCGGCCTCACCCTTGGCGCCGATCGCCGCCGCCTCGGCCTCGCCCTCCAGCCGCACCGCCTCGGCGATCGCCGCACGCCGGGACCGCTCGGCCTCGCCCTGCTTGAGACCCTCGATCGCGTGCGCCTCGGCCAGCGCGCTGCGCTGCTGCTTCTCGCCCTCACCCGTGAGCCGGGACCGCTCGGCCTCCGCCTGTGCGGCGGCGATGGCGGCCAGCCGCTCCGCCTCGGCCTGCTTCACGCGGGCCACGCGCCTGGCCTCCGCCTCCTGCTCGGCGGCGTAGCGCTGGGCGTCGGCGGGCTTGCGGACCTGGGTGTCGAGCTGCCGGTCGGTCAGTTCGGCCTGCCGCTCGGCGACCTTCTCCTGCTGGGCGAGGATCTCCTGCTGGCGTGCGGCCTCCGCCAGTGGGCCGGCGGCCGCCGCCCGGGCCGCGGCCTCGTCGGTCTCGGCCTTGATCTCGGCCTGCTTGAGGTAGAACGTCCGCTGGGCGATCGCGATCTCCTCCTCGGCCTTCAGCCGCGCCTGCTCGGCCGCGCGCCGGGCCACCGCCTCGGCGATGTCGGCCTCCTGCTTGGCGCGGGCGGCCTCGGGCCGGCCGAGGTCCTCGAGGTAGGAGCCCTCGGTGGTGATGTCCTGGATCTGGAAGGCGTCCAGCACCAGGCCCTGCCCGGACAGGCTCGCCTCCGCCTCCTCCGCCACCTGTCCGGCGAACGCGGCCCGGTCGCGGATGATGTCCTCCACCGACATCCGGCCCACAATGGCGCGCAGCGCGCCGGAGAGTACCTCCTGGGTGAAGCCGACGATGCCGTCCTGCTGCATCAGGAACCGCTGCGCGGCGGCGCGGATGGCGTCCTCGGTGCCGCCGACCTTGACGATGGCGACGCCCTCCAGGTTGGCTTTCACACCGCGCAGGGTGACCGCGCCGCGCACCGCGACGGGGATGTGCCGCGAGGACAGGTCGAGGATGAACCTCTGCTGCACGAACGGCACGACGAACACGCCGCCGCCGACCACGACCTTCTGGCCGCTGTTGTCGGTGAACACCCGCCCGGTCTCCGGATCGGTGGCCTTCTTGCCGCGCCGCCCGGTGACGATGAACGCCTCGCTGGGACCGGCGACCTTGTAACGGCTGACGACGACCAGCGCGATCAGCACGAGGAGTACGAAGACTCCTCCCACCGCGATGGCAACAGAGCTCATGGTGATGTCCCCTCAGCCCTCCCTGAGGACGGCGTTCGGTAAAAGGATGTGTGGATGAGAACGGCACGGTCGTGCCGGGTGCCGGGTGCCGGGTGCCGGGTGCCGGGTGCCGGGTGCGGGAAAGGAGGACGGTGTCGCCGGGTCAGCGTTCGACGGGGCGTACGGACACCGCCGACTGCGACAGCGCCTGCTCGATCCAGATGTCGGCTCCCCGGGCCACGGCAACCGGGCTCTTGGCCGCGAACTTCATCGGCTGCCCGGCCAAGTGCACCAGGACCTCGCCGTAGCCCTCGGCGGGGATCGCGGTCACCACCGAGCCGGATGCGCCGATCAAGTCGGCGTCACGCGGAGCGGCGCCGGAAGAGTCACGCATCAGAGCCCGGCTGAGCCGGTAGGTGAACCAGCCGGTGAGGACACCGGCCGGCACCCCGATCACCGCGGCTCCCACCGGGCCCAGCCCGGTTGCCCCCATGACGATCGCCCCGGCGAAACCGAACATGGACACGAACCCGGCGACCACTGGCAGCGACAGCATCCCGTCGAGCAGGCCGTCCACCACGGCGACTCCGTCGAGCAGTCCTTCGAGTACGCCGTCGAGAACGAACGACAGGGCAAGGAGGACGACCCCCGCTATGCCGAGCCCCAGAAACCAGGCCATCCGCGCACACCGCCTCTCCTTGCCCTCCCCCGTTGTCGCAGGCATCGTCACACGCGGGCACCGGGCAGGACATTGCCTGATTCCGGCAATCTTTACGCGGTTTTGATGCCGCATCCCGAACAGTCGGGCCGTCGACCCGCGAAGCCCTGTCGACACTCTGTGACGCCGCGTCAGGAACCTGTACCGTTCCCAGCGGTGTGCCGGGAAGTCTGGTCGGCGATCTTGACGGAAGAAGGCGGAGCAGCTTCGCCGAACGGGGGTCCCGACGTGGTGCTCATGACGGTCTTCGGAGCGGTCCTAGGTGCGGTACGCGCCCCTGCGCGGCTCCTCCTCCGCCTGAGCCGGGGGAGCCGTACGGCATGATCACATTCCCTCGGCCCGCGCCTGGCGTCCCGCGTCCGGGCCACATGATCGTGTGCGGGGACGACGCGCTCGCCGAGCGGCTGGCCGCCGAACTCGCCACGGTGTACCGGGAGCGGGTCACTCTGGTCGTACCGCCCTCCCGGCGGCCCGGCGCCACCACCGGAAGGGCGCGCGCCGCCACGCTGCTCGGCCGGATACAGGCCGCCATGAACCGCACGGAGGACTCGACCGATCCCGGCGCGACCGGCACAGCCCGTATCGTCGAGACCGCCGTCCTCGACGAAGCCGCCCTGGCCGAGATGGGGGTGCGTGAGGCCGCCGCGCTGGCGCTCGTGCATGACGACGACGAGACCAACATCCACGCCGCGCTGGCCGCCCGCCGCCTCAACCCCCGGCTGCGCCTGGTCATCCGGCTCTACAACCGCAAGCTCGGCCAGCACCTGGAAGAACTGCTCGACCAGGCCGCCACCCTCGCCGTCCCCGGCCTGGACCCCGAGGCCCTGGACACCTCCACCACCGTCCTGTCGGACGCCGACACCGCGGCACCCGCACTCGCGGCCACCGCCGTCGCGGGCACCAGCAAGGTCGTCCAGGCCGCCGGTCTGCTGCTGCGCGCCGTGGAACGCACTCCACCCGGTCACGGCCGGGTCGCCGATCCAGGCCTGTGCACCCTGGCCCTGCTGTCGTCGACCACCAACGACCCGGCCGGAGCGGAAGGTTCGGACGCCAGCGGCCGGGAGGCGCCGATTCTGCTCCCGGACGACGACACGGTCGCGGGCGCCACCGGGCGCGGCACGGTGGTCCTCGAAACCGTCACCCACACCGCCGCCGGTTCCGCACCGCGACGGCTGGCGGGGCGCGGACTGCCGCTGGGCTCCCTGTTCTCGCGGCGGCTGCGCTGGTCACTGGCCGGGCTCCTGGGCTGCGTCCTGGGGGTGGCCGTCGCCACCTGGCTGACCACCGGGCACCACCCGCTGCACGCCGCCTACCTCACCTTGCTCGACCTCTTCGCGATCGGCGACCCGGCCCTCGACGAGCCCACCGCGCGTCAGGTGCTCCAACTCCTCGCCGGACTGGCCGGCCTGCTGCTGATGCCCGTCCTGCTCGCGGCCGCCCTGGAGGCGCTCGGCACGTTCCGCACGGCCTCCGCGCTGCGCCGGCCACCCCGCGGCCTGTCCGGCCACGTCGTCCTGGTCGGCCTGGGCAAGGTCGGCACCCGGGTGCTGGCCCGTCTGCGGGAGCTCGACATCCCCGTGGTGTGTGTCGAGGAGGACCCGGAAGCGCGGGGCATCCCGCTCGCCCGCCGACTGCGCGTTCCCACCGTCCTCGGCGACGCCACCCAGGAGGGCGTGCTGGAGGCCGCAAAAGTCCACCGGGCGCACTCCCTGCTGGCCCTCACCAGCCACGACACCACCAACCTCGAATCCGCCCTGTACGCACGTTCCGTCAAACCGGACCTGCGGGTGGCGCTGCGCCTGTACGACGACGCCTTCGCCACCGCTGTCTACCGCACCCTGCGCACCGCCCACCCGCGCGCCCTCACCCGCAGCCGCAGCGTCTCCACTCTCGCGGCACCCGCCTTCGCCGGGGCCATGATGGGCCGCCAGATCCTCGGGGCCATACCCGTCGAACGCCGCGTCCTGCTCTTCGCCGCCCTCGGTGTCGCCGGGCACCCGCAGTTGGAAGGGCGCACCATCGCCGAGTCGTTCCGTCCCGGTAAGTGGCGCGTTCTGGCGCTGGACACGGCCGAACCGGGCGAGCGGCTGCCGGACCTCGCCGCCACGCCGGCGCACCACGGTGCCGACCGTCCCGGCGGACTCGTATGGGACTTGCACCCCGGCTATGTCCTGCGGCCCGAAGACCGCGTGGTACTCGCCGCGACGCGCCAGGGCCTGGCCGAACTCCTGGGCCGGCAGCCACGGATGGGGGCGCGAACCGACGCCAGATGAGGGGGCCGATGTCTGCGCTAGGCAAGCCGTTGCACTCCGGGCTGCCTGGGAGGGTCTCCCGCTGCGGGCGGGGATCCTCGCGAGCCGGTGGAGGCGGAGCAGGCCGCCGGGGCGTCCCGGATCTTGAGTCTGCGGGTCCCTGGTGCACCGCGGTGAAGTCGAGTCGGCGAACGGTGCAGGATCGCCGTCAGCCGCCCCCGGCCGGGCCCCAGCGGCATCGTGCGGTCCTACCAGGAGGCCCGCAGAGTGATCCGGTCCGCCCCCGGTGGGTACAGAGTCACACATGAGCCAGTGGTCGCCGGCGCCACATGAGGGATACCTGCCGATCGAGGACCACGGCCTGATCGGCGACGGCCGGGGGTGTGCCCTGGTGGGCCGCGACGGCGCCATCAGCTTCATGTGCGTCCCCCGGTTCGACGCCCCGCCCCTGTTCTGCTCGCTGCTCGACCGGCACCGCGGCGGTTCCTTCCTGCTGGCACCAGAGGGACTGTGGCTGAGCCGCCAGCACTACATCGAGGACACCGGCGTCCTCGTGACAGAACCGCGTGCGGACACCGGAGTCGTCGAGATCACCGACGCGTTCCTCCTGCGACCAGGTGCGCGGTTGGAGGTGGACGCCCCCGTCGGCACGGGAGAGCTGGTCCGGCACGCGCGCGTCACACAAGGCTCTGTCGATCTGGCCGTGGCGGTACTGCCGCGGGGTGAAACCCACGTCGAGCGTCAGGCCGCGGGCTGGCACCTGACGTGCCCCCGGCAAGCTCTGAAGCTGCACCTGACCGCCTCGCGGCCACTGCCCGGTCCCCGGTGCACCCTGTCCCTGAACCAGGGCGAGGACCTCTGGTCCCGTATGCGCTGGAGTGAACGACGGGGAGCCGACTCGGGACGATCAGTCTCCCGGGCCGTCGCGGTGCTCTTCATGCTCGCCGTCATCAACATCATCGGCTTGTACCTCCTCGCACCGGTCGTCAAGCGGGAACTCGCCTCCTTCCTGGAGTTCGTCCGCGCCCGCAACGCCGGTGAGACCACCGATGGCGACGAAGACCAGGAGTCGGTGAAGACCACCGCCCAGACCTGAGCGCATCCGCCGCCAAGGCCTGGCGGCCGCCCTGGCCGAAGCCGCCTACACCCCCCGCTGACCCCGGCTCGACCTGGGCTAACGTATGCCCTCCCGAACTAAGGAACGGAACACGGCATGGCGCACCAGGGGTGGGGACCGCAGGGGCCGAACGGGCCGCAAGGACCGTACGGCCCGCAGGGGCCATTCGGTCCCTACGGCTGGGGCGGCTGGCAGCCGCCACCGCCCAGACCGGGCGTGATACCGCTGGCACCGCTCGGGCTCGGGGCCGTCTACAGCGGTGCCTTCTCGACGATAGGGCGGTACGCGCGGCAGTTGTTCGGCGCGATGGGCGCGGGCCTCGCCCTGCTCTTCGCCGCGGCGGCCGGCGCGTTCGGGCTGGCCTACCTCAGCGTCGAGGACGACTGGCAGGTGCTGATCCACGCCGACGAACCGACCTGGGCCATGGTCAGCCCGATCCTGATCTCCGTCGTGGTGGCGTACGTGGTGGTCATGCTGCTCACGCTGCTGGTGAACTCGTTCCTCTCCGCTGTCAGCCCGGTGGTCCTGGAACACGCCGTGCTGGGCCGGCGCACCACCTTCGGTGCGGTATGGCGCCGCGCTTGGTCCCGTACACCGTCGGTGCTCGGCGTCATGCTCCTCATGTATCTGCTGATCGCGATCCCGATCGCCCTCTTCTTCCTGGTCTGGATCAGCCTGATCGCCCTGCTGGTGGCGGCCGAGAGCCCGCTGATGGCGCCGGGGCTCGTGTTCTTGCTCGGGCTGCTGATCCTGCCCTTGGTGATGTGGCTGGTGGTGTCCTTCTCGTTCGCGCCCGCCGCCGCGGTCCTTGAGTCGGCCGGCCCGATCACCGCGCTGAAGCGCTCGTTCCGGCTGGTCCGCGGTGCCTGGTGGCGCACGTTCGGCATCCTGTTGCTCACCTGGGTCATGGTGGCCGTCGGAGGGTGGATCGTGCAGATCCCGCTGCTGTTCGCTGGTCCCCAGCCCTCGTACGACGCCTACGGCCCGTACGACCAACCGCCCGCCGACGTAGGCGAGTTCTTCACCAAGATGTACGGCGACGCGCTGCCCGGCCTGTGGACCTATCTGGTCCTCACCGTCGTCGTCACGCTGGTGGTCCAGCTGTTCGCCACCGCCTTCACACAGCTGGTCAGCACTCTGCTCTACATCGACCAGCGCATCCGCCGCGAAGGCCTCGGCGAGAGCCTGGCCCGGGCGGCCGACCACCAGTAGACCGGCACACGGAGGCCCAGGAGGTACTCGGCGGCCCCGTCGACTGCGGGCGAATGCGCGCGGGGCGAGCCGTCGGCGAAGTGCCGTCGCCAGTCTCACTGGAGCCACCCGCAGGACCAGGGTCTGCCGGCGTCCACGCGGGAGGGGCTTGGCGTAGTAGGGGCGGCCGAGCCGGGACGGGCGGAACCAGGAGGTGCCGGCCAGTCCGCCCAGGTGCGGGACGACGGCCGTCTCCTCCGTCTCGTCCGCGTGGAGGGTGATCGCCCACAGCCCTGGCGGCAGCGTACGGACCGGGAGCCGGGCGGTGAAGCCGGTGCTGTTTCCGTCCGCTGAGCAGTGCACGGGCACCTCGTACACCGAGCCGGATGCGTCTTCCGCGCGCAGGGTGATGGCTCCTGGCTGACGCGTGGCTCGGCCGGCCAGGCACCCGGTGACGATCAGTGTGCCGCGTGCGGACCTGTCCCAGACGGTCCCGGTGACATGGCACGCCTGAGGGAACTGGTTCTCGTCCGGCCGAACGTCCAGGGACAAGGCGTCGTCCGGGCTGAAGAAAGGCCGTACGACGGTGTGCCGGTGCCGGGACCTGCCGGCCACCGCTCGCCGAGCCGGGCTCGTCCTCGCGCCGCGCGCACCCTGAGGTGACTGCCGGAGTTTCACCGTCCGGCTGACTCCCTGCGCGCGTACGTCCAGGAAGAACTCCCAGACACCCGGATCCAACGGGTCGCCTCCGGCCACCGTGCCCAGGTCAGCCGAGTGTCGGGGTCGACGGTGGCGACGTGCTCGATGTAGGCGTGGCCGGCGAGACGGAGAACACCGCCGTCCCCCTGCCAGGCCGCTTCGGCCAGCTCGGTGTGGACCGGGAGCCGGTCTGTGGCGTCGAAGCAGTCGTCCGGGACTGCCCTGGCCGGGTCCCGGAAGAAGGGGTGGCACCAGTAGACGCGGCCCTTGTCGACCAAGTATCCGCGCCCGGCGTCCTCCTTCGCACAACGGGCCACGGCCATCAGGTCGTCGTACCGGTCGGTGCGCAGGAGGTGGATCAGCAGGCGGTCGGGCGGGGAGATCTGCTGGAAGACGCAGTCCGTCACGTAGGACGGTGCCCAGCGCCGGAACTCCGGGTAGAAACGCTCGCGGGCCTCCTGTTCGCCTTCCTGTGGCAGCAGGGCGCGAAGGGGGCCGCAGAGCTCCCATTCCACATGGCGGCGCATGATGCGGTCCCGCCGTGGCCGGGTTCGACACAGCGGGTGACGGTGTCGAAACACAGCCGGGTACCGTCCATGCGGTGGGTGAGGCCGGCGGCGGTGCGGGTGAGGTTGTTGCCGTTCTCCCGGTCGCGGCTGTAGTAGCAGTCGTAGTCGGCCACTACGGAAACACCGTCGGCATTGAGGTAGGCGGCGGCCGTGAAGGGCTTGTCCTCGCAGTTGCGGTACGGCGGGAACCTCAGGTGGAGGCGCTCGATGAGTGAGCGGCGGAAAAGCTTCCTGCAGCCCAGAGTGCGGTAGGCGTGGGACGAGAAGACATAGGTTCTGGGCTGGTTGTGCTGGAAGACGGCCGTGGGGACCGCCCGGCCACCCACCGACACCATCTTGCCGAGTGCGACGTCGGTGCCGTTCTCGTCCGCCATCGCGACCATGCGGCGCAGCGCGTCCGGACCCAGGCAGTCGTCCGAGTCGAGGAAGAACACGTAGTCCCCGCGGGCGATGTCCAGACCGGTGTTGCGGGGGCCTCCGGCTCCTCCGCTGTTGGGCTGGTGCACGACGCGCAGGGCAGGGCAGGTGCGCCCGAGCCTGTCCAGCTCGGGACCGGTGCCGTCGGTCGAGCCGTCGTCGACCGCGATGATCTCGATCTTGTCGAGCCCCATGGTCTGCTCCATGGCGGACGTCACGCACGTGGTCAGCTCCGGCATGGAGTTGTAGGCGGGGATGATCACGCTGACACGCGGAGGATCCGCAGGGGGCTTGGTGGCTCCGGGGCACTGGGGCACGCGCTCCTCCTCGACCACAGTGCGGAAGCGAGGAACCTCGTCCTCGGCCCACCGTAAGGTGGCAGGCCCGCGATCTCCCGTCGGTCTGGGCGCGGAAAGACGCTGCGCCAGGGGGATGGGCAGGCACTGCCCAGGTACGAGCGCCGTCGGCAGGCTGAAAGACCGTGCCCGAGCCCTGCGCTGACCGGGTGACACCCGGCCGGACGAGGGCAGGCGGTCGGCCAGAGCTGGAGAGGAGAAGGCGGTGGCGGGCGCCTTGGCTAATCTGCACGCGTGACCACCGACCTCACCCTCCTGCCGCGTGTCGCCCATCGCGGACGGGAGATCACCGCGCCCCGGCTCCGCGGCCTCCTCGCGCTGCTCGCCGGCGACCTGCGCACGGGCTGCAGCACCGAGCGCCTGGTGGCGGGGCTGTGGCCGGACCAGTTGCCCGAGCGGCCGGCGAAGGCGGTGCAGGTCCTCGTGTCCAGGGCGCGGGCACAGCTGGGCGCCGACGTCATCGCGAACACGCCGACCGGATACCGGCTCACCCTCGCCGAGGACCAGGTCGACAGCTCCGCCCTGCTGCTGCACGCCGCCGCGAGCGCGGACCGGGCCAGGGCCGGGGACCACGCCGGATCGCTGGCCGCGGCCGAGGCCGGACTCGCGCTGTGGGAGGGCACACCTGAGGAGACCGGTGACACCGAGGACCCCGTGGCCGTGTTGCGCGCCGAGCGTGCCCCCGTCCGCGGCACGCTCGTGCGCGCGCGGGCGCTCGCGCTCGCCCGCCTCGGACGGCACGCGGAGGCGGCCGGGCCGCTGGCCGTGGCAGCCGCGGAGCATCCCCGTGACGAGGAGGTACTCGTCGAGCTGCTGCGCGTCGAGGCCGCGACGGCGGGCCCGTCCGCCGCGCTGGCGCGGTACGAGGCGTACCGCCGTGAGCTGCGCGAGACGCTCGGCACGGACCCTGGCCCCGGGCTCAAGGCCGTACAGCGGGAGCTGCTGCGCGGCGAGGCGCCTGTGGTCAGGCACGGCGTACCGCACGAGCCGAACCCGCTGCTCGGCCGGGACGAGGACATCGCGGAGGTGGAGCGGCTGCTGCGGGCTTCCCGTGCCGTCACGGTCGTCGGCCCCGGTGGCCTCGGCAAGACCCGGCTCGCGCACGCCGTCAGCCGCCGGGCCGAGCAGCCGGTGGTGTACTTCGTGCCGCTCGCCGGCGTCACCGCGGACGAGGACGTGGCCACGGAGGTGGCCTCCGCGCTCGGCGCGGGCGAGAGGCGGCCCGGCGCCGTGGGCGGCCACACCCCGGCCGACCCGGTGTCCGGCATCCTCGGCGTGCTCGGCTCCGGGCCCGCTCTGCTGGCGCTGGACAACTGCGAGCAGGTCGTTCGGGGCGCCGCCGGCCTCGTACGGGCCCTGGTCTCGTCCTCGAAGGACCTGCGGGTGCTCGCCACCAGCCGGGCCCCGCTCGGCCTCACGTCGGAGGCGGTGTACGCGCTGCCGGAGCTCGGGCTCGACACCTCGGTCGAGCTGTTCACCCAGCGGGCCCGGGCCGCCAGGACCGGTGTGGAGCTGCCACCGGACGCGGTGGCCGAGCTGTGCCGCCACCTCGACGGGCTGCCGCTCGCCGTGGAGTTGGCCGCGGCCCGGGTGCGGGCGCTGTCGGTACCGGAGATCGCCCGCCGCCTCGGCGACCGGTTCGCGCTGCTGCGGGGCGGGGCACGGGACGCGCCGGAACGCCACCGCACACTGCACGCGGTCGTGGAGTGGAGCTGGAACCTCCTCGACGAGGAGGCCAGGGCGGCGATGCGCGTGCTGTCCGTGTTCCCCGGTGGCTTCTCCGGTGAGGCGGCGGAGCAGGTGCTCGGCGAGGACGCGCTGTTCCTGCTGGAGCAGTTGGCCGATCAGTCGCTGCTCACCGTCGCCGAGACTCCGGTCGGCGTGCGGTTCCGGATGCTGGAGACCGTACGGGAGTTCAGCGCGGCCCGGCGCGCGGAGGCGGGTGCGGAGGAAGAGACCATCGGCCGGTTTCTCGCCTGGGCGCGGGACTTCGGGGCCGCGCACCACGACTGGCTCTTCCGCTCGGAACCGCTGACCGCCTGGGAGCTGATCAGAGCCGAGCAGGACAACCTCGTCCTGGCCCTGCGGCACGCCCTGGCCCGTACGGACAACCCCACCACCGCCGCTCTCACGGCCGTCCTCGCCGCCCTGTGGTCCACCGGCTCCCACTACCCCCGCCTCGTCACCCTCGCCGCGGACACCGGCCCGCCGCTGTCGCACTACCACCCCGCGCCCGAATACGTCGAAGTCGCCCGCGCCGCCGCGGTGTTCTGCACGGCGAACCTGTTCATGGGCTACGGCCCGGTCGCCGTACGCCATCTCGTCACCCTCAGGCGGCTGCCCCCGGCCCCGCCGGACACGCTGGTGCGGGCCATCGCCCTGGTGCTGAGCACGGTCCCTGAGATGCTGCCGCCCGACTACGAAGCGCTGCAGAAGCTGTGCGACAGCGAGCAGCCGCTGCTCGCCGGCATCGCCGAGTGCGTCGCCACCTACGTCTGGGAGTCGGAGCAGGACATCGACCGCGCGCTCGCCTCGGCTCGCCGGATCATCGCCGAACTGACGCCGGTCGACAACCCGTTCCTCCAGCTCATGGGCCACGCCCGGCTGAGCGAGCTGTGCATGCAGACACAGCAGGGCGAGGAAGCGTACGGGCACCTCAAAGCGGCGCTCGAGGTGCTGCCGCGACTCGGCGACGAGCACGACCTCATCGGCGTCCGCTGGGGCCTCGTCCTCGCCTGCCTCCAGCGCGGCGACCCCGACGAGGCCGAGTACTGGCTGCGGCAGGCGGAGGGCGCCGGCACCACGCAGCAGGACAGCTACGGCATGGACCTTTTCGGGCGCGCCGAGATCGCGCTCGCCCGCGGACTGACGGAGGTCGGGCTCGGCTTGTGGCGCAGCGCCGTTCAGCCGCTGCCCGCGGTCGGCTCGGTACACGGCGGCGACCCCTTCTTCGACCGGTGGGTGCTGCAGATCCTGTCGGCGGCCGTGACGGCGCACGCGCACGCCGGCCGTCTCGAACTGGTCCCGGAGCCGGTCGACCGGCTCCGGCAGGGGGTGCGAGCCCTGCTCGCCGGTCCGCCCGGATCGCCCATGGAGTTCCCGGTGCTCGGGACGGTGCTGCACGCGCTCGGCATGGCGGGGCTCGCGTCCGGCGACGCCACCGCCGTACGGATGATCGCGCTGGCCGAACGGCTGCGGGTGATGCGCGACTTCCAGCCGACGATGTCGGCGGACCGCGCCCGGAAGGCGGCGGAGGAGGCCGACAGGGCGGCGTACGCCGACGCGGTGTCGGAGTACGCCGCCCTGGGGCGGGACGAGTTGCGGGAGGCGGCCCGCGCGGTCATGGCGGTTACTTCGGGTCGCGGTTGAACAGGGAGGTCGACCAGCGGTAGCCGAGCGCGGTCAGGCCGACGCACCAGACGAGCGCGATCCACCAGTTGTCGCCGATCTCGGTGCCGAGCAGCAGGCCGCGCAGGGTCTCGATGGCCGGCGTGAACGGCTGGTACTCGGCGACCGGCTGGAACCAGCCCGGGATCGCGTCGATGGGGACGAAGGCGCTGGAGATGAGCGGCAGCAGGATCAGCGGGTATGTCATGTTACTGGCCGCCTCGGGGTTCGGGCTGGCCATGCCCATCCCGACCGCGATCCAGGTGAGCGCCAGGGTGAACAGCGCGATCAGTCCGAACGCCGCCAGCCACTCCAGAGCCGTGGCGTCCCGGGACCTGAAGCCGATGGCCACGGCGATGGCACCGACCAGGACCAGGCTGGCGAGCACCTGCAGCACGCTGCCGACGACGTGCCCGACGAGCACGGACCCGCGGTAGACCGCCATCGTACGGAAGCGGGCGATGAGGCCCTCGGTCATGTCCATGGACACGGCGATCGCGGCCCCGACCACGGTGGAGCCGATGGTCATCATCAGCAGGCCCGGGACGAGATAGGCGATGTAGTCCGAGCGGTCGGCGCCGCCGCCACCGATGCCCTCGCTCATCACGCCTCCGAAGACGTAGACGAAGAGCAACAGCAGCATGATCGGCGTGAGCAGCAGGTTCAGGGTGAGGGACGGGTAGCGCCGCGCGTGCAGGAGGTTGCGGCGCAGCATCGTGGAGGAGTCGCGGACGGCGAGGGAGAGGGCGCTCATCGGACGGTCTCCTTGGGCTGGTCGGGGACGGTGGTGCCGCCGGTCAGGGCGAAGAACACGTCGTCGAGGTCGGGGGTGTGCACGGTCAGTTCGTCCGCCTCGACGCCGGCGGAGTCCAGCCAGTCGAGGATGGAGCGCAGTTCGCGCTGACTGCCGCCGCTGGGGATCTGCAGCGACAGCGCCTCGTCGTCCCTGGTGGTCTCGCGCAGGGCGACGGCGGCGGACCGGTACGCGGCCGGGTCGGTGAACCGCAGCCGCACGTGCCCGCCCGGGACGAGCCGCTTCAGCTCGTCGGCGCTCCCCTCGGCGGCGAGCTTGCCGTCGCTGAGCACCGCGATGCGGTCGGCGAGTTCGTCGGCCTCCTCCAGGTACTGGGTGGTGAGGAAGACGGTGACGCCGCCGGAGACCAGCTCGCGGATGATGCCCCACATGGTGTGGCGGCTGCGGGGGTCGAGGCCGGTGGTCGGCTCGTCGAGGAAGATGATCCGCGGGTCGCCGACCAGTGTCATGGCGATGTCGAGGCGGCGCTTCATGCCACCCGAGTACGTGGAGACGGGCTTCTTCGCCGCCTCCACCAGGTCGAAGCGCTCGAGGAGTTCGGCCGCGGTACGGCGGCCCTCGCTGCGGGAGAGGTGGTGCAGGTCCGCCATGAGGAGCATGTTCTCCTCACCGGTGATCAGCCCGTCCACGGCGGAGAACTGCCCGGTGACACCGATCGCGGCCCGGACCGCCTGCGGCGTGGTGGCCAGGTTATGGCCGCCGACGTGCAGTTCGCCGGCGTCGGCGGTGATGAGGGTGGAGAGGATCTTCACGGCGGTGGTCTTGCCGGCGCCGTTCGGACCGAGCAGGGAGAACACGGTGCCCGTCGGCACCGCCAGGTCGATGCCGTCGAGGACCGTCTTGTCCCCGTACGCCTTGCGCAGCCCCTTGGCCGCGATGGCGAGTGAGCGTGATGTCGTCGTCATGCCGCAGAGGTTGCGGCAGGGCGCATTCAGCCCGGTTTCAGGGCGCTTTCAGCCCCCTGAAACCGGGCCACGGGAGTCCGGGATCAGTAGCCGTAGATCATCTTGTAGGCGACCTCGGGGAGGAACTGACCGGCCGAGGAGCCGCCTCCGACACCGCAGTTGCCGTCGGACTCGCCCGGAACCTTGATCCACAAGAGCATCTCGGCGCCTCCGCCCAGCTGGGTGGGGGTGCCGATGCGGCGGCCCGAGGGGTTGCACCACTGGCCGTCGGAGCCGTTGCCGTTGCGGCTGGTGTCCACGACGAACGGCTTGGTGTAGCCGTAGCGGGCGCTCAGTTCACGGTTGACCGCGTTGCCGTAGGCGGTGTTCTCGGCGGTGGCGATGTAGTTGGAGATGTTGAGCGAGAAGCCGTGGGCCTGTCGGAGCCCGGCTTCGTGGAGGCGTCGGGCCATGGTCGCCGCGTCGGCCCAGCGCGGATTGCCGGCGTCCATGTAGACCCAGGTGTTGGGGGCCTGGCGGTTGAACTCGGCGAGGGCGCCGGTGAGCATGCTCTCGCGTTCGTCGATCTGGGCCTGGGTCATGCAGCCGTAGTCCCCGAGGGAGTCCGGCTCCAGGATGACGACGGCCGGGCGGTTGGCGATACCGCCGGCGAACTGGGCGATCCAGCTCCGGTAGGCGGAGGGCGAGGCGGCCCCGCCCGCGGAGTGGCCGCCGCAGTAGTCGCGGTTGTAGATGTTGTAGGCGACGAGGAGGGGGAGCTTGTCGACGCGGTCCGCCGCTCCCGCGTACCCGCCCGTGGCGGTGCCGATGGTGCCGCTCCAGGAGCCGAACCAGCGGGCCATCGGGGTGTTGGCGATGGAGGCGTTGATGGCGGCGGCTCGGCCGTCACCGGGGTTCGCGGCGGTCCACCTCTTCGCGCTGGAGTCGGGGTCCACGTAGAACCCGCTGGTCATGCTGGTCGGGTCGGCGGCGTGGGCGGACGGTGCGGCGGCGAACGCCAGCGGCAGAGCGAGCAGCGCTGCGGCCAAGGCGCGGAGTCTGCGCATGACTGAACCTCGATTTCCTGGCAGGGGGACGTCGCACGCCCTGGTCCCGAGCGTGCGACCTGAGCAGGAGCGGTGTTACGACCGGATCTTGGGAGCGCTCCCATTGGAAGCGGTCCCAGCAGCACTGGAAAGTCGTCGGGGCGTGTTCGGTATGGTGTTGCGGGGTAGTTGAGGTGTCAAGAGCTGATGCTCAATGCGATTCGTATGGCGAGAACACGCCTCAATGAAGCCGTGGACTGGAAGCGGTCCCAGCCTTCTGGAGGTCGAGGACTCTCCCTGGGGGAAGGGCTCGTGGTCCATGGCACACGACGCGCCGCGCCGGCAGCCGACGCTCGATGAGGTAGCCGAACGCGCCGGTGTCTCCCGCTCCGTGGCCTCCCGCGCCCTCAACAACGCTCCGCATGTCAGCCGTGCCAAACGGGAGGCGGTCGAACGAGCTGTCCGGCAACTCGGTTATGTGCCCAACCCGGCCGCCCGTGCCCTGGCCACGCGTCAGACGGGAGCGGCCGCCCTGGTCGTCTCCGGGGAGGATCCGTCGATCTTCGCGGATCCGTTCTACGCCCAGGTGATCGTGGGGGCGTCGACCGCTCTGGAGGAGGCCGATCTGCATCTGATGCTGTGTCTGGCCGCTTCCGACCGGGGCCGCAAGCGGGTGGAGGAGCTCTTCCGGACCAAGGGCGCCGACGGTGTCATGCTGATGGCGCTGCGCGAGGACGATCCGCTGGCCGGTATCGCCGAGGAGGCGGAAATGCCCGTCGTGTTCGGAGGGCGCCCGGTCGGTTCGACTCCCCGGTGGTACGTGGACGTCGACAACGTCGGCGGAGCGCGCGAGGCGACCGAGTACCTGGTGTCACGCGGCCGGACCCGCGTGGCCGCGATCTGCGGGCGTATGGACACCGAGGCCGGGCGTGCCCGGTACCGCGGCTACCGGGACGCCTTGCTGGCAGCCGGCCTCGATCCGCTGCCGCCGCAGGAGGGGGACTTCACCGAGCCCAGTGGAGCCGCCGCCATGGCCGTCCTGCTGGCACATCATCCCGACCTGGACGGGGTGTTCGCCGCCAACGACAACATGGCGGCGGGCGCGCTGCGCACGTTGCGCTCGGCCGGCCGGGCGGTCCCGGCCGACGTCGCTGTGGTCGGCTTCGACGACCTGACCGTCGCCCAGGTCGCCGATCCGCCCCTCACCACCGTCCACCAGCCCATAGCCGCTCTCGGGCGGGAGATGGCGCGCATGCTCGTCACGGTCGTCAACGGACACGACCCCACCCCGTTGATCCTGCCCACGCGGCTGGTCGTCCGGTCGAGCGCCTGACGAGGCGCGTGTCGTTCAGTCGTCGTAGGTGTGGAAGCCCCGGCCGCTCTTGCGGCCGAGGTGGCCCGCCGCGACCATGCGGCGCAGGAGGGCGGGCGGGGCGTACAGCGGCTCCTTGAACTCCTCGTACATCGACTCGGCCACGGCCTGGGCGGTGTCGAGGCCGATGAGGTCGAGCAGCCGCAACGGCCCCATGGGGTGGGCGCATCCGAGTTCCATGCCCCGGTCGATGTCCTCCGGCCGCGCGGCGCCCGACTCCACCATCCGTACCGCGCTGAGCAGGTAGGGCACGAGGAGGGCGTTGACGACGAAGCCGGAGCGGTCGGGCGCCTGGATGGCCTGCTTGCCCAGCTGCTCGGCGAAGCCGCGGGTGCGCCGCACGGTGTCCGCGCTGGTGGTGAGGGCGGGAATGAGCTCCACCAGCTGCTGCACGGGCACGGGGTTGAAGAAGTGCATGCCGATGACCTGTGCGGGCCGCTCGGTGACGACCGCGAGATCGACGATGGGGATGGAGGAGGTGTTGGTGGCCAGGACCGCCGCCGGGTCTTCGACCACCTTGTCGAGGGTGCGCAGGACGTCCGTCTTGATGTCACGGTTCTCGGCGACCGCCTCGACGACGAACTGGCGGTCGGCCAAGTCGCTGAGGTCGTGGGTGAAGGACAGCCTGGCGAGGGCCTGGTCCCGCTGCTCCTCGCCGAGCTTGCCGCGCCGTACACCTCGGTCGAGCGAGGCGGTGAGCCGGCGGCGGCCCGCGTCGAGCGCGTCCGGCGTGGCCTCGGCGACTCGGACGTCGATGCCGCTGCGGGCCGCGACTTCGGCGATACCGGAGCCCATGAGGCCGCATCCGACCACGCCGAGACGAGTAACGGGATCCATCTGAGGTCCTATCTGCTGGGTCGCTGCGGGGTGGCTTCCGGGGACTTACGGACACGCCCTACGGGGGCTGGGTCAGACGTTGCGGCGGTACTGGCCGCCCACCTCGAAGAAGGCCTCGGTGATCTGCTGGAGCGAGCAGACCCGCGTGGCGTCCATGAGTACGGCGAAGACGTTGTCGCCGCTCGTCGCCGCGTGCTTGAGAGCGGCCAGGGCGGCGTGGGCCCGGTCGCGGTGGCCGGTGTGGAAGTCGCGCACGCGCTCCAGCTGGGACTGCTTCTCCTCCTCGGTGGCCCGGGCGAGTTCCAGCTCCTGAGGCCGGCTGTCGCCCCCGGGGCGGAGGAAGGTGTTGACGCCGATGATGGGCAGGGAGCCGTCGTGCTTGCGCTGCTCGTACAGCATCGACTCGTCCTGGATGCGGCCCCGCTGGTAGCCGGTCTCCATCGCGCCCAGCACGCCGCCGCGCTCGCTGATCCGCTCGAACTCCTGGAGGACGGCCTCCTCCACCAGGTCGGTGAGTTCGTCGATGATGAACGATCCCTGGAGGGGGTTCTCGTTCATCGCCAGGCCCCACTCGCGGTTGATGACGAGCTGGATCGCCAGCGCCCGCCGCACCGACTCCTCGGACGGGGTGGTGACGGCCTCGTCGTAGGCGTTGGTGTGCAGCGAGTTCGCGTTGTCGTAGATGGCCGTGAGGGCCTGCAGGGTGGTGCGGATGTCGTTGAAGTCCATCTCCTGGGCGTGCAGGGAGCGTCCGGAGGTCTGGACGTGGTACTTCAGCTTCTGGCTGCGCTCGTTGGCCCCGTACTTCTCCTTCATCGCGACGGCCCAGACGCGGCGGGCGACCCGGCCGAGGACGGAGTACTCGGGGTCCATGCCGTTGGAGAAGAAGAACGACAGGTTCGGGGCGAAGTCGTCGATGTGCATACCCCGGGCGAGGTAGGCCTCGACGTAGGTGAAGCCGTTGGCGAGGGTGAAGGCGAGCTGGCTGATGGGGTTCGCGCCGGCTTCGGCGATGTGGTAGCCGGAGATGGACACGGAGTAGAAGTTGCGGACCTTGTGGGCGATGAACCACTCCTGGATGTCGGCCATCATCCGCAGCGAGAACTCGGTGGAGAACAGGCACGTGTTCTGGCCCTGGTCCTCCTTGAGGATGTCGGCCTGCACTGTGCCGCGTACGTTCGCGAGCGCGTGGGCCCGCAGCTCGGCTGCCTCCTCGGGCGACGGGTCACGGCCCTCGGCGGCTCGGAACTTCTCCGTCTGCTGGTCTATCGCGGTGTTGAGGAAGAACGCCAGGATCGTCGGCGCGGGGCCGTTGATGGTCATGGAGACCGAGGTCGTGGGTGAGGTCAGGTCGAAGCCGTCGTAGAGGGCCTTCATGTCCGCGAGCGTGGCCACCGACACCCCGGACGTGCCGACCTTGCCGTAGATGTCGGGGCGTTCGTCCGGGTCGCGGCCGTAGAGCGTGACCGAGTCGAAGGCGGTGGACAGGCGGGTGGCCGGCTGGCCCTCGGAGAGCAGCTTGAAGCGCCGGTTCGTACGGAACGGATCGCCCTCACCGGCGAACATCCGCGCCGGGTCCTCGCCGTCGCGTTTGAAGGGGAACACCCCTGCCGTGAAGGGGAAGTAGCCGGGCAGGTTCTCCCCGCGCCAGAACCGCACCAGCTCCCCGTGGTCGGTGAAGCGGGGCAGGGCGACGCGCGGGACCTTGTTGCCGGACAGGGACTCGCGGTTCAGCTTGGTGCGGATCTCCCGGTCCCGGACCTTCACCACCTGCTCGTCCCCGGAGTAGGAGGCGATGACGGCGGGCCAGTTCCCGATCTGCTCCGTGATCTGGTGCGGGAGCCGCTTGCGGGCGTCGTCGAGGAGTGAGTCCACGTTCGCGGCGTCCGAGCCGGCCTCGACGAGCTCGTCCCTGACGGCCTCCAGGCGCTGCAGCCGCCTGGCCGCCTCGGCCAGTCGCGTGGTCTCGGCGTGGTACGCGCGGACCGTGTCGGTGATCTCGGCGAGGTAGCGCACCCGGCCCGCGGGGACCACCTGCCGGATGCCGGAGGAGTGGCGTACCGCGACCGGTGCCAGCGCGCCCTCGGACAGCGGCAGGCCCTTCTCGGCCAGGCCCGTCTTCAGGTGCTGGTAGAGCGCGGTGACACCGTCGTCGTTGAACGTCGCCGCCGAGGTGCCGTACACCGGCATGTCCTCGGGCCGCTTGCCGAACGCCTCACGGTTGCGGACCAGTTGGCGGCCCACGTCGCGCAGCGCGTCCTGTGCGCCGCGCCGCTCGAACTTGTTGATCGCCACGACGTCGGCGAAGTCGAGCATGTCGATCTTCTCCAGCTGCGAGGCGGCACCGAACTCCGGTGTCATCACGTACAGCGAGGTGTCGACGAACGGCACGATCGCCGCGTCGCCCTGGCCGATGCCCGGCGTCTCCACGATCACCAGGTCGAACCCGGCGGCCTTGGCCACGTCGATGACGTCGGACAGGTGCTCGGGCAGCTCGCGACTGCCACGGGTGGCCAGGCTGCGGAAGAAGACCCGGCTGCCGTCCAGGGAGTTCATGCGGATCCGGTCACCGAGCAGTGCCCCGCCGCCGCGGCGGCGGGTCGGGTCGACCGCGATCACGGCGATCCGCAGCTTGTCCTGCTGGTCGAGGCGGAAGCGGCGCACCAGCTCGTCCGTCAGTGACGACTTGCCCGAGCCGCCCGTGCCGGTGATGCCGAGCACCGGCATGACCCGTGCCTTGGCCGTGGCCCGCAGCCGCGCCAGGAGATCCGGGGGCAGCTTGCCCAGTTCCGCGCCGGTGATGGCGCGGGCGATCGCGAACCGGTCGCCCGCCAGCACGGCGGACGCGTCGGCCGGCTTGCCGTCCCAGAGGTCGAAGTCGCAGTCCTTCACGACCGAGTTGACCATCCCGGCCAGACCCATCCGCTGCCCGTCCTCGGGGGAGAAGATGGTCACGCCGCTGGCGCGCAGCCGGGCGATCTCCTCGGGCACGATGACGCCGCCTCCGCCGCCCACCACACGGATGTGGTCGGCTCCCGCCGCGCGCAGCGACTCGACCAGGTACTCGAAGTACTCCACGTGCCCGCCCTGGTACGACGAGACGGCGACACCGTGGGCGTCCTCCTCCAGAGCGGCGTCGACGACCTCCCGCACCGACCGGTTGTGTCCGAGGTGGATCACCTCGGCGCCCTGGGACTGGAAGATGCGCCGCATGATGTTGATCGACGCGTCATGCCCGTCGAACAGAGCCGAAGCCGTGACCAGACGGACGGGGTGCACGGGTCGGTGCAGATCGCTCATGGGGGCCTTCCCGGACGGGGCGGGGGTACTGCCGACAGAAGAGATACTAGGACGTCCTAGTAAATTGCAGGGAGTGATCGCCGTCACAGATCCAGGACGAGGCGGGTCCCGCACGAGCGGGAGACGCAGATGAGCATGGTGTCGCCGGCGGCCCGCTCGTCCTCGGTCAGCAGCGAGTCGCGGTGGTCGGGCTTGCCGTCGAGCACGTCGGTCTCGCAGGTGCCGCACGTGCCTTCCCGGCAGGAGAAGTTGACCGTGACACCGGCCTGCTCCACGGTTTCGAGCACCGAGCGGTCCGCCGGCACGGTGAGGGTGAGCCCGGACCGGGCGAGCTCCACCTCGAAGGCCTCGGCCTGGCCGGCCGCGTCCGTGCGTACCGGAGCGAACCGCTCGACGCCCAGCGTGCCGGGAGGCCAGTGCGCGCACTGTTCCTGCACCGCCTGCAACAGCGGCTCGGGACCGCAGGCGTGCACCAGCGTGCCCTCCTCGGGTACGCCGAGGTGGGCCGAGAGGTCCAGCAGGCCGTACTCGTCCTGCGGACGGACGAGGACCCGGTCGCCGTGCGGGGCCAGGCGGTTCAGGAACGCCATGGAGGTACGGGTGCGTCCGCCGTACAGCAGGCGCCAGTCGGCCCCCGCGGCCTCGGCGGCCTCCACCATCGGGAGGATGGGCGTGATGCCGACGCCGCCGGCGATGAACAGGTGGCGAGCGGCGGGCCGCAGCGGGAAGTTGTTCCGCGGTCCGCGCACCCGCACGGCGGCGCCTTCGCGCAGGTGGTCGTGGACGTACGCGGAGCCTCCGCGGCCGTGCGGCTCGCGCAGCACGGCGATCTGCCAGGAGTCGCGCGCGGCCGGGTCTCCGCACAGGGAGTACTGACGGATCAGGCCCCCGTCGTCACCGTTCAGGAGTACGTCGATGTGGGCGCCCGGTGTCCAGGCGGGGAGCATCCCGCCGTCGGGGCGGCGCAGCGTGAGGGAGACGACGTCGTCGGCGGCGAGGGCACGGGCCGCCACGACAAGGGTCGTGTCGACCGAAGTCAGCTGGACGTTCATGATGATTCGGCTCCGGGTTCAGTCCTGGGTCGGCACATGCAGCAACAGCGCGTCGCCCTGGCCGCCGCCCCCGCACAGGGCCGCCGCTCCGCTGCCGCCTCCGCGCCGCCGCAGTTCGGCCGCGAGAGTCAGCACCAGCCGGGCCCCGGTCATGCCGACCGGGTGCCCGAGCGCGATCGCTCCGCCGTTGACGTTCACCTTGTCGAGAGGGAGGTCCAGCTCCCGTACGGAGGCCAGGGCCACTCCGGCGAACGCCTCGTTGATCTCGAACAGGTCCAGGTCGGCGGCCTTCAGCCGGCCGTCCCGGGACAGCGCGTCGCGGACCGCGCCGGCCGGCTGGACGAGCAGCGAGGGGTCCGGGCCGGCGACCGTGCCGTAGGCGCCGATCTCGGCGAGCGGGGTCAGGCCCTCGAACCGGGCGCGCTCCGCGCTCATCACGACGACGACCGCGGCGCCGTCGGAGAGCTGTGAGGAGTTGCCCGCGGTGATGGTGCCCTCGCCGGAGAAGGCGGGCCTCAGGCGCCCGAGGCTCTCGGCGGTGCTTCCCGGCCGCACGCCCTCGTCGGTGTCCACCACCGTCTCGCCCCGGCGTCCCGCCACGGTGACGGGGGTGATCTCCTCGGACAACGCCCCCGACTCCTGGGCGCGGGCGGCCCGTTGATGGGACAGCGCGCTGTACTCGTCCTGCTCCTCGCGGGTCAGGGCGTACGGCCGCTGGTAGCGCTCGGTGGCCGCGCCCATGGAGACGCCGTCGAAGGCGCAGACGAGGGCGTCGCGGTCGAGGGCGTCCTCCGCCGCGGCCGAGCCGTACTTCCAGCCGGTGCGCGCCCCGCGCAGCAGGTGCGGGGCGTCCGACATGGACTCCATGCCACCGGCGACGACCACCTCGTGGCGGCCGGAGGCGATCATGAGGTCGGCCAGGGCGATGGCGTGCAGACCGGACAGGCAGAGCTTGTTGACGGTGCTCGCGGGGACGGAGAACGGAATGCCGGCGCGGACCGCCGCCTGCCGTGCCGAGTTGGGGCCGGCGCCGGCCTGCACGACATGACCCATGACGACGGCTTCCACCGCCGCCGGGTCCAGACGGGCGGCGGCCAGTGCCGAGCCGATGGCGTGGGCGCCGAGGTCGACCGCGGACACGGTGCTCAGGGCACCCGCCAGCCTGCCGATGGGCGTCCTTGCTCCGGCGACGATGACGGATCCGGGCATGCCGGGACCTCCTGGGATGTGGGGCGGAGTCAGGCGACCGCGTCGACGGCGCGTTCGGCGACCATGTGGGCCGTCTCGTTCACCGAGTGCAGGACGATCCGGCCGCCGGGCATGCGCCGCACCCGGCTGACGGACGTGTAGTCGGGGTGGAACCAGAACATCGTGGGCAGGCCGAGCACCGTCGCCAGATAGGTGTTGGTGATGCCGCCGTGGCACACGACCCCGACCCGCCCTCCGGGATGGGCGTCGAGGATGGTGTCCATGGCCCGCGCGGCACGGGCGCGGAAGGCGTCCCAGTCCAGCTCGGGCACGAAGTCCTCGTAACGCCCCTCGGCGAGCGCCGCCGCCCGGGGATCGTCCGCGCCGATCTGCTCCGGCGGCATGTAGGGCTGCGTCACGTCGGTGTCCCACTCGCGCAGGTCGTCGAGGACGGTGGCGGTCATGCCGGTGAGGCGCTCCAGGGGTGCCACGGTCTCGCGGGCACGCCGGTACGGGCTGGAGTACAGGGCGTCGACGTCCTCGTGCACGAGCCAGGCGGCGAGGCGTTCGGCCTGGGCGGTGCCCTCCGGTGACAGCCGGGGGTCGAACACGCCCGCCAGGGGGAGGCCGTGCCGGATGAGGAGGAGTTCGGTCATGGGTGGTCCTTACTGGGGGAGCCCGGCTCAGCCGGCGATGGTGCGTTCGGAGCGCCAGTACGGGCGGCGCATCGCGCGTTTGTCGAGCTTGCCCATGGCGTTGCGCAGCAGCTCGGGGACGAACTCGTACGACTTCGGGCACTTGTGGGCGGCGAGGTGCTCGCGGCAGAACCGGTCCAGCTCATCGGCCGGCGGCTCGTCCGCCGCCACCACGACCAGCGCCCGCAGTGACTCACCGAAGTCCGGGTCGGGCACGCCGACGACCGCGACCTCGGCGACCGCCGGGTGCCGCCGCAGGACCGCCTCGCTCTCGGCCGGGTACAGGTTCACGCCGCCGGAGACCACCACGTCCGCGGCCCGGTCGGTGATGAAGATGTAGCCGTCGGCGTCGACGTAGCCGATGTCGCCGAGCGTGAAGACGCCGGGGGAGAGATAGGCGGACCGGGTCTTGTCCGGGTCCGCGTGATAGCGGACGCCCTGGTCGTCGGGGGCCCGGAAGGCCAGCAGTCCGCGTTCGCCGGGCGGCAGCCGCCGGCCGTCGTCATCGGTGACCAGGACCTCGAACGGGGCCCGGACGCGCCCGACCGAACCCGGGTGCGCCAGCCATTCGCTGCTGCTGATGCGGGCCACCGTCCCCGCCTCGCTGGCACCGTACGACTCGGTCAGCACCGGACCGAACCACTCGATCATGGCCCGCTTCACATCCGGCGGACACGCGGAGCCCGTGTGGGACACCTGCCGCAGGCTGGAGACGTCGTACCGGGCGCGGACCTCCTCCGGGAGGGCGAGCAGCCGCTGGAAGTGGGTGGGCACCATGACCGTCGAGGAGACCCGCCACCTCTGGACCCGGCTGAGGAACGTCTCCCCGTCGTATCTGCCGAGGACCACCACGGGCTGACCGGCCGCCAGGTGCCGCAGCGAGGTCAGCGGCGCGTTGTGCTGGAGCGGGCCGCACACCAGGTGCGGACCCGGCGGGAAGCCTGGCCGGGCGGACATCGCGGCGAGGTAAGCGGCGCTGTCGGCGACCGGGCCGCTCACCCAGCGCACCTCGGTGCCGCGCGCCCGACCGGTGGTGCCCGAGGTGTAGACGAGTGGAGGCCGGGCGGGCCGGTCCGTCGGGACGGCACGTCCGGCCGGCGCGGCCGCCAGCCACAGGTCCCAGTCGAAGGCGTGCCCGGCGGCCGGCGTTGCGTGCGTCACCAGGGGCAGGCCCAGTTCCCGGGCCGCGTCCAGCGCGGCACCCGCCCCGGCGGGGCCGGCGACGATCGCGGTCACGCCCGCGTCGATGATCTGGTCGACGAGTTCGCCCGAGGTGAGGTTCCGGGACGTGGCCACGGTCCCGACCCCGGCTCGCAGGCCGGCCAGATGGGCGACCAGTGTCGGGATCGCGTTGTCCCCGAGGACGGCGATCCGGTCGTCCGGGCCGGGCGCGAACTCCAGCAGCCGCGCCGCCGCCCGTGCCACCTGGTCGGCGAGGCCCGACCAGGACAGCACGCCCAGGTCGTCCACCAGGGCGGGCTCCTCGGGTGTCTCCTGGGCGCGACGGTCGAGTGGCAGCAGCGACATGGCTCCTCCGGCGGCTCATCGGCCCTCTCCCGATTCGAGGGGAGAGGTGATGCGGAGACTGTAGCGTTTATCAAGAAAGTACGGAACACTCTGATCCCGAGCTGAGGTGTTCCCGCATGCTCAAGGGGTCTGGCAAGGACACTTTGCCGCCACCGTTACTGAATCTTTCGTCTGGTAAGTGCTCGAGGAGGAGTCATGCCGCAGCCCGATCCGGACGCATGGCGCACGCAGGTGCGGCAGTGGCTGGCCGGTGTGCTCGAACCGGCACGGGCGCCGGAGTCCGCCGGAGAAGACGCCGATCTCGCCGTGTTCCACAACCTCCCCGAGGCCGAGGAACGCCTGCTGCTGGAGCGCTGCCGCGCCTACCAGCGGGCCCGCTTCGACGCCGGCTACCAGGCGCTGACCCTCCCCGCGGACAGGGGCGGCGCGGGCCTGACCGCCGCCCACGTGGCCGCCTTCGCCGAGGAGGAGTCCGCCTTCGAGGTGCCGCCCTCCACCGAGCTGATCAGCGTCACCGTGCGCCTGGTCGCGATGGCCGTCTCCCTCTTCGGGACGGAAGAGCAACTCCGCGACCACGCACGCGCGTTCCTGCGCACCGACCTGCTGGCCTGCCAGCTCTTCAGCGAGCCGGGTGCCGGGTCCGACCTCGCCGCCCTGCGCACCCGCGCCCGGCAGGTAGACGAGGGCGAGTGGATGATCGACGGCCAGAAGGTGTGGACCTCGGGCGCCCAGTTCGCCGACTACGGCCTGCTGCTCGCGCGCACCGACCCGGACGTCGTCAAACAGGCCGGCATCACCGCTTTCCTGGTCCCGATGGACGCCCGGGGCGTGGAGATCCGCCCCATCCGGCAGATGAGCGGCGGCGCCTCCTTCAACGAGGTGTTCCTCAGCGGCGTACGCGTCCCGGACCGGCTCCGGATCGGACGGCCGGGCCAGGGCTGGGAGGTCGCCACCACCACCCTCGCCTTCGAACGGACCGCCTCCGGGAGCGGCAACCGCCGCAAGGGCGGCACCTTTGCGGACGTGCTCGCGCTCGCCCGCTCCCTCGACCGCACCTCGGACCCGCTGGTCCGCCAGCGGCTCGCCGACCTGTACGTACGGGCCGCGCTGCGCGCGGCCACCGTGGACCGCGTCGCCAGGACGAGCGCGGCCGGCGGACGGCCGGGTCCCGAGGCATCGTTGACCAAGCTCATGGCCTCCGACCTGCTCACCCGCACGGGACAGGTCGCCGCCGAGCTGATGGGGGCGCGCATCAGCGCCGACACCGGGGAACCGGGCACCTTCGCCTGGACACAGCACCTGCTCGGCGCCCCCGGTTACCGGCTGGCCGGAGGCACCGACCAGATCCAGCGCAACCTGATCGGCGAACGCGTGCTGAAGCTGCCACCGGAGCCGCGGGCGGACCGGGCGCCGTTCTCGCAGCTTCCCGGCAACTGAGCCACCGCGACGGTTTTCGGCAATCACAAAGGAGTGACATCGATGGATCTGGGACTGACAGGCGCGAAAGCGCTGGTGACCGGCGCGAGCCGGGGCATCGGCCGGGCGATCGCCGGAACCCTCGCGGCCGAGGGCTGCGCACTGGCCCTCTGCGCCCGGGGCGAGGAAGGGCTGGCCAAGGCCGCCGCCGAACTGCGCGGCGAGGGGGCCACGGTCTTCGCCGAACCGGTCGACGTCACCGACCCCGCCGCCCTCGCGGGTTTCGTGGAGCGGGCGGCCGGTGAACTCGGCGGCCTGGACCTGCTGGTGTCCAACGTGTCGGCGGGCAATGTGAAGGGCCCCGAGTCCTGGGAGGCCAGTCTGCGCGGCGACCTGATCCCGTTCGCGGGACTCGTCGAGGCGGCTCTTCCGCATCTGGAGGCCTCCGACCGGGCCGCCGTCGTGGCCATCGGCACCACCAACGCCTCCGACACCGCGCGTCCGGCCGGAGCGAACTCCTACTCCGCGCTCAAGGCGGCCGTCGTCCAGCACGCCTCGGCCCTCGCCCACTCCGTCGCGCCGAAGGGCATCCGCGTCAACACCGTCTCGCCCGGCCCGATCGACTTCCCCGGCGGCGCCTGGGAGACCATCCGCACCAGCCGCCCGGAGGTGTACGAGGAGGTCCTCGCCAAGCTGCCGATCGGCCGCTACGGCACCGCTGAGGATGTGGCCGCGGCGGTGGCGTTCCTGCTCGGGCGGACCGGCTCCTTCTGCGTCGGGGTCAACCTCGTGGTGGACGGCGGGCTGCTCACCCGCGTCCAGTACTGAGCCGTGGCGGGCCCGGCCGGCCGTCTGGACGCCGTGCTGGTCTGCGGCGGCCGCTGGCACGACTTCGACCACGCGCGGCTGCGGCTGCTGGAACTGCTCGGCGAGCATCCGCAGGTGCGCACCACGGTGTACCAGGACTACGACTGCCTGGCCGCCCTCGACAGGGCGGACCTGCTGGTCACCTACACCTGCGACGTCCGGCCCCGCCCGGCACAACGGGCCGCGCTGGCGCGGTTCGTCGAGCGGGGCGGGCGCTGGCTCGCCCTGCACGGCACCAACGCGGTGATCGAGCCGTCGGCGGGCAAGGGCCCGCGGCTGTTCACGACTCCACGGCTGCTCGGGGAACTGGCCGAGGTGCTCGGCAGCCAGTTCCTGGCCCACCCGCCGATCGAGCCGTACGAGGTGCGGGTGACCCGGCCCGAGCACCCGCTGGTCGCCGGGATCGGACCGTTCACGGTCACCGACGAGCTGTACGTCTGCGAGCTGCACGGCGAACTGGAGGTGCTGCTGCACGCCGAGTACACGGGGCCGTGCCGCGGTTTCGCCGAGGGCGACACGGCGGCCCTCGACCGCGCGCCCCGGCCGGTGCTGTACCTCAAGCGGCACGGCCGCGGCGAGGTCTGCTACTTCACCCTCGGCCACTGCCGGGGCCGCTACGACGTGCAGGACCTCGGCGTGGACGACACCGGGCGCGTGGACGTGGGGCCCTGGAGGACGCCGGAGTTCCTGACGGTGCTCCGGCGCTGTGTGGAGCGGACGGTGGGCGGGAAAAGACCGGCCCGGTGACGCGCGGGCCGGGAGTGGCTGTCCGACCTGCGGATCGTCATGGACGGGACCTGGCAGCAGGCGTACCGTGCCTCCGCACGCGCTCTATCGCGGGCCTTTTCGTACTCCGCCCGTGGGGGGCCACCGTCATGTCTGCATCCAATGAACTCCGTCCGCGTCGCATGCTGCCGAACGGCACGCCACGCTCGGTGCGCGGCCTGCTGGCAGCGGCGTCGGTGTCGCTCGCGATCGTCGCCCTGAGCGATGTCCTCGCCGTCTTCGCCGGAGCCCGGATCTACCTGCTCATCGACGAGGACCAGGGATTCGCCGCCGCTCCCCAGCAAAGGCTGGACGCCGCGTACTCGCTGTACCAGACAGCCGGCAACGTTCAGGGCATCGTGTTCCTGCCCTGCGCGGTCCTCTTCATCGCCTGGTTCTTCTCGACGCGCCGCAACACCGGGCTGCTGGCACCCGATCGGTTCCGTAAGGGCCCGGGCTGGGCCATCGGGGGCTGGCTCATCCCCCTGGCGAACTTCTGGCTGCCGTACCGCATCGCCGTCGACATGTGGGGTGCCGCATCACCCCTGCCCGCCGACGGGGAACCGTACCGGGCAGGGATCTGGCCCGTGAACCTGTGGTGGGGCCTGCTCGTTTCCAGCTCGCTGTACGGCCTGTACGCCTCGTCGCGATACGAGAGCGCAGAGACTCCCACGCAGATCCGGGCCGCGGTGATGCAGTACATGGCAGCGGATGTCCTGGACCTGGCCGCTGCCGTGGCCGCGGTGTACTTCGCCGTCCGCCTGACGTCCATGCACTGGCTGAAGGTGACCGCGAGCAGCCCTTACAGGGCGTGAGGCGACGAGGCGTGCGGCAGTACCACCGCGCGGCCGTCGATCTCGCCGGCGTGCAGGCGCTCGTACGCCTCGGGCGCCTGTTCCAGTGTGAAGGTCTCGACGTGGGACGACACGAGACCCTGGCGTGCCAGCTCCAGGACCTCCATGAGTTCCGTCCGGCTGCCCCAGTAGGGGAAGGAGGCCGACACCTCGAACGGCAGGCCGCCCCCGAAGCCGACGGCCAGCGTGCCCCCGCCGAGGCCGACGACCGTGACATCACCCGCCACCGCCACCGACGCGGCGGCCACGGTCAGGGTCGCCTCGGCCCCGACGAAGTCCAGGACGACCTGTGCTCCCGTACCGCCGGTGAGTCCGCGGATCCGTGCGGCCGCCTCGCCGTCGGAGAGGAGCGTGTCGTGCGCGCCGACTTCGCGGGCCAGCTCCAGTTTCTCCTTGCTCACGTCGAGGGCGATCACCCGGGCCGGTGTCAGTGCGCGCAGCAGCTGCACGGCGAGATGGCCCAGGCCGCCGACGCCGATGACCACCGCCGTGCTGCCGGGCAGCAGCTTCGGCAGCGACCCGCGGAGCGCGTGATACGGGGTCAGCCCGGCGTCCGTGAGGGGCGCGGCCTGCACCGGGTCGAGTCCGTTCAGCGGCACCAGGTGCCGGGGCGAGTCCACCAGCATGTACTCCGCCAGGGCACCGGGTGAGCCGAGCCCCGGCGGCAGGATGCCGAGCCCGGCGGCGTGCGGGCAGCAGTTCTCCTTGCCCTCGGCGCACGGGTGGCAGCGCCCGCAGCCCCACGGGCCGTACACCGCCACCGCCTCGCCCTCCGTCACGTCGGTGACACCGGCGCCCAGCGCCGCCACCGTGCCGACGCCCTCATGACCGAGGGTCATCGGCAGGGAGTAGGGGAACTGCTCCTCGGGCCAGCCCATCACCGCCAGATCGGAGTGGCAGAGCCCGGCCGCCGTCACCTTCAACAGCACCTGGCCCGGGCCGGGTTCGGGTACCGGGACTTCCACGACCTCGGGAGCGTGCCCCACCTGCCGGTACTGAAGTGCCTTCATCATCAGGTCTCCTTGCTGGTGATCGGGTCGGGCCGGGTTTTCGCCCGGCGGCGCAGCACGGTGGGCAGGGCGATCCGGCCGCCCGTGAGGACCAGCGCCACGATGAGGACCGAGCCGGTGAACAGGCTCGCGGCCCACTGCGCGCTGGTGGCGAGCCCGAGTCCGGTGATGCCGGTGCCGAGCAGCAGAACGGCTAGGACCGTGCCCCAGGCGTTGAAGCGGCCCGCGCGCAACTGGGTCGCGCCGACGAAGGCGGCGGCGTAGGCCGACAGCAGGTACGGGGTGCCCGCTGTCGGTGAACCGGAGCCGACCGAGGCCGTGAAGACGACGCCGGCGAAGCCGGACAGCAGCGCGGAGGCCACCAGGGTCAGGAAGCGCAGCCGGTCGGTGCGCACCCCTTGCAGCCGGGCCGCGTCGGCGTTGAATCCGGTCGCGTACAACCGGCGCCCGGTGGCGGTGTGTTCCAGCAGGAACCAGATGGCGAGGGCGGCGAGCAGCAGATACAGCACCGGCAGGGTGACGCCGCCGGCGTCCAGCTGGGCGATGCTCGCGAACGGCTCGGCGAGCAGCCGCACACCGGTGATCGAGCTGTCGTTGGTGACCATGGTGATCAGGGACTGGATCAGCGCGCCGGTGGCCAGGGTGGCGATGAACGAGTCGACGCGCAGGACCACGACCACGATGCCGTTGACGACCCCGACCAGCAGTGCGGCGGTCATCGCCAGGGCGATGGCCGTGCCGGGTCCGAGCCCGGCGGAGACCATGAAGTGGGCGGTCAGCACGCTGGTGAGCGACATGGTGAAGGCGATGGAGAGGTCGAAGACGCGTGCGGCCAGCGGCGGTACGACGCTGAGTGCGACCAGGCCCGCCACGGCGTTGCCGTTCAGTACCTGCTTGACGGTGATCATGGTCGGGAACGTGTCCGGCGCCCACACGGTGAAGAGCACGACGATGACCAGCCACACGTACACGGCGCCGATGGTGCGGAACGACAGGGCGGCCGCCGCCCGTCGGGCCCATGTCCCCGGTACGCGCACCGCGGGTCTCTCCGGTGCGGACGGCGGGACCTCCGCCGCTCGGGTCGGGGTGGACGTCATGTCAGTCGGTTCCTTCCAGGGCTCATGTCACTCGGTTCCTTCCATGGCGTGCACGAGCGCGGGCTCGGTGATGTCCCGGCCGCTGATCTCCCGTGCGATCCGGCCGTTCCGCACCACCAGGACGCGGGTGCACAGCGCGAGCAGGTCATGCGTGTCGGAGGAGGACACGAGGACGCCCATGCCCTCGTCGGACTGACGCTCTATCAGGTCGTACAGCTGAAGGCGGGTGGCGATGTCCACGCCCGCCGTGGGTTCGCACAGCGCCAGCACCGGCGGCCGCCCGGCCAGACAGCGGGCCATGACGACCTTCTGCTGGTTGCCGCCGCTCAGCGTGGTGATCCGGGCCCCGGGCCCGGCCGTTCGCACCCCGACCCGCCGGATCCAGTCCTGCGTCAGGGCGGACTCGCGGCGTCGGCGCAACCGCCCGGACCGGGAGCGCAGCCGGTCCAGGAGCGGCAGGGTGAGGTTCTCGCCGACCGAGAAGTCGCCGATCACTCCCTCGCCCGCCCGGTCCGCCGGGACCAGGGGAAGACCCAGGCCGCTCGCGTCACGCGCCTCGGTCCACCGCTCGGAGCGTTCCGGCAGCCGCAGCCTGCCGCTCACCCGCCCGGCATGCGCCCCGCACACCGCGTACGGCACGATCTCGTGGCCGGAGCCGACCAGCCCGGTGATGCCCAGGCGCTCGCCCCCGGCCAGGTCGAAGTCGACTCCTCGCAGGGGCCCGGCCCACAGGTCGCGGACCTCCAGCACGGGGTTGGTCGGGCCGGAGCGGGATGCCGGACGGTGGGTGGTCTCCATGTCCTCGCCCGCCATCAGCTCCGCCAGCAGACGCGGAGTGAGCTCGGCGACCGGGCGGGTGGCGATCCGGCGCCCGCCGCGGATCACGGTGACCCGGTCGGCGAGCGCGAAGATCTCGTCCATCCGGTGCGAGACGTACAGGACACCGGCGCCGGCGTCGCGGACCTCCCGCACGATGTCGAAGAGGCGGGCCACCTCGCCGGGCGGGAGCACGGCGGTGGGTTCGTCGAGCACCAGGACCCCGCGGCGGCCCTCCCAGCCCTGCAGCGCGGCGGCGATGGCCACCACCGTGCGCTGGACGGGGGTCGCCGTCATCAGGGGCCTGCGTACGTCGATGCCGAGGCCGAACCTTTCGACGAGGGCGCTCGTCCGCCGCTCCATCTCCGGCCAGCGGATGTTGCCGAACGCTGTGCGGGCGAAGCCATGGCTGAGCGCGAGGTTGTCGATGGCGCTCAACTCGCCCACCAGCCCCAGCTCCTGATGGACGAAACGGAGCCGGTCGTGGCGGGACGCCGCGACCTGACCGAGGCCGAAGGGCTCGCCGTCGAGTTCGGCCACCGCACCGGGCTCGGCATGGTGGTAGCCGGCGAGGATCTTGATCAGAGTGGACTTGCCGGAGCCGTTGGGCCCGATCAGGGCGTGGATCTCGCCGGGCATGACCTCGAGGTCGACGTCCTGCAGCGCCTGGGTGCCGCCGAATCTCTTCGACAGGGCGGCCACCCGCAGCACCGGCCCGGTCAACTCAGTCCCCACAGCGCCTTGAACTGCTTCTCGTAGTCCTCGACGATCGGGAAGTCGCCGTCGGCGGAGGGCAGGTTGTCCTTGGTGACGAGCATGTTGGGCAGCGCCGCCTTCTGGTCCACGGCCATGGGCTGCCCGGTGAAGTGCCGGGCGAGCGCGTCGGCCTGGAGCCAGGCCGTCTCGTGCGAGTTCAGCGCCATCGCGCCGTCGGTGAGACCGCCCTGGATGTACTGGTAGTTCTGCGCGTCACCGACGTTGACGACGATGTGCTTGCCGGTGATCCCGGCGGTCTTCAGCGCGGCCGGCACGCCCACGTTGAGCAGGCCCAGGGAGAAGACGACATGGGTCACCTTCGGGTGCGACCGGAGGTACGACACCACGCGGTCCGGCATGTCCTTGCCCACCGCGGTGATCGGCACGTCGACGTTGTCGAGCGCGCAACCCTCGCACCACTCCTTGTACTTGGCCGCGAAGGAGTCCTTGACGGGCTTGAGGATCGTGTAGGCCGGCAGATCGAAGTAGACGGTGTCCGCCTTGGCGCCACTGTTCGACACCACCCATGAGGCGAGCATCTCGCCCTGGACACCGACGTCCTTCGGCCCGTTCTTCAGCAGGGAGATGCCGTCGCCCGCCACGTCGTCGGCGTTCGACTGGATGACGGGGATGCCGGCCGCCTTCAGCTGTGCCAGCTGCTTGGCGTAGACGGCACGGGGGAAACCGGAGGCGACGACGGCGTCCGGCTTGTCGCGCACGGCCTGTTCGTAGGCGGCCTGGACGGACTCCGGGGTGCCCTGGGTGGCGATCTGCTTGACCTGCCAGCCGAGTTCCTTCGCGGCCTCGGTGAAGAAGTCGGCGAGGTCCTTGCAGGACTGGACGCCGCAGAGGATGAAGTCGATCTTCTTGCCCTTGGGGATCGGCTTGCCCACCGGCTCGGTCACGGAGATCGTGGCCGGGCGCTCGGAGTGCTTCGCCAGGGCTGCGCGGGCCGCCGTCAGGCCGGGGGAGCCGGGCGCCCCCGCCTGTGTCGAGTCGGCGGCCGGAGTGGTCCCGGTGCCGCATGCCGCGAGGGCGAGCAGGGCGGTGACGGGGAGGGTCGCGGTGATGGCGCGGCGGACCGCGCGACGGGGTCTGGAACTCATCGTTGAGCGCTCCCGTGGTGTGACGGAGAAACTTATGAGGCACTACAGTCTCAAGTGGGTCGGAGTGTGACATGCCCCGGCGTGCTTGGGGAGAGGGTTGCCGCAACATATTCCGGAATACCGGTGCGAAACTGCGGTGACCTCGGCAGGTCCGGAGATCGTCCACCGGCACGAGTGTTGCTCCCGGTGGTATCCGGTAACTACACTCAATCTAAAGTTTCTGCCGGAGGAGAGATGATGGACGAAACGTCGGAGCCGGCCACGGCACGGTGCCCCGGGCCCAGCGTCCAGGACTACCTCGACCAGGACAGCCGCCCCGTTCCCCCCGCCCTGCGGTACGAGCGGAACGACTACCTCGGCAGCGAGGACATCGACACCGCCCGTTTCACCTCCCGCGAGTGGGCCGAACGCGAGATGCGGCAGGTCTGGCGGCGCGTCTGGCAGTTCGCCTGCCTGGAGAGCGAGATCCCCGAGGTCGGCGACCACGAGGTCTACGAGATCGGCGACGACTCCCTCATCGTCGTGCGCACGGCACCCGACGAGATCCGCGCCTACGTCAACGTCTGTCTGCACCGAGGCCGCAAACTGCGCACCGGCGGCGGCAACGTCAGCGAGTTCCGCTGCTCGTTCCACGGCTTCACCTGGAACCTCGACGGCACGATGCAGACCCCGCCCTGCGCCTGGGACTTCCCGCACGTCACCCCGGAGAAGTTCGCCCTCCCCGAGGCCCAGGTGGCGACCTGGCGCGGTTTCGTCTTCATCAACATGGACCCGTACGCCGAGTCCTTCGACAGCTACCGCGGCACCTTCGACGACTACTACATCTGGCCGCTGGAGAACCGCTACAAGTCGCTGCACATCGCCAAGGTGCTGCCCTGCAACTGGAAGGTCGCGCAGGACGCGTTCATCGAGTCCTTTCACGTGATCGCCACGCATCCGCAGATGCTGACGTGGCTCGCCGACGCCAACTCGCAGTACGACGTCATGGCGGACCAGCCGAACTGGAACCGGATGATCAACATCCAGGGCGCGCCCAGCCCGCACGTGGCGGACTCCGTCACGGAGGAGGACGTCCTGGAGACCTTCTACGACTCGCGCTCGTTCTACGCCGCCGCCCAGGGACGTGACCTGGTGATGCAGGAGGGTGACGCACTGCCGGCGATCCCGCCCGGCGGCACCGCCCGTCAGGTCCTCGCCGCGCGGATGCGCGAACAACTGGCGGCCACCTCGCAGCAGGACTTCTCGGAGACACCCGACACCGAGCTGCTGGACGCCATCAACTACCTGCTGTTCCCCAACTTCAATCCCTGGGGCGGCGCCAAGTCGAACATCATCTACCGGTTCCGGCCCCACGGCCTCGACCCGGACTCCTGCACCGCCGAGATCATCTTCATGTCGTCCCCGAAGCGGCCCGGCGAGACGCCGCCCCCGGCGAAGATCCGCTGGGTGCCTCAGGACACGCTCTTCGCAGACATCCCCGAACTCGGCGTGCTCGGGCCCGTCTTCGACCAGGACTGCGAGAACCTGCCCTACGTCCAGCAGGGCCTGAAGGCGATGCGCAAGCCGGGCATCACCCTGGCGAACTACCAGGAGAGCCGTATCCGCCACTTCAACCAGACGCTCGACCAGTGGATGAGCAAGTGACCCACCGGGTGGCGGTCATGCCCTCCGGCGTCGAGCTCGAAGTCCTCGACGGCGAGGATCTGTTCACCGCCGCCGGGCGGCTCGGCTACCGCTGGCCCACCGTCTGCGGCGGCAAGGGGACCTGCCGCACCTGCTTCGTCCAGGTCGAGGAGGGCGCCGAGAACTGTTCCCCCGTGGGCCCGCTGGAACGCGAGGGCATCGAGGCCCTGCGCAGACCGGTGGACGGCCTGACCCGGCTCGCCTGCCGGCTCCGGGTCGAGGGCCCGGTGACCGTGACCAAGCGCGGCGTACGCCGCCGAGTGCAGGAGTGAGGCCCCATGTCCAACCTCTCCAAGCAAGTGATCCACCCACTGACCGGCCATGTGTACCGGCTCACCGAGGACGGACTGGTCGAGGTGACCGATCCCAGGACAGGGGTGCGGGGCGTCTTCGACTTCCAGGCCCGGTGGCAGTCGGGCGAACTGCGCCACGCCGACCTCCAGATGGCCGGCTGGGTCGGCCGCCTCGCCCAGCGGCGCACCACCCCGCAGCCGGAGGAGTGACCTCATGACGCCCCGTACCACCCGAGTGGTCTGCCTGGCGCGCCGGCCCGACGGAGAACCGCTCCCCGGTGACTTCCTGGTCGAGGAGCGCCCGCTGCCGGCCCTGGGGGAGGGGCAGCTGCTCGTCCGCAACCTCTACATGAGCGTCGACCCGTCCATGCGCGGGCGGCTGTCGACCACCGAGAAGCACTACACGCACAACTTCACCCCCGGCTCGCCGCTCGACGGCCGTGCGCTCGGTGTCGTGGAGGAGAGCCGCTGCGTCTCGGTGCCGCCGGGCACGTACGTACGTCATCAACTCGGCTGGCGGGAGAGGGCCGTGATCGACGCGGTGTCCGTCGACGGCGCCGGCCGCATCGACCCGGACCTGGCGCCGCTGCCCACCTGGCTGGGCCTGCTCGGCCAGACCGGATTCACCGCGTACGTCGGCCTGACCCGTGTCGCGCGGCTGCGGCCGGGCGACACCGTCTTCGTGTCGGCGGCGGCCGGCGCCGTCGGCACCGCCGCTGGCCAGTTCGCCCGTCTGCTGGGCGCGGACCGCGTCGTCGGGACCGCCGGAGGGCCGGACAAGTGCGCCCTGCTGGTGAAGGAGTTCGGCTACGACGCGGCCGCGGACTACCGGACCGAGCCGGTGCGCGACGCGCTGGCGCGGCTGGCACCCGACGGCATCGACGTGTACTTCGACAACGTCGGCGGTGAGCAGCTCGCCGCCGCTCTGAACGCGCTGCGCACCGGTGGCCGGGTCGCCCTGTGCGGCATGATGTCGCAGTTCGGCGGCGCGGGACGGACCGTGGACATCAACCAGTTGATCCAGGCGGTCCTCAAGCGGCTGACGCTGTCCGGGTTCATCGTCCGTGACCACGAGGACCTGCGGCCGGAGTTCGAGCAGCGGGTCGCGGGCTGGCTCACCGAGGGCCGGATCACCGCGCGCGAGACGGTCGTCGACGGCCTGGAGAACGCCGCGGGTGCGCTGCTGTCCCTGCTGGACGGCGGCAACGTCGGGAAGATGCTGGTGCGGCTGGACGGGTCTCCCTGAAGGCGCGCTCAGCGCATGGGATGTGACGCGGCGACGGTGTGGGCCGTCAGGGAGACCCCGACCCGGGTCAGCCCCGCGACGGCCGTCCGGAAGTCCTTGATGTGCGGGGTGGTGAAGTGCTCGTCGAGGGCCTGCCGCGACGTCCAGTGCTCGTACACCCGGATACGCCGCTCGTCCTCGGGATCGGCTGTCATCGCGTAGTCCAGACAGCCGGTTTCCTCCTCGCGGGTACGCCGGCCTAGCTCCACGAGGGCCGCCAACATGGTCTCGCGGTCGCGGGGTTCGTAGTCCATCCAGCCGGAGACGATGATTTCCTCAGCCATGGTGGTCCTTCCCTGGTCGTGCCCGCGGGCCCGTCGCTCCGGTGCAGGGAAGCGACGGGCCCGCGGAGTTCTCAGATGCCGAGCGGCGCGGGAACACTGTCGACGGTGACCGTGCCCCGCTCACCGTCGACCGTGATCACCATGCCGTCCCGCAGCCGTCGCGTTCCGCCCTCGACGGAGATGACGGCCGGGATGCCCAGCTCACGGCAGACCACCACGGCGTGGCTGTTGAGCGCGCCCACGTCCACGACGGCCGCGCCGGCCACCAGGAACAGCGGGGTCCAGGCCGCGTCCGTGATCGGCGCGACCAGCACCTCGCCGGGCTCCAGTGCCTCGCAGGAAGCCGGGTCGGTGACCACGCGCACCCTGCCGGTGTACGTGCCGTGGCTGCCGCCCACACCGCCGAGCACATCGCCCTCGACGGCCGCCTCGGTCCGCTCCTCGGCGCGGCGCGGCCAGGTGTCGATCTCGGTCTGCGCGTCGTCGGCGACGAAGAACGGCGGTTCCAGCTCGTGCAGACCCGCGTACTCCTCCAGCCGCCGCGCGATGACCGGGCCGAAGGACTCCGGAGCGGTGACGTAGTCGTCGAGCTCGGTGTCCAGCAGCATCATCACGTCCTCGGGCCGGGCGAAGAGCCCCGCCTCGACACCGCGGCGGCCGAGCTCCCGTACGGCCATGCGGATCTCGTTGACGACGGTGACGCAGTTCGCCTTGGTGCGCTCGCGGGCCGGGATCCACACCTGGGAGGCGTGCATCCCGGCGTCGAACATCGGCTGCGCCTCCTCGGGCAGCACGGCCCGGATCTCCCGCGCCGTCCGCTCGCGCCCCTCGGTCAGCCGTGTGCGCCGGGCCGCCGGGGAGTCGTCGTCGGGGCTGTGCCGGATCCGGTCGACCAGGGCCAGTGCCTGGACGGGCGACGCCTCCCAGGACAGCGCGTGGATGTCCCACTCGTTGGGACCGCGGTCGCCGGACTCCGCGAGGAACGCCTCGAAGGAGTCACGGAACGTCTTCACATCGCCGGTTGCGGCGTCGAGTGCCCGCTCCACCGCGGCCGGACCCCGGTCGAAGAGCGCGCTCAGTTCGGCCGAGGCCGCCACCTGGCGGGAGAGTGCCCACAGCCCGGTCGACGGGGAGGCGGAGTCGACGTCGCCCAGACCGCCGATCAGGTCGAGCATGGCGCCGGGGCGGTCCGCGCTCGCGCACAGTGGGCCGAGGATCGCCGGCCCGACGGACGCGGGCAGCGACGACTCGACGTGCCGCTGGAACGTCGTCTCCACCTCGTCCAGCAACGACCGTACGTGCGCCACGAGTTCGGCGTCGGACAGCTTCGCCGGCTCGGGTCGCGAGCGGCGCAGGGCGCGCAGGCGCTCCCGGTCGGCGTCGGCCTCCGGGAAGGAGGTCTGGCCGAGCATCCGCTGGAGCGTCGCGCCCGCCTTGGCGGTCAGCTCCTCGTCCTGGTCGTCCGGGTGCGCCAGGTACACCGGCGTGTCGGAGCGCTGACCGACGAAGGCCGCGTCGATCTGGTCCGCCGTCTGCCCCATGCGGATACCGAACAGCCGCATGTGGGACAGGTTCAGGTAGAAGTGGCCGCCGAACATGCCGACGAACGGCGGCCGGGGGCCGGCCACCTCCTCCTCGCGGTAGATGCCGAACCCGACGAAGCCGCGACGCCAGCCCTGCAGGCCCCGTCCCCAGACCAGGGTCCAGCCCAGCGGGCTGGCGGGTTCCGGCAGGGTCTCGCCCGCGTTGGCCCGGGTGTAGTGCGGCAGCCGCTCACTGCGCTGCCAGTCCGTGATCCAGCTCTTCATGACCGAGGTCTCCCGCTGTCCGTACCCGCGCCTACCACTGCGCTGTTCCGCCGTCGACGCTGATCAGCGTGCCGGTGATACCCGCCCCCGCCTCGCTCGCGAGCAGTGAGGCGACCGCCGCGATCTGCTCCACCGTGGTGATCTTCTTGGTGGCGGCGTGCTCGGCGAAGCGGCTCAGCCAGTCCTCGTAGGAGATGCCCTCGGCCTCCGCGGCGGCGGGACCCGCGGCCCGCATGAGGTCGGTGTCGACGGCGCCGGGGCAGATGGCGTTGCAGGTGATGCCCTGGGTGCCGTACTCGAAGGCGGTCGCCTTGGTCAGGCCGTGGATGGCGTGTTTGTTGGTGATGTAGTGGCTGATCGCGGGCTTGTTGGCCTGCTTGCCCTCCACCGAGGAGATGTTGATGATGCGGCCCCAGCCGCCCTCCAGCATCTTCGGCAGGGCCCGGCGGGTGCCGTAGAAGTAGCCGTTGACGTTCAGGTTGAGGGCGTTGTGCCACGCCTCGTCGCTGAGCTGGTGGATCGGGGCGAAGCCGGAGCTGCCGCCGACGTTGTTGACCCAGATGTCGAGCCTGCCGAAGCGCTCGGCGGCGAAGTCGGCGAGGCCCTCGATGTCCTCCTGGCTGTTGGCGTCGCAGGGGTGGAAGACGGCCCGGTCCCCGGCGTCCATCTCCTCCAGGGCCTGCTTGCCCTTGACCTCGCTCCGGCCGCTGACGACGACCGTGGCGCCGTCGGCCAGGAAGGCCTCGGCGATGGCGCGGCCGATGCTGCGCGTGCTGCCCGTGATCACCGCGACACGTCCGTCGAGGCTGCCCGTAGCCACCATGGTGTTCTCCCGCGAGTCTGGTTGGTTGCTCACCTGGCGGCTCTGTGGGGTGCTGTGTCCAGGTGCTGATGGATGGTGCGGTGGAAGTGCTGGAGTCCGGGCTCGTTGCGTCCGAAGACGAAGTCGGTCCCGTCGAGGGCCTTCAGGCCCTGCTGGACTCCGTAGGTGGTCGCGTAGTCCTCGTCGCGGACCACCTCGTGGAACCACGCGCCGAACCGGTCGGCGGCCTCGCGCTCCTCCTCGGTGACCGCAGGGTCCCGCAGCAGGATGATCTGCTGGGTCACCGACTCGGTCGCCGTCCGGGGGAGCACCAGGGAGACGGCGATCTTCTGGCGCCAGCCGCCCGCGATCGCCAGGCCCGGGAAGAGCCAGTAGATGGGCCCGACACAGTCCCCGGGATCACGCTGGTCCGGCGGCAGCTCGACCGCCTGCGCGATGGGGCGCAGGGCCGGTGCGATGCGCTGGTGAGGGCCCCAGGTGTCGTGGGCCATCATGTTCGAGAGGTTCGTCTCGAACACGGTCTTCGGGTGCAGCGAGGCGAAGTGGTACGTCTCCAGGTACCCGTCGAGGGTGACCTTCCAGTTGGGACTGGTCAGCTCGCTGGTGGCGTAGTGGTGGCACTCCGCCAGCCGGAGGCCCTCCAGCAGGGGCTGCAGGTCGCCCAGCCAGGCGTCCAGGTCGGGCTCGGCCGCCGGATCCAGCGAGACGAAGACGATGCCCGCGCGCTCCCCGGCCGGGAGCCGGACGAGACTTCGGCCCTCACGCGGAACCTCCCCGAAGGTCTTCTCCGCGTACACGCCCCGCAGCTCCCCGGCGAGGTCGTACGACCACGAGTGGTACGGGCAGGTGAGCCGCTTCGACACCCCGCAGCCGGGTTCGATGAGCTTGGCTCCCCGGTGCCGGCAGGCGTTGATCATCGCGTGCACGGTGCCCTGGCGGTCACGGGTGATCAGCACGGGGATGCCGAGCACGTCGATCGCCTTGTAGGTGTTCGGCCCGGGAAGCTCGCTGGACATGGCGAGCGGCAGGGGGACGCTGCGGTGCACGGCGTCGGTCTCGCGCTGCCAGCGGCCGGCGTCGAGGTAGTTGGCGACGGGTTCCGTCCACTGGCCGTCCGCCTCGTGCGTCGTGTTGTCGCGGTAGTGCGTCATCACACGCTCGACGAGTTCGGCGGCCTCCCGCCGCATCGTCAGGGACGCCGCGTCGGTGGACCGGTCCCGGCTGATCCACGACGCGTACTCGGGAGCCGAGGGGGCCGAGGGGGCCGAGGGGCCTGAGATCGACGACCTGGGCGGCCCGGCGTCTGTCTCCCGAATCTCCGGCGAACTGGTTTGGACCACGATGTCCTCACATCCTCCCAGCCGCGAGCCGGTGACCGGCTTCTGAACGCGACAGCTGGGCTGTGTCCGAAACGACAACAGGACTTAGTGTGGTCTGTCAATAGAAAGTGCCGAAGTTGCCGCTCAGTGTCCCGTGGGGGTGGGTGCGATGGTCACGACCCTGCCGTTCGAGGTGGGCGTGGTGGTGCGGGACCTGGAGCTGATGGAGCGCTTCTACTGCGACGTGCTCGGCTGCCGCGCCGAGCGCCGCTCGGGCGTACCGCAGGCCGTCGGCGGTCCGGCAGGGCTCGGCGGCGAGCTGGTGGTCACCTGGCTGCGGGTGCCCTCCGGCGGGTGCGTCAAGTTGATCCTTCCCCGGTCGGCCCCGGTGCCGGTCCACGCGATGGCCCCGCCGGCCGGACGCCTTGGGCTGTCCTGTCTGACCTTCCATCTCGACGACATGGACCCTGTGGTGGCGGCGCTGCCGTCCGCGGGTGTCCGGCCGCTGTCGGACCCGGTCGTGGTCCTGACCCGCGGTCGGCGGATCAGCTTCTGGGCCGATCCGGAGGGCAATGTCGTGGAGTTGGTGGACGCGCGTGCCGACGACCCCGGCCCGGGTCATAGTAATTAGAGACACTGTTCAGTAAGGTGCCCCTGCTGGTTACTGTAGACCGGCACAAGTAAGTCCGATTGCTTGGCAACCTCCCTCGGACGAAGGGGCGGACGGTGGCTCAACGAGTGTCAACGGCGTCGAAGAAAACCGCGCAGGTCAGCGCGCCGGTCATCAAGGACCTGCACGAGCGCATGGTGCGCATCCGGCTGTTCGAGACCGAGGCGGGAAAACTCATGGAGGCCGGCAAACTGCCCGGCTTCCTGCACCTGTATGTCGGCCAGGAAGCCGTCGCCGCCGGTGTGATGGCGGCCCTGCGCGACGACGACCAGATCACCTCCACCCACCGCGGCCACGGGCACGCCGTGGCCAAGGGCGTCGGCTTCCGCGCGATGTACGCCGAGCTGTACGGCCGGGTCACCGGCGCCTGCCTCGGCCGCGGCGGCAGCATGCACATCAACGACCTCACCCGCGGCATGCTCGGCGCCAACGGCATCGTCGGGGCCGGTGTCCCCATCGCCGTGGGCGCGGCCTTCGCCGCCCGGTACAAGGGCGAGGACAACGTCGCCGTGACCTTCTTCGGTGACGGCGCCACCAACATCGGCGCCTGGCACGAGGGCGCCAACATGGCCGCGATCCTCGGCCTGCCCGTGGTCTTCGTCTGTGAGAACAACGGCTACGCGGAGTTCACGCCGCAGTCCGCGCACATGCTGCTCACCGATGTCGCCGACCGCGCCGCCGCCTACGGCATGCCCAGCGTGATAGTCGACGGCATGGACGCGGTCGCCGTCCACCGGGCCGCCGCCGAAGCCGTGGAGCGGGCCCGGGCGGGCGCGGGCCCGATGATGATCGAGGCCAAGACCTACCGCTTCTTCGACCACCAGGGTGTCAAGGGCTTGCGTCACCCCTACCGCTCCGACGAGGAGGTCGCGCAGTGGAAGACGCGTGACCCCATCGACCTGCTGGAGGCCCGGGCCGTCGCCGACGGCACCGCGACCCGTGCCGAGCTGGACGACGTATGGCAGCGCACGCGCGACGAGATCGCCGAGGCCATCGCGTACGCCGAGGCGAGCCCGCTGCCCGACCCCGCCGACCTGCTGCTCAACGTCTACTCGGGATGACCGCCATGACCACCACCACCGAGGCACCGGCCGTCACTCCGGTCGCCGCCCCCCGCAAGCTGTCCTACGTCAAGGCCTTCAACGAGGGGCTCGCCCAGGCCATGCGCGAGGACGAGAACGTCTTCGTCGCCGGTGAGGACGTGGCCGGATACGGCGGCGTCTTCCGCATGTTCGACAACCTGCTCGACGAGTTCGGCCCCCGCCGCATGATCGACACCCCGATCTCCGAAGCCGCCCTGGTCGGCCTCGGCGTGGGAGCCGCCGCCCGGGGCCTGCGGCCCGTCGTCGACCTGATGTTCATGGACTTCATCGGCGTCTGCCTCGACCAGATCGTCAACCAGGCCGCCAAGATGAAGTACATGTTCGGTGGCGCGCTGTCCGTGCCGCTCACCATCACCACCGCCTCCGGAGCGGGCCTCGGCGCCGCCGCCCAGCACAGCCAGAGCCTTGAGGCCTGGCTGGCCCACGTGCCCGGCCTCAAGGTGGTGATGCCGTCCGACGCGTACACCGCCAAGGGCCTGACCGTCTCGGCCATCAGGGACGACAACCCGGTCGTCATCATGCTCAACAAGGTCCTGCTCGGCAGCATCAGCGAGGTGCCCGAGGAGATCTACGGCATCCCGCTGGGCCAGGCGCACACCGCCCGGCACGGCTCCGACGTCACGGTGATCGCCTTGGGCCGCATGGTGGGGGAGGCCCTCGCGGCGGCCGAAGAACTGGCGGCCGAGGGCGTGGAGATCGAGGTGATCGACCCCCGCAGCGTGCAGCCGCTGGACACGGAGACGATGTTCGCCTCCGTCCGCCGTACCAACCGGGTGCTCGTGGTGCACGAGGCCGTCACCTTCGGCGGGCTCGGCGCGGAGATCGCCGCGCAGATCCAGGACGCCGCCTTCGACTACCTGGACGCGCCGGTCCTGCGCATCGGCGCCCCCTTCTCCCCGGTGCCCTTCTCCCCGGTCCTGGAGAAGGCGTACGTGCCCGATCGCGCCCGCATCGCCCAGGGCTGCCGGCGTCTTCTCGAAAGGGTGTGACCGGCATGGCGGTCGAGGTTCTGCTGCCGAAGATCGGTCTGACCATGCAGGAAGGCACGATCGACGAATGGCTCGTGCCGGTCGGCGCGGCCGTCGCGGAGGGCGACGCCCTGCTGAGGCTGGCGACAGACAAGGTCGACGTGGACGTCGAGGCGGAGGCCGGGGGACTGTTCCACCCGGTGGTCCCGGCGGGCGTCACCGTCCCCACCGGCGCCCTCATCGGCTGGCTGCTGGCCGAGGGCGAGCAGCCACCGGGCCCGGCGGGTACGCCGATGCCGGCCGGGTCCGGGGCTGGTGCGTCTCTGCCCGCGCTCGACGACACCGACGCCGGCGCTGCTCCCGCGGTGCCCTGCGCCAACGGCACCGCCGGCCGGCTTCTGTCCTCACCCAACGCCCGGCGGGTCGCCACCGCTACCGACGTCGAGCTCACCGCCGTACGCGGCACGGGACCCGGCGGACGGATCGTCTCCGAGGACGTGGAGGAGTTCCTCGAGGCCCTCCCCGGTGACCTCGGCACGCCGGTCCCGCCGGGCGGCACCTCCTCCTCGCCGCTGGTCCGCAAGCTGGCCAAGGAACGGGGCATCGACCTCTCCGAGGTGAACGGCACCGGCCCGGGCGGCCGGATCCGCCGCTCCGACCTCGACGCCCTCACCCCGGCACTTCCCCACAGGGACGCGGCCACTCCCCACCGGGGCGCGGCCCCCCGGCCCGGCGACGTCCTCCCGCTCACCGGCATGCGCGGCACCATCGCCCGCAGGATGCACGCCAGCCTCCAGGAGATGGCACAGCTGACGCATGGCTACGAGGTGCGGATGGACGCCGTGGTGTCCCTGCGGGACCGGCTCAAGGAGGAGTGGGCCGACAGCGATCTGCCGGTGCCGAGCATCAACGACTTCCTGCTGAAGGCCGCGGCCCTGGCCCTGCGCGAGCACCCGCTGCTCAACGCGACGGTGCGGGAGGACGGCATCCATCTGCTCGACGGCGTCCACCTGGGCTTCGCCGTGGCCGTTCCGGGCGGCCTCATGGTCCCCGTGATCGAGGATGCCGTCCAGCTGCCGTTGCCCGAGATGGCCCGCCGGTCCAGGGGCCTGGCCCAGGCCGCGCGCGACGGGCGGATCTCCCCCGCGCAACTGGAAGGGGCCACCTTCACCGTCACCTCGCTCGGCGGATACGGCGTCGACTTCTTCACCCCGGTGATCAACCCCGGCAATGTCGCGATCCTCGGGGTGGGCAGGCTCAGGGACGGCGTCGAGTGGGAGGACGACCGGCCGCTGCGGACGCGGGTGCTCACCCTGAGCCTCACCTTCGATCACCGTGCCGTCGACGGGGCACCCGCGGCCGAATACCTGCGCACGGTCGGTGACTTGCTGCGCAGGCCCCTCCGGCTGCTGGTGTGATCCGCCGGACAGCCCCTCAGGTCGCCGGGTCGGCGATCCGCTCCGCGAGGGCGCCGACCTCGCGGACGAACGAGCGGTGCCCCAGCGACCGGTACACGTCGTCGCCCCGGACCTGTGAGATCGCCGCGGTCTCCAGCAGCGCCAGCAGGCCCAGCCCGATCACCGCAGCCTCGGCGTCGGTGACGGACGTGCGGGCCTTGCGGATCAGCCGCACCAGCTCGTCCAGCAACTCGCTGCGGCTCTCCTGGCGCAGCGCTTCCGCCTCCTGGCTCATGCCGGCCGACGACACGAAGAACACCGTGGCGGCGGAACGGTGTTCGCCCAGCCAGGCCAGGAGCGTGGTGACCGCCGCGCCGATGTCCGACCCGGGTTCATGGGCCTCCGTCAGCGCCTGCAACTGCTCGCGCAGTGCGGTGGCGAACGCCCGCATCCCCTCGGCCAGGACCTGGTCCTTGGAGGAGAAGTGGTAGTACACCGCCGCCGAGGTCATCTCCGCGCGCGCGGCGATGTCGGCCACCGTCACCTCGTCCGGCGGCTGGGTGGCGAACAGCTCGGTGGCTGCTTCGATCACCCACTGCTTGCGCGACGGACGGTGAGCGGCGCGGGTTCCGGAGGTCGTCATGGTGTCAAGTATGCCGGGCGGCGAGTGTCCCGTAAGCCCACACGCAGCAGGAATTACTCTGCCGGCCGGTTGGAGTTACTGGATAGCATGGGCAGTACACAGGGCCCTCGGACGCGGGGTCACGGCAGCCGGCAGGGAGCATGATGGCCACCACGAAGAACGGCAAGCAGCCCGCCCACCGACCCTCGCGGCGGCAGCACATCATCACCGCCGCCGTGCGGGTGTTCGGCCGCAACGGCTTCGCGGAGACCAGCATCCAGGACATCGCGGACGAGGCCGAGGTGGTGCCCACGGCCGTCTACTACCACTTCGACGGCAAGGAGGAGCTGCTCGAACTCGCCATGCGTCGCGTGTTCGACCAGCTGAACGCAGTCGTGGAGGCGGCCCGTCCGGAGTCCGAGCCGGGTGACGCGGAGGGGCTGATCCGCGTCATCGACGCCGTGTGGGACTGGGTGGAGCAGAACCCGGACGAGGCCCGCCTGTACCAGGTCCAGGTCGCCTCGGCCAACGGCAGCGTCAAGGTGCTGCGGGACGAGTTCGAGCAGCGGCACATCCAGCGTGGCTACGACTATCTCCCCGAGGGCACCACCCGCAGCCCCCGGGCGGCGAAGGTACGGCACGCCTCACAGGCGCTCGCGGTCCGCACCCTGATCAGTACGACCATGCTCGTCACCGCGCTGCGGGCGGAGGGGGGACCGCTGTCCCAGTTGCCCTCCCGCTCCGTGCTGGAGGCGGTCAGGGAGCTGGCCCTGCGCATCGTCGCCACCGAGCAGAAACCGGCGAAGTCGGCGAAAGCGGCGAAGTCGGCGAAGTCCGCGAAAGCGGCGAAGTCTGCCGAGCCTGCCGCGTCCCGGACCTGAGGCGGTTCACCAGGCCAGTGGGCGGAGGGACCGCCCATGCCGCTGCGCGTCCAGCCGGGGTCGGCGGCGTTGACCAGGACGCCCGTACCGGACAGCTCGGCGGCGAACATACGGGTCAGGGCGTTGAGCGCCGTCTTGGAGATCCGGTAGGCGGGACGCCCACCCGAGTCCATCAGCGCCAGCGAACCGTACGAGCTGGTGACGTTCACGACCCGCCCGTAGCCGGCTTCCACCATGCCCGGGACGACGGCCTGCGCCACCCGCCAGGCGCCGGTGAAGTTGGTGTCCAGCGTGGCGTGCAGGACGTCCTCGTCGACGTAAGGCGGCCGCAGGTCCCCGTCCAGCGACACTCCGGCGTTGTTCACCAGCACGTCGATGCCGCCGGTCAGCTCACTCGCTTGCCGGACCGCTTCGGCGACGCTCCGCGCGGACGTCACGTCCAGGGCCAGCGGCACCGCCGCCGGGCCGATGGCACGGCACGCCTCCTCCGGCGGCCTCCGGATTCCGCGCCGCGACCAGGACCCGCAGCCCCCGGTCCGCGAGCTGCCGGCCGATCTCCAGCCCGATTCCCCGTGCCCCGCCCGTGACGAGCGCCGTTCTGCCGTCGTGCCGCATGGCGGTGTCCGCCCTTTCACACCGTGAGGACCGAGCAGGCGCTGATCCCTGGCGCCCCGTAGACATGGGTGAAGCCCACTCGGGGCGCGCCGGGCACCTGCAGACCAGGCGCCCGGCCCTGCAACTGCCGTACGACCTCGTGGAACTGACGCAGCCCGGAGGCGCCGACGGGCTCCCCGCCGGCCAGACAGCCGCCGTCGGTGTTGACCGGGATGCGGCCCGAGGGATCGGTGTCCCCCGCGGCCAGCAGTGCCTCCTGCTCGCCGTGGCCGCACAGCCCGGTCTCCGCCAGGTGGATCAGCTCCGAGCCGCTGTCGGTGTCCTGCAACTGGGCCACCTGGACGTCCGCGGGACCCAGCCCCGCCGTACGGAAGACCGCCTCCGCGGCGTCCACGCTGGGGCTGCGGTGCGGCCCCGGCGGCAGCCAGGGCGAGAACACCTCGAACGAACCGAACCGCCGGGTCCTGAAGGCCAGTGACGCGAGCCTGACCGGCCGTTCGCACAGGTCGAACGCGCGGTCGCCGAGCGCCAGCACCAGCGCGGCCGCGCCCTGTCCGGGCGAACAGAACATGTACTGCGTGAGCGGGGGACTGACCTCGGCGGAGTCCAGGATCTCCTGCTCCGTCAGCGGCTTGCGCCGCCAGGCCAGTGGGTGGTGCGAGCCGTTGCGCAAGGCCCGCGCCGCCACCGTCGCCAGCGCCCGCTCCGAGATCCCGTGTTCGTACAGGTACCGCTGAGTCTTGAGGGCGAAGAACTGGGTGGTGAGCATCATGCCGGTCTCGGCGTACCAGTCGCCCAGGCCGTAGCGGGCCGCGGAGACGTGGAACGCGCCGCGCTCGTGCTTGTCGAACCCCACCGCCAGCCCCACGCAGGCCTCGCCGGCGCGCAGCGCGTTGGCCACCGTGAGCACGGTGGATGCGCCGGTCGCGCAGCCGTTCTGCACGTTGACGAACGGCACGCCGGTCAGGCCCAGCCGGCCCACCAGGGTGTCGGGTTTGCCGGACACGTCGGAGCCGCCGGCCGCGTAGCCGATGTCCTCCCAGGCGACACCGGCGTCGGTCAGCGCCTCGCGTATCGCACGCTCGGCCATGTCCATTCCGGTGACGCTCTCGTCGCGGCCGAAGGGATGCATCCCGCAGCCGACCACGTACACGTCGTCGGGCCGTCTCATCGCTCCCCGTCCAGCTCCGCGCGGAACCCGAAGGTCAGCACGTCGGTTCCGTCCTCGTCCCGGTACGCGGGCACCGTGGTGAGCCGGACCGGCAGACCGATCCGGATCTGCGCGCGGGGCACCGCCAGCCGTGCCTCGACCAGCACCTCACCGAGGTCCACATAGCCCACGTGGTACGGCCGGTGGCCACCGGCCGGCGGCCGGTACGGCGGCTTCGGCGGAAACGCCTGGAGCGTCCACGACCACACCCGCCCGCTCACCGGCAGCACCCGCGCGGACATCGCCCCGTCCGGACACCGGGGGCACGAGTCCTGCCGGGGGAAGACGACGGTGCCGCACGCGGAGCAGCGGGCGCCCACGAGACGCGGTGGATCCCCGGCGTCGCAACCTCCGTCGAACGCCCCGCTCTCGAACAGTGACTCGTCGATGAGTCTGGTGGCCATGCCGTCCCGCCTTCCACGTCACCAGCCCAGCAGCCCGGCCAGCCGTTCCCGATGGTGTGCGGCGCCGCCCAGCAGGACCGCGTCCGACTGGGCGCGCCGGAAGTACAGGTGCGCGTCGTGCTCCCAGGTGAAGCCCATCCCGCCGTGGAACTGCACGCACTCGGCGGCGACGGAGACGAACGCCTCGCCGCACCACGCCTGCGCCACCGCCGCCGCCTCGGCCAGCGCCTGGGGCGAGCCGTCCGTCAGGACCGCGCGGACCACGGCCGACCGTGCGGCCTCCACTTGGAGCAGCATGTCGGCGCAGGCGTGCTTGACCGCCTGGAAGCCGCCGATCGCCCTGCCGAACTGGGTGCGGTCGCGCACATGGGCCACCGTCATGTCCAACGCGGCCTGTGCTCCGCCGAGTTGTTCGGCGGCCAGGGCGATCAGCGCCACGTCCAGGGCGCGGGAGACGATGTCCGTTCCCTCGCCGCCGGCGGTCAGCGCCCTGGCCCGGGCCCCGGAGAAGGTGACCACCGCCTGGCCCCGGCTGAGGTCCAGCGTGGGCACCCGGCGCACCCTGACCCCGGGCTCGCGCGGGTCGGCCAGGAAGAGGTCCACGCCGTCGGTGCCCGCCGCGGCCACCACCAGCGCCTCGGCGTCGGCGCCGTCGAGGACGAAGGGCGCGGTGCCGTCCAGCAGCGGGACACCGCCCTGCCAGGAGACGGCCACCGGCACGGCGCCGGGCCGCCACCTCCCGTCGGGCGCGGCCACCGCCAGGGCGTGCACGGTGCCCTCGGCCAGCTCGGCCAGCGCCTTGTCGGCCGTACCGCAGCCGGCCAGCACCTGCCCGGCCAACACGGTGGAGGACAGCAGCGGTACCGGTGCCAGCGTCCTGCCCAGCTCCTCGCAGACGGTGGTGATCTCGGCGAGGCCGCCGATGCCGCCCGCCGATTCGGGCAGGCCGAGGGCCGCGAGGCCGACCTGCCGGCCGAGGGTGTCCCACAACTCGGCGTCGATGCCGGGGGCTTCCTCGGACATCCGGCGGACCGCGGCGGTGCCGCCGGCGGCCGCGCACACCGACCGCACGGTCTCGCGCAGATCGTCCAGCTCGGTGTCCGACAGGGCCGTGCCCTCGGTCGCGGTGCTCGTCATCGTGCGCTCCCGCCCTCGTCCTGCCGCTGCCGCAGGGCACTGTGCGCGGCGGCCATGCGGGCCACCGGTACGCGGTGCGCGGAGCAGGAGACGTAGTCGAGGCCGACGTCGTCGCAGAAGGCGATCGACTCCGGGTCCCCGCCGTGCTCACCGCACACACCGAGCTTGATGCCGGGCCGTACGCTCCGTGCCCGTTCGGCGGCCAGGGCGACGAGCGCCCCCACCCCGTGCGGGTCGAGCCGGGCGAACGGGCTGGCGGTCAGGAACCCGCGCTCCTGGTACGAGGCGAGCACCTGGCGCTCGACGTCGTCCCGGGAGAACCCGTAGGTGAGCTGAGTGAGGTCGTTGGTGCCGAAGGAGAAGAACTCGGCGTGCTCGGCCAGTTCGCCGGCCAGCAGCGCGGCCCGCGGGGTCTCGATCATCGTGCCGAGCCGGTACGGGACCTCGACGCCGGTGCGGGCGGCGACCGCGTCGGCGGCACCGCGCACGTACGCGGCCGCGGCGGCGAGTTCCTCCGGCAGGCTGACGAGCGGGATCATCACCTCCAGCTCCGGACGCACCCCGGTGGCGGCGACATCGGCCCAGGCGGTGAAGAGCGCCTCGGCCTGCGCCGGGTAGAGCCTCTCGTGCAGCAGGGCCAGCCGCACCCCGCGCAGCCCGAGCATCGGGTTCGCCTCGCGCAGTGCGGCGGCCCGCTGATCCTCGCCCGCGTCCAGGGCCTGTCCGGGGGCGGGCAGGAACTCGTGCAGCGGGGCGTCCAGCAGGCGCACGGTCACCGGGCGGTTCCCGACGGCGGCCAGCAGCGCGCGGAAGTCCTCGTGCTGCGCGCGCTCCAGCGCCACCATGGCCTCGTCGCGGGCGGTCGGGTCGGCGGCCAGGAGCACCCGGCGGATCAGCGGCAGCCGCTCGCCGAGGAACTGGTGTTCCGTACGGCACAGTCCGACGCCCTCCGCGCCCAGGGCGAGGGCGGTGTCGACCTCGGCGGCGGTGTCGGCGTTGACCCGCACGCCCAGCCGGCGCATGCCGTCCCCCCACTCCAGCAGGGTGGACAGCTCGGGCGGCGGTCCGGCGACGCTGACGCTCAGGGTCCCGGCGTAGACGGCGCCGGTACGGCCGTCCAGTGAGACCGGGTCGCCCTCGCGCACCACCCGCTCCCCGAAGCGGACCGTCCCGGCGGCCGGGTCCACGCGCAGCCCCTCGGCGCCGCACACGGCGGGTTTGCCGGCTCCCCGCGCCACCACGGCGGCGTGCGAGGCGATCCCGCCGCTGCCGGTCAGCACGGCGGCGGAGGCCAGCATCCCGGGGACGTCCGCCGGGGTCGTCTCGGCGGCCACGAGCACGACCCGCGTCCCGTCCGCGGCCAGTTCGAGGGCACGTTCACTGGACAGCACGACCGCTCCGGTCGCCGCCCCCGGGGACGCGGGCAGCCCCGTCACCAGGAGGTCCTCGCCGCCGGTCAGCCGCAGCTGGGGGTGCAGCAGTTCCTGCACCTGCGCGGGGCTGATCCGCCGTACGGCGTCCTCGCGGCCGAGCGCCCCGTCCCGGGCCAGGTCCGCGGCCAGACAGACCGCCGCCCTGAGCGGCGGGCGCAGTTGCGCCGAGGCGGCGAGCAGGGAGATCTCGTCGTCGCGCACCTCGAAGTCGACCGACACCGGTGCCCGCAGATGACGCTCCAGGGTGAGCAGGGAGTGCTCCAGCAGCGCGGTCCCGCCCCCGAGCCGGTCCAGCGGTTCGCCGGTGTGCGGCGGCGGGGCGCTGCGGCGCACGCCCCGGAAGAAGAAGCCCCGGGGGGAGAGCCGCCCGGTCTCGGGATCGCGGCTGACCGCCGTGCCGTAGCCCGAGTGGTCGGACGGGCCGATGCGCAGCGCCTGCACATGCAGGGCCAGGGCCAGATCGGCGGGGAGCCGCTGGGCCCGGCGGGACCTCCGCGCGCGCGGCGAGTCCCACCGGGCGAGGAGGGCGCGGGCGGCCAGCGCGAGCTGCTGCGCCGGGTCGTCCGGGAAGGGCCGGGAGCCGTGCCGCGCCACCAGGGACAGCAGCGCTTCCACTCGCGCCCGTGGCTCGGGCGTGTCCAGGAGGGCGTCGTCGAGCACCGCACCGGAGACGTCGAGGGCGTACTCGGCGATCATCCGTACGGTGGCGGCCCACACCTCGTACAAGGCCTCCGCGCGCCCGATGACGGCGCACAGGTCGTCGGCGTTGCCCATGGACACGCCGAGACAGGCCAGGTCGGGCGGCAGCCCCGCGATCTCGGTCGGCGCGCTCGCCGACAGACGCAGCAGCAGCGGCCGGCCCGCGTCGCCGATCCGCCGCCCCGAGAGCTGTTCGACCAGAGCGACGGCGGCCTCGGCGGTGTCGGTTTCACCCAGCGACGCGGAGGCGCCCGCGGGCACGGTGAGCCCCGGCACGACCGGCAGTCCGAGGGCGACCAGCCGGTCCATCGCCGCGCCGTGCGCGCCCAGCTCGGCGGCGTCGAGGCCGCGGATCCGGCCCTGCCCGTAGGGCACCAGGACCCGGCCGGGGGCCTCGGAGGGTGCGAGGGAGGCGCCGGAGTGTGCGAGCGGGCCCGCTTCGCGGTCGGCGACGCTCACCCCCGGCTCCTCGTGACCAGTTCCTCTTCCAGGGTCTCGTCCTCGGCCCGGCTGATCCCCAGCACGAGCAGCAGTTCCTGGTGCAGCCGCATCCACACCGTGTGGTACGAGTCGCACAAAGGTGAGGCCAGCCACGCCGTCGCGCCGTCGTCGAAACGGTCGAGGGCCTCCTCGAGGGCCGGGAGGTACCGGTCGCTGCCCGCGAGTACTCGTTCCAGCCTGCGCAGCACGGGCTGGATGGCCTCGTGCACGTCTTCCAGCGACTCGCGCACCCCGGCGTCGTAGGCCTCGTCGGAGTGGTCGTTCGCGGTGCCGTCCGGGCGGCACTGCCAGGCCGTGCACACGTCGCGGATCTTCCGGTTGACCGGCAGGAACGCCTCATAGGCGGCGGTGATCCGCGCCTCCTGCCCGGAGCCCGCGGGAACCCGCAGGATCCGCGCGGCGGCGGCCTTGGCCCGCTCGGTCGGCAGCACCACCGGCCCCTTCACCATCGCCAGCCCGGCGTCGACCAGCGGACGGTGCTCGGACTCCGGACGGCCGCGCCACATGCCCCGCAGGACGAGATCGACGACGGCTTCGCCGAGAGGCTCGTCGGGAGCGTCCGGAAGGCCCACGGCAGCAGATTGCATCGCCACACCTTTTCCCCGGCTCTGTGGTGACCGGTTCCTCGGATCTGTGTTGCCCGGAGGTTACGCCTCGGCGAGCCTGTTAGTGAAGAGGGACTCAAGAAACACTTTCGGATGCGCCGGCCTCGGCCCGGCCGTCGCCCCCCTTCGGGCGGCCTCGCGCGGCGAGGAACGACGCCATGCGGTCCCGCGCCTCCCGGCCGTCCGCCAGGGAGGCGATCAGTCGCGCCTCTTCGGCGAGGTGGCGGGTCAGTTCGGCCGCGGTGCCGACGCGCAGCAGGCCCTTCGCGGCACGCAGCGCGTCGTCGGCGCCGGCCGCCAGACCGGCCGCGGTCCGGTGCGCCGCGTCGTCCAGTTCCTCGTCCTCCACGCAGCGGGAGGCCAGACCCCATCGTTCGGCGTCGTCGCCGGTCAGGACCCGGTTGGTGAGGATCAGGTCCGCCGCCCTGCGAGGGCCCACCAGGCGGGGCAGGAACCAGGAGGCCCCGCAGTCCGGCGTCAGCCCGATCGCCGTGTACGCCAGCCGGAACCGCGCGGACCGGGCCGCCAGGACCATGTCGCCCACCAGCGCCAGGCCGATCCCGCCACCCGCGGCCGCGCCGCGCACGGCGGTCACCAGCGGCACGGGCAGCTCGTACAGGGCCTGTACCGCCGCGTGCGCGGCACTCGCCACGGCATGGACGTAGGTGCCGGTCCCGGTGCCGCGGCCGGCGAAGGCGCGCAGGTCACCGCCCACGCAGAAGCTGCCGCCCGACGCCCGCAGCAGCACGGCGCCGCCCGGGTCCGCGGCCACCTCGCGCGCGGTGTCCCGCAAGGCCTCGGCCGTCCTCAGATCCAGGGCGTTGCCCCGTCCCGGGTCGTCGAGTCTCAGCTCGACGACCCGGTCGGGGTGGCGGACGATCCGGACCGGCTCGGTGCTCACGGCAAGGCTCATGGGTGCTTCTCCTGTCGTAGCTTCCCGTCGCCGGGTGCTTCCCGTGCCCGGCGCTTCCAGGAAAGATACTTAAGACGCTATACAGTTTCTAGATGCGACGGGACCCGATGCCCGTACGCCCGTCGGCGGGAGGTCCCGTGCCCATCCAGTTCGATGTAGACCCGACTGTCACTCAACTCGCCTCGGCCACGGCCGAGTTCGTGCGCGAGGTGGTCATTCCGGCCGAGCGCGAGTGCGGCGGGTCCGTGCACGACGCCCCCGAGGCCCTGCGGGAGACTCTGCAGAAGGCCGCCCGCGATGCGGGGATCTTCGCCCCGCACGTGCCGGCACGCTGGGGCGGACACGGGCTCGACCTGCGCGGGCAGGCGGTCGTGTTCGAAGCGGCGGGCTACTCCCTGCTCGGACCGCTGGCGCTGAACTGCGCGGCCCCGGACGAGGGCAACATGCACCTGCTGGAGAAGGTGGCCACCGAGGAGCAGAAGCAGAGGTATCTGCGTCCGCTCGCGGCGGGGGAGTCGCGGTCCTGCTTCGCCATGACCGAACCGGCTCCCGGGGCCGGCGCCGATCCGCGCTCCCTGCGGACCACCGCGACCCGGGTTCCCGGCGGCTGGCGCATCGACGGGCGCAAGTGGTTCATCACCGGCGCCGAGGGGGCCGGCTTCGCCATCGTCATGGCCCGCACCTCCGGCAGTCCCGGCGACCCGGGTGGCGCCACCATGTTCCTGGTCGACGCCGGCAACCCCGGCATGCGCCACGTCCGGACCATCGAGACCCTCGACGAGTCGCTCTTCGCCGGGCACAGCGAGATCGCGTTCGAGGATTGCGTGGTGGGGGAGGAGCAGGTGCTCGGCGCGGTGGACCACGGCTTCGAGGGCGCCCAGGTCCGGCTCGGTCCCGCCCGGATGACGCACTGCATGCGCTGGCTGGGAGCTGCCCGCCGCGCCCAGGACGTGGCGCTGGAGCGGGCGGGGAGCCGGATGGCGTTCGGCTCGGCGCTGGGAGACCTCGGCATGGTCCAGCAGATGCTGGCCGACTCCGAGATCGACATCGAGGCGAGCCGCGCCCTGATCCTGCGCACGGCCTGGGAACTGGACACCGGCTCCGCAGCCGCCTCGCAGCTCACCTCGGTGTCCAAGACCTTCGTGGCCGAGGCGGTGAACCGGGTGGTCGACCGCGCGGTGCAGATCTGCGGAGCGCTCGGCATCTCGGCCGCCGACGCCCCGCTGGCCCGCCTGTTCCGGGAGGTGCGGCCGTTCCGCATCTACGACGGCCCGTCGGAGACGCACCGGTTCGCCATAGCGCGCCGCGCGCTGCGGCCCCACCGGCAGCCGCGTACGGGCGTCGCCGACGGCTGAGGTCGGCTTCGAGCCCATGCGCAACCAAATGTTGCGCATGGCCGCCCTCTGTCGTACGCTGATACGCAACTAAAGGTTGCGAAAGGCTTCGGGCATGGAACACGGCAGCATCGAGCGCGAGATCCACGTCGACGCGTCACCGGAGGTGGTCTTCGAAGTCGTCAGCAGGCCGGAGCACATGAGGGAGTGGTGGCCGGACGACGCGCGGTTCAAGTCCGTGCCGGGCGCGCCCGGTGAGCTCTTCTGGCGGGACGAGACGACCGGCGAGACGATGACCGTCGCGCTCACCGTCGTCGAGGTCGACCCGCCGTCCCGGTTCTCGTTCAGGTGGTGCTACACCGGCGCCGAACGTGGCGGGGACTCGTTGCTGGTCACCTTCGACCTGCTGCCGACAGAGCAGGGGACCCGGGTGCGGATGACCGAGACCGGGTTCCGCGAGATGGGCTGGGAGATCGCCGTACTCGAGGAGCAGTACCGCGATCACGTGAGCGGCTGGGACCACTACATCCCCCGGCTGGACGCGTACATCGCGCGGCTGGTGTCGGCCTCATGAGCACCCCGGTCGACGACGAGCTGTGGTCGGCGATCGGTGACCCCACCCGGCGCACGCTGATCGACCTGCTCCTGGCGTCCGGGGCCGGAACGGCCACTTCGCTCAGCGCGGGCCTGCCCCTCACCCGGCAGGCCGTGTCCAAACACCTCGCCGTCCTCGACCGGGTCGGGCTGGTCCGTGCCGAGCCGGCCGGCCGCGAGCGGCGTTACCGGGTCGACGAGGCACAACTCGCCCGCGCGGCCGCGCAACTGGCCGCGGTCGGCACGTCCTGGGATGCCCGACTGCGCCGAATCAAGCACATCGCGGAGGCGATCGAACGCAGCCGCGACCACACCGAAGACCACACCGAAGGAGCATGAAGATGCCCGACATCCTGCATCGCATCGGCGCCCTCGCGCCGCTGGCCGACGTCTACCGTGCCATCGCGACGCCCGAGGGCATCGCCGGCTGGTGGACGACCGACACCACCGGCAAGAGCGAGGTCGGCGGGCAGCTCGCGTTCCGCTTCGGCGACGTCGGCGGCTTCGACATGGAGATCCTGGAGCTCGACCCGGTCGGCCGGGTGCGGTGGCGCGTCACGGACGGCCCCGCGGAGTGGATCGGGACCGAGATCGACTGGAACCTCAGCCGGCGCGACGAGTACACGATCGTCCTGTTCAAGCACGAGGGCTGGCGCGAGCCGGTCGAGTTCATGCACCACTGCAGCACCAAGTGGGCGACCTTCCTGCTGAGTCTCAAGGACTTCGTGGAGACCGGACACGGCAGGCCCGCGCCCGACGACGTCCGGATCAGCGACTGGCATTAGGCCGCTCCACTTCCACCGTCGTCGTGACCCGCGTGAGCGTGGGTTTCCGGGGCACCGAAGCGAACCCGAAGCGCACGGGTGGTTCGACCGGTGCCATGACACCGAGATCGTGTCCCTCGAAGGCCGCGGACACCGCGCCGACCGGCCGCATGTCCTGTACGCCGTACCACTCGCGGCGCCGCGCGCCGGTACGGCCGCGGGTGCGCACGTGGGTCGGCAGCAGACGGGCGGGCCCGTTCGTCAGGGCGGCCCACGCCGGGCGGGCGGCGAGCGCGCCGGGCACGGCCGCCAGGAGGACGCCCACCGGCCGTCGCCGGCCCACGGTGAAGACGAGCTCGAAAGGCCCCGCGGTGACCGTCCAGGTGTCGTCCGCGACGCTCACCTCTACCGGCACGACACGCACCGTGTCGAAGCCGTAGGTGGCACTGACGAAGTCCGCCGTCCGGTGCGAGGGGGCGAGCAGCAGCCGTTCCCCGTCGGCCCGCTCGATCATCACGTCGCTGAACGCCCCGAACGGCGACCGCTGCCAGTGCCCCAGCACGACGCGTGTCCCGGAGGAGGTGCCCACGCCCGCGATCCAGCCGTCGAAGCGCAGCCGCGAGCGCCCTCCGCGGGTGCCGCGCATGCGGCTCACGGTGCTACTCCCCGGACCGACCCGGCGACCGACCCGGAGCCGGGACACGCGGCCTCGTAACCCCCAGCCGCACGTGGCGCACTCCTTCCGAGAAGTGCACCAGGGGCTGGGCGGTGGGCGCGGGGAGGCCCGCCGCGCTGGTCAGCGTCTCCTCGAGCACGTCGACGGCGGCGTCCGCCAGCGGCCAGGGCTCGTGTTCGACCGGCGTCTCCCAGAGCACGCCGAGCCGACGGGTGTACGCCCGCCAGCGCGAGGTCAGCCACACGTCCCGCTCGGTGGGTGTGATCGGGTCGCCGGGCCGGACCACCAGGCGGTAGGAGGCCTCGCCGGCCCACCTGGACCCGGCGTACGAAACGGCGTCCCCGTCGAGGGAGACGCTCAGCGTGCCCGGGTGGTACGGCGCGCCGACGGCCCGGGCCGCGAGCATCAGCGGGCAGGCCACCTCGATGGACAGGAACCACAGCCCGTCCGTCCCGTCCCGGTGCCGGACGAAGGTCCGCAGGTTGGTCTCCGCGAACGCCGGGAGCCCCGGCACCGGGGCGGGCACCGCGGGAGGGCGCACATCCGCCATCACGAAGGGGGTGAGCCCCACCCAGGCCGCCCCCTCGTACTCGTCCACCACCAGGTCCTCGGGCAACAGCGCCTGGACCGCGTCCGGCGGAAAGGCCCAGTGGACGAACGTCTGCCTCAGCCAGCCGGCCCGAAGCGCGGGAACGCGCACCCGCTGCTCGGCTCCATACGCGACCACACACGGCGGGTTTCCCGGGGTGGCGGACGGAAACGCAAGGCCGGCCCGCCCGGCCGGTGCGTCGCAACCGGACAGCACGCGGTTTACGCGAGACGCTGCCCCTGGCACCCGCCCCTCACCCTGACCGCTCCCCCCCGGAGTCCGCCATGGAAGCACCGCCGGCCCCGTCCGCCGAGGACGGATACCGCTTCGACGACCTGCACGCCCTCTTCATCAACTGCACGCTCAAGCCGTCGCCCCAGATCAGCCACACCCAGGGACTCATCGACAAGAGCCGGGCGATCATGGAGGCGCAAGGGGTGACCACGCACCTCGTCCGCGCTGTCGACCAGGACATCGCGCCGGGCGTCTATCCCGACATGACCGAGCACGGCTTCGCCACCGACGCCTGGCCGGCGCTGTACGAACAGGTGATGGCCGCGGACATCCTGGTCCTGGCCGGACCCATCTGGCTGGGTGACAACAGCTCCGTCACCAAGCAGGTCATCGAGCGCCTGTACAGCTGCTCCAGCCTGCTCAACTCCCAGGGACAGTACGCCTACTACGGACGGGTCGGAGGGTGTCTGATCACCGGCAACGAGGACGGCGTCAAGCACTGCGCCATGAACGTCCTCTACAGCCTCCAGCACCTCGGCTACACCGTCCCGCCGCAGGCCGACGCGGGCTGGATCGGCGCCGCGGGGCCCGGCCCTTCGTACCTGGACCCCGGCTCGGGCGGCCCGGAGAACGACTTCACCAACCGCAACACCGCCTTCATGACCTGGAACCTGATGCACCTGGCGGCCCTGCTCAAACGCGCCGGAGGGATCCCGGCCCACGGCAACCAGCGCACGGAGTGGGACGCGGGCTGCCGACCAGGGGCGGACAACCCCGAGCATCGCTGAGCGGGACCGGGGGCAGGCTGTTCTCCATCCCCGTGACCGACGGCGCGGCGTAAGAATTTCGTCATCAGCTGCGGGGTGCTGCCGGGCCGCCGGAGTCCGTTGAATGGGAGAGCAACAGGAACGTCTCAGGAGACGAGTGGGGGATGGGACGCGTGCGCAAGGTATTGACCGGGCCGTTGGCCGTCGCGGTGCTGGTGGCGGTGGTCGCCGGGGTCGGCTTCGGGCTGTACTGGTTCCAGCCGTGGAAGCTGTGGCAGGACGAGACCGTCCAAGAGGCGCTGCCCGGGGTCGTGGAGAACTCCGCTCCTCCCGCCGCGGCGCCCTCGGGCGAGCCGTCGGAGCAGCCCTCCCCGGCCAGCGGCCCGCAGACGCTGGCCCGTGGCGAGCTGATCAGCCACGAGCACGCCACATCGGGCACGGTGAAGCTCGTACGGCTGGCCGACGGCTCCCATGTCCTCCGGCTGGAGAACCTCGACACCAGCAACGGACCGGACCTGCGCGTCTGGCTGACCGACGCGCCGGTGAAGCAGGGGCAGGCCGGGTGGCACGTCTTCGACGACGGGAAGTACGTCAGCCTCGGCAAACTGAAGGGCAACAAGGGAAGTCAGAACTACGCCCTGCCCCCTGACGTGGATCCGTCGGGCTACGGCAGCGTGAGCATCTGGTGCGACCGCTTCGACGTGTCATTCGGCGCCGCCGAGCTCGCCCGGGTCTGACGAATCGGCCCGGACCTCTGCCGTCAGGATTTCCTTTCCCAGGGCTATCGCGGCCGTACGATTCGGGGGTCCAATGGTAGGAGTCAGGTTCTCCGCGCCGGCGCCGTCGGAAGAGGCACGCTATGGACCCATGGCTGATCTGGTTGATCATCGCAGCCGTGTTGGCCGCGGCGGAGATCTTCACCCTTACCGCCGCACTCGGAATGCTGAGTGCGGCCGCGCTGGTCACGGCGGGCTCCGCCGCGGTCGGGCTGCCACTGCCGTTGCAATTCCTGGTGTTCACCGTCGTCGCGACAGTCACCGTGCTGTTCGTGCGCCCCATCGCACTGCGCCACGTCTTCCAGCCCCAGACGGAGCGGTTCGGCGTGGACGCACTGGTCGGCAGGGCCGCCTATGTCGTCTCCGAGGTGACGGGCCTGGGCGGCAGGGTCCGCATCGACGGCGAGGAGTGGACGGCCCGCGCCTACGACGAAACGCTGGTGATCCCTGCCGGAAAGACCGTGGACGTCATGGAGATCAGCGGCGCCACCGCGATCGTCTACCCCCGGGACTGAAACCATGGAAACCTCGGCGTTCCTGATTGCCGGCCTGATCGTCGCGCTGATCGCGGTTTTCACCGTGGTGCGGGCGGTCCGCATCGTGCCGCAGGCACGCGCGCGTAATGTCGAGCGACTCGGCCGCTACCACCGGACCCTGAATCCCGGCCTCAGCCTCGTGATCCCCTACATCGACCGTGTTCACCCGGTGATCGACCTACGGGAACAGGTCGTCTCGTTCAAACCGCAGCCGGTCATCACCGAGGACAATCTGGTCGTCGAGATCGACACCGTTCTGTATTTCCAGGTCACCGATCCGCGAGCGGCTTTCTACGAGATCGCGAATTTCCTGCAGGCGGTCGAACAGCTCACCGTCACCACCTTGCGCAACGTCGTGGGATCCATGGACCTGGAAAAGACCCTCACCTCACGGGACACCATCAACAGCCAGCTCCGCGGCGTGCTGGACGAGGCCACCGGCAAGTGGGGACTGAGGGTCAACCGCGTGGAGATCAAGGCCATCGACCCCCCGCAGTCCATCAAGGACGCGATGCAGAAGCAGATGCGAGCCGAGCGGGACAAGCGAGCCGCGATCCTCGGGGCCGAAGGACAACGCCAGTCGCAGATTCTCACCGCCGAAGGCGACAAGCAGGCCGCCGTCCTGCGCGCGGAGGGAAACCGCACGGCCGCGATCCTCCAGGCCGAGGGCCAGTCCCGGGCCATCGACGAGGTGTTCCAGGCCGTGCACCGCAACGACCCGGACCCGAAGCTGCTGGCCTGGCAGTACCTCCAGACGCTGCCCCAGCTCGCGCAGGGCCCCGGCAACAACTTCTGGGTGATCCCCAGCGAGATCACCGCCGCACTCCAGGGCATGTCCCGCGCCTTCACCGAGGTGTTGCCCCGGTCGCCGGCCACCGTCGAGAAGCCTTCGGACGACATGGCCGCCCAGGCCGCCGACGACACCGCACAGGCGGCGCAAGCCGCTGCCGCGGCCCTCGCCGACGCCGCCAAGGCCGAGGGGACCCGCCCCGACGCCCTCCCGTCCCACCCGCCTCGCTGACGGCCGGCGGCGTCTCTGCGAGAACCCGCGTCGGACCTGTGCGCCGGTCACGGGAGCGCCTCCTTGACCTGCTGGCAGCGGGCGCAATAGCGGGCCTGCGGCACGATCATCAGCCGTTGCCGGTCGACGGGGCGCCGGCACAGGTGGCAGGTGCCGTAGGAGCCCTGACGCATGCGGGTGAGGGCCGCTTCGACGTCGGCGAGGACCATACGGGCGGACGCCGCGAGCTTGACGCGGACCTCCGCCTGCGCGGCGGCCTGCCGCCGGTTGCGGTCCTCGGCACGGGAGGTGGCGGGGCCGGCGAGCTGGCGCAGTTGTTCTTGGCGGAACAGACGCTGCTCGTGCAGGTTCTCGCGCAGCGCGACGAGGTCGTCTGCCGACAGGTGGGTCGTGCTCTCGCCGATGGTCTGGTCGGTCACCACGTCACCCCTTTGAGGCAGGTCGTAGAAGGTTCGGTACGGGCGTCGGGCAGTCGGTCGGTCAGGCGGTGCGGCGGCGGCAGGCGACGCAGTAGCGGGTGTAGGGGAGGATCTCCAGGCGTTCCGCGGGGACGGGTTTGGCGCAGCCGAGGCACGTTCCGTAGGTGCCGTCATCGATGCGGGCGAACGCTTCCTCGATCTCTTGGAGGACCCGCTCCATCGCGGTCTTCTGGACGGCCAGCAGGGGGTCGTCGTCCGCGCTGGGGCCGGTCTCGTCGAGGGCCCGCAACTGCGCCAGCCGTGAGGTGCGGGCGTGCTCCAGACGTTGACGGGCGTCGTGCAGACGGGGCTCGGCCCGGGTGACATCGAGCGACATGGTCGGTCCCTTTCTCGGCGGCACAGGCGGCACGGGCGGCATACCTGGGCGGTTCGTGTCTCTTCCACCCTGGCCGGGCCGGTGGCGGATACCTATCGGGCGCGGGGCCCATTTGTGCCGGGGCGGGGGATGCACGCGGCCGCGTCGTGGGTGGTGCACGACCGGGGAAATGGGGGTCGGGCCCCATCGACGGGGCGCTCGGGACCGGGCAGGCTCTTTCGAGGGGTTCCGGGAGTTTCCGGGGTTCCGGGAGTTCCAGGGGGCCCAGCGGTTCCAGGCGTTTTCCAGGAGAGAGGCTGAGGGCGGGTGTCCTTGTTCTGGCGGATCTTCGCCCTCAACGCCGTGGTGCTGGGCACGGCCACGGCCCTGTTGCTGTGGGCCCCGGTGACCGTCTCCGTGCCCGTCCTGCTCACCGAGGCGATCATCCTCGTCGGGGGCCTGGTCGTCATGCTGGTCGCCAACGCCGCGCTGCTCAGGCTCGGCCTGGCCCCGCTGGGCCGGCTCACGAAGCTGATGACCACCGTGGACCTGCTGCGTCCCGGCCAGCGCCTGCCCGCATCCGGCGGCGGCGAGATCACCGAGGTGATCCGTACGTTCAACGCCATGCTGGAGCGGCTGGAGCACGAAAGGGCCACCAGCAGTGCCCGGGCCCTGCTGGCTCAAGAGGCCGAACGGCGCCGCATCGCGCAGGAACTGCACGACGAGGTCGGCCAGAGCATGACCGCGATCCTGCTGGAGCTCAAGCGCGCCTCGGACGAGGCACCGCCGCCGCTGCGCGAGCAGTTGCACGAGGTCCAGGAGATCACCCGGGAGAGCCTGGACGAGGTCCGCCGCCTGGCGCGCAGGCTGCGGCCCGGTGTGCTCGACGACCTGGGCCTGGTCAGCGCGCTGACCTCGCTCACCGAGGACTTCGCCACCCACACCGGGTTGCAGGTCACCCGCCGTTTCGATGCCGACCTGCCGGCCCTGGGGCCGGAGACGGAACTGGTCCTGTACCGCGTCGCCCAGGAGTCGATGACCAACGTCGCCCGGCACGCGGACGCCACACGGGTCACCGTCGCCCTGCGTCACACCGACGACCACGTGGTGCTGGCCGTCACCGACGACGGCTGCGGTGTCGAGGCCCCCCGGGAAGGCGCCGGCATCCGCGGCATGCGCGAGCGGGCCCTGCTCATCGGCGGCAGCCTCGAGATCACCCCGGCACCCGACACCGGCACCCGGGTCCAGCTCACCGCGCCCGTATCCAGGAAGCAGCCCTGACCATGCCCGAAGCGACCACGACGACCCCGACCGCCACGACCGCGACGACCGCGACGTCGGGGACGAGCACGATCCGCATCCTGCTCGCCGACGACCATGCGCTGGTGCGCCGGGGCGTACGGCTCATCCTCGACCGGGAACCGGACCTCGAAGTGGTCGCCGAAGCCGGGAACGGCGCCGAGGCCATCGAGATGGCCCGCACCCGCGAAGTCGACCTGGCTGTGCTGGACATCGCCATGCCGCGTCTGACCGGCCTCCAGGCCGCCCGGGAACTGGCCGCCCTCAAGCCGGGCCTGCGGATCATGATGCTCACGATGCACGACAACGAGCAGTACTTCTTCCAGGCCCTGAAGGCCGGGGCGAACGGGTACGTGCTGAAGTCCGTCGCCGACCGGGACCTGGTCGCCGCGTGCCGGGCCGCGATGCGGGACGAGCCCTTCCTGTATCCGGGCGCGGTCACCGCGCTGATCCGCAACTACCTCGACCGGGCCCGCCACGGCGAGGAGACGCCCGAGCAGATCCTCACACCCCGCGAGGAAGAGGTCCTCAAGCTGGTGGCCGAGGGGCACTCGTCCAAGGAGATCGCCGACCTGCTGTTCATCAGCATCAAGACCGTCCAGCGGCACCGCGCCAACCTGCTCCAGAAACTCGGCCTGCGCGACCGCCTGGAACTCACGCGGTACGCCATCCGTGCCGGCTTGATCGAGGCCTGAGCCGCGGCCCGCACCGCGCTCCACCCACCGAGCACCACGATGAAAGGGGGACGGTGCATGCACCACACCGCGCGCACCGCCCCCGCCGCCGGTGGAGCCCGGCCCCACGTCACGTTCCTGGCGGCCGTCCTCCTGGCGCTGCTGGCCACACTCGGCATCGCCGGTCCGCCACCCGGCACGACGACCGAGCCGGTGGCCACCGCCGTGGCAGCGGTCGACCGGCACGCGGGCAGCGGTCCGGGCACCGACGACGGATGCGACACCGTCTGCACCAACGCGCCGCGCGCCGACGACGGATGCGACACCCTCCGCGCCATCCGGGCGACAACCCGCCCGGACCCGCACAGCGAGCACCCCGCCCCGCGCGGGCACCTCGCCACCTGCATCCCCGGCACGGACGTCACGCCACCCGTCGCCCCGCACCTCCCGGCACCGGCCGCGCACCTCCCCTCCTCGGATCCCCACGCACTCCGTGACCGTGGGCGAGCACCCCCTGTGTCCTCCGGCATCTGACACCCCCACACCCCCCTTTTCCTCTCCTCGACAGCACCACGGCCATGCCCGCGTGGCCGTGGTCGCGCATGCCGGAGGCCCCCGTTGAACCGTTCCCTGCGCGTGAGGGCGCTGCTCGCCCTCGCCGTGATCGCCCTCTCCCTCTCCATCGCCGTCACCGTGCCGGTCCGTCTCGGACTCGACCTGCGCGGCGGTACGCAACTCGTGCTGGAGACCCGCTCCACGCCCACCACCGACGCCGGCCGTGAGGCCACCGACCGCACCCTGGAGGTGCTGCGCGGCCGTATCGACGGACTGGGCGTCGCCGAACCCACCCTCGTCCGCTCCGGTGAGAACCGGATCATCGTCGAACTGCCCGGCGTACAGGACCCGAAGCGGGCGGCCGAGGTGCTGGGCCGTACCGCGCAGCTCACCTTCCACCCGGTGCTCGGCACCGCCGACCGTACCGCCGACCGCCCCGATGAGCCCTCCCAGCCGCTGCCGGAGCAGCAGCCCCGGGAACGCGTCCTGCCCGACGAGTCCGGCACGCCGTTGCGCCTCGGGGCCGCGGCGCTGACCGGCGAGGACGTCAAGGAGGCCGCCGCCCGGTTCGACCAGCAGGGCGGAGCCGGATGGCATGTCACCGTCGGCTTCGAGGGGGACGGTCGCGCCGGCTGGGCCCGGCTGACCGGTGAGGCCGCCTGTCACCCGGCGGGCGACCCGGCGCGGCGGGTGGCCATCGTCCTCGACGACAAGGTCATCTCCTCGCCGCAGGTCGACCCGTCCGTCGCCTGCCGGACCGGAATCCGCGACGGGGCCACGCAGATCACGGGCTCCTTCACGCCGGAGGAGGCCCGTGAACTCTCCCTGCTCGTCAACGGCGGAGCCCTGCCCGTGCCCGTCGAGACCGTGGAGCAGCGCACCGTCGGCCCGACCCTGGGGGCGCAGGCCATCACCGCGAGCGCCTGGGCGGCGGCCCTCGGCACCGCGCTGACCTCGCTGTTCATCATCGGCGTCTACCGGCTGATGGGTGTCCTGGCCGCGGTCGGCCTGGTCTGCTACGGCCTCGTCTCCTACGCCGCCCTGGCCGCGCTCGGCGCCACCCTGACCCTGCCGGGCCTGGCCGGTTTCGTCCTCGCGATCGGCATGGCCGTGGACGCCAACGTGCTGGTCTTCGAACGGGCCCGCGAGGAGTACGCGGCCCGCCGGAGTTCCAGTACCCGCTCGGCGCTGGCCGCCGGTTTCCGCAACGCCTTCAGCGCGATCGCCGACTCCAACATCACCACGCTGATCGCGGCCGCTCTGCTGTTCTTCCTCGCCTCCGGGCCGGTGCGCGGCTTCGGCGTCACCCTGGGCATCGGTGTGCTCGCCTCCATGTTCAGCGCGCTGGTGATCACCCGCGTGCTCGCCGAGGTCGCCGTGAGCCGTCCCCGGGTACGCCGCCGCCCCCGCCTCACCGGCATCGCCGGCACCGGCGCGGTCCGCGACCGCCTCACCCGCCGCAACCCCCGGCTGATGCGCCGGCCGGGCCGCTGGCTGGCCGTGTCGGCCGCCGCGCTGGTCCTGGCCGGCTCGGGCATCGCGGTGCGCGGCATCGACCTCGGCGTGGAGTTCACCGGTGGCCGCCTGATCGAGTACGCCACCACCAGCCCCGTCGACCCCGACCGGGTCCGCACCGCGCTGGCCGACGCCGGGTTCCCCCGGGCCGTCGTCCGGTCGTCCGGCGAAGCGGGCCTGACCGTGCGCACCGAACCGCTGACCAACGCCGAGGAGACGGAGGTCACCGGTGCCGTGCGCGATCTCGGGGGCGGAGCGGACAAGGTCCGTGACGAACTGGTCGGCCCCAGCCTGGGGGAGGAGCTGCGCCGGGGTGCCCTGATCGCGCTCGCCGTGGCTCTGGGTGCCCAGTTCGTGTACCTCGCGGCACGTTTCCGCTGGGTGTTCGGCACCGCGGCGGTCGTCGCCCTCGCCCACGACGTGTTGATCCTCGTCGGTGTCTTCGCCTGGCTCGGCAGGCCTGTCGACGGGGTGTTCCTGGCGGCCCTGCTCACCGTCATCGGCTACTCGGTCAACGACTCCGTGGTCCTCTTCGACCGCATCAGGGAACTCGCCCGACGGACCCCCGGGGTGCCGCTGCCCGACCTCACCGACCGGGCCGTCGTGCAGACCCTGCCCCGGACCGTGAACACGGGTCTGGGCGCCGCGTTCATCCTCACCGCCCTCGCCGTGCTCGGCGGGTCTTCGCTCACCGACTTCGCGCTGGCCCTGCTCATCGGCCTCGTGGTCGGTACGTACTCCTCCGTCCTCACCGCCGCCCCGGTGGCGATCCGGCTCCACCACCGCACCCCGCCCCGGCAGCCGTCCGTCCGCACCTGACCCGGTCGGGGGGCCGGACGCGGGTGAGGCGGGTGAGCCGCTTGACGCTCACCCGCCTTCCCCCGTCCGTCCGCGCCGCCGTGTCAGTGCGGCTGCCGCTCGCCGTGGTAGCGCTGGGCGAGCCGGGCGAGGGCGACCGCGCCGAGCAGGAGGCCGAAGTCGCGCAGCGCGATGTCGTAGTAGTCCGGGATGGTCAGCAGGTTGACGATGATGCCGGCCAGCCAGCCGGCCACCAGCCAGGCCCCCAAGCGCGGGGCGAGAGCGACGGCGAGACCGGCGACGATCTCGACGGCACCGACGGCGTACATGGCGGCCTGGGCGCTGCCGGGCACGATGTCGTCGATCCACGGCGCGAGGTACGCGGGCCAGTCGACGAGCAGGTTGGTGAACTTGTCCAGCCCGAACAGGATCGGTGCCACGGTGAACCCGACGCGCAGGATGACGAACGCCTGGTAGCCGGGGTCGCCGAGCGCGGCCCGCCGGGACGCGACGGACGGGGAGGGGTGGGTTGCGGACGTCATGGCGCACCGTTCCTTCTATCGACAACTCTCACTGACAATAGAAGCGCGGGCGGCTTCTTTAGTCAATGCCCATGGGTTTTACACTGGTGTTCGTGGACCACCCGAAAGAAGCACCCCACCCGAACGTCTCCGCCGTCGCCGCCCTGGACGAGCCGACCCGCAGGCGCCTCTACGACCACGTCGTGCGCCAGCCGGGGCCGGTCAGCCGCGACGAGGCCGCCGCCGCACTCGGCCTGGCGCGCCAGACCGCGGCCTTCCACCTGGACCGCCTGGCCGACGAGGCACTCCTCGACGTCGTCTACGAACGCCGCAGCGGCCGCACCGGCCCGGGAGCGGGCAGGCCGGCCAAGCTCTACAAGCGCTCCGCCAAGCAGGTCACCGTCAGCCTGCCCGAGCGGCACTACGAGCTGGCCGGACGGCTCCTCGCGCAGGCCCTGGAGGAATCCGAGGCCACGGGCGAACCGGTCCGCGCCGTCCTGCACCGCAAGGCCCACCGTCTCGGCGGCCGGCTCGCCGCACAGGGCGGCCCAGGGGTGTTCGACCTCCTGGAGCGGTACGGGTTCGAGCCCCGCCTCGACGGCGACGCGATCGTGCTGGGCAACTGCCCCTTCCACGCGCTCGCCCGCGAACACACCCAGACGGTGTGCGGCATGAACCTCCACCTGCTCCGGGGTGTCCTCGACGGTCTCGAGGACAGCAGTCTCCACGCCCGCCTGGCGCCCAGCCCCGGTCACTGCTGCGTCCGTCTGGAGCCGGCTTCCGCACCGCCCCCGACCGCGAGTCCCTGACGCACCACTCGCCGCCCGCCAGCCCCCTTCCCCGTCACACGAGAGGCACGTCATGGATCTCGCCGGACCGATCAACAGCCACGCATCGGGCAGCCACCCATCGGGCACCGCCGACCTGCCCGCCCCCTCCGCGAGCATCCCCCGCCCGCAGACGGCGGCACCCGCCCCCACCCCCCTGCGCGTCGTTCACGACACCGACGGCATAGACCTGGCCGAAGCCGAACGCGCCGCCGCACGCTTCCTCGCCGCACTCGGCATCGACACCAGCACCGAGAGCCTGCACGGCACACCGGGCCGCATGGCCCGCGCCTACGCCGAACTGTTCAGCCCCCGCCCCTTCGACCTGACGACCTTCCCCAACGACGAGGGCTACGACGAACTCGTGCTGGCCCGCAGCATCCCGGTGCGCTCGGTCTGCGAGCACCATCTGCTGCCCTTCACCGGCACCGCCCACGTCGGCTATCTCCCCGGCCACCGCATCCTCGGCCTGTCCAAACTGGCCCGCGTGGTCGAGCACTTCGCCTGCCGGCCCCAGGTCCAGGAACGCCTGACCAAGCAGGTCGCCGACTGGCTCCAGGCCCATCTCGAACCCAAGGGCGTCGGCGTCGTCATCGAAGCCGAGCACAGCTGCATGACCCTGCGCGGTGTCCAGGCCACGGGCTCCAGCACGCTCACCTCCACCCTCCTCGGCACACTCCGCCACGACGCCCGCTCACGCGCCGAGTTCCTGTCCCTGACGGGGCTGCACTCCTGACCGGCTTGATCTAAGCGGTGCTGTCGGCGGCCGAGGTGGCGGCCGTGACGAACGCGGCGGCCGCGGGCGACAGGCTGCCGCGGCGGCCGACGAGGGCGATGTCCAAGGTGGTCTCCGGCTCGATGTCCAGGACGCGGGCGCCCAGTCGCCGGGCGACGTCCCGCCAGGAATCCGTGACCACCGCGAGCCCGACCCCGGCCAGAACCAGGGGCATGAGCGACACGCGGTGCTCGGTCTCGGCGGCGACGGTGAACTCGATGCCCTGCTCCCGCAGCGCGTCGACGTAGGCGCGCATCCCGGTACCAGGCTGCCCGACGATCAGCCGCTGTCCCGCGAGTTCCCGCCACTCCACCGCCGTCCGATCAGCGAAGGGACCGTCGCCCGGCACCACCAGCACAAAGCGCTGCCGCCCCAGCGCATGGGAGAAGACCTCCTTGTCGGAGACCGGACCGGCGGACGCCAGGAGTCCCAACTCCACGGCACCCGTGCGCACCATGTCGATCACATCACGCGACGTGAACGCCGCCTTGATGGCCACCGAGACGCCGGGGTACCGGTGGCTGAAGGCACTCACCAAGGTCGTCAGCGGCTCCACCGCCTGCGACGGCATCGACGCCACATCCAGGCGCCCCTCACGCAGCTCATGCACCGCCGCGACACTGGCCCGTGCCGTCTCCAGACTCCGCACGGCCTCCCGGGCCGGCTCGATCAGGGCCCTTCCGGCCTCCGTCAGGACTGCCCTGCGCCCGATGCGATGGAACAGCTCGGAGCCGAGATCACGCTCCAGTGCCCGCACGGCCTGCGACAGCGACGGCTGCGACACGTACAGAGCCGAGGCCGCACGGTTGAACCCCCCACGATCAACGATCGCAAGGAAGTACTCCAGCTGTCGAACGTCCATACGAGCCCTCTGCCCTCTGAAGTGCGAACCACCGATGCACCGACCGTAATCGTCAGGAACCCGGACGTACGCTCGTGTCCGCTCCGGTGCGGCGCGCCCGGGCCAGGACCAGCCGGCCTAGGACCGTGGCGCCGAGCCCCACCCCCATCGCCACATAGGCCCCGCCCAGCCCGTTGCCGGTGCCGAGACCGCCGTCGGCGGTGGCCGCGACCAGCCCGCCGAGGGCCAAGCCGATCAGCCCCGCCACCATGGCCGCCCCGGCCACGAGAGACGGATTGACGGAGCCGATACGGCCGGCCGGGCGGGCCAGGGCCAGCCCGGCGATGACGAGGCCGGCCAGCCCCAGCAGCGCGCCCGTGGTGGCTCCGAGACGCCCGAGGCCGAAGTCGAAGACGCCGGCGGCGAACAGGTGGTGAGCGGACATCGAGATGCTCCTTCTCTTCCTATGACGGGGTGTCACACGATGACGGAGTGTCACCCGAGCATGTCCGCCCGGGCCGGCCCCCGTCGTCCGGCGGACGCGGACACTTCGCGCTGCCGCCGACGCCGCAGCGGCCTACCGCGAAAGCCGCAGGAACTGCCCACGTACTGCGTGTGCGGTAGCCGGCCCCTCGCCCGCGAGGCGGACTCGCCCGGGGCGGCGGCCGGTTAGGGTGCGCGCATGAGTGCAGGTGGGACCCGCGTACGGGCCCTTGTCGGAGACTGGGTCATCGCCGTGGGCGTGGCGGGGGCGCTGCTGGTCACGGGAGTGTCCGGGCGCCCCTCGGCCACGGACCAGGACGTGCTCGGGTACGCGCTGCTGACCGCCGGCGGGCTGGCACTGGCCGCGCGCCGCCGGGCTCCGGTCGCCGTCCTGGCCGTCACCGGGGTGTGCGCGGTGGCGTATCAGGCGGCCGGCTTCGATGTGCCCGCCGTCGCCTACCTGTTCGCGGTGTACGCGGCCGTGCGGGCGGGACACCGGGGCGCCGCCGTTGCCGCGAGCCTGACCGTGCTGGCCGCTCTCCCTCTCGCGGCTCTCGCCTCCGGCCTCCACGACACGGGTGAGGCGTTCGCGCAGGCCCGGGGCGCCCTCGAGATCGCCTGGCTGATCGCCGCCGGCGCCGCGGGAGAGGCGCTGCGGCAGGCCGAGCGGCGGGCGGACGAGGCCGAACGCACCCGGGAGGAGACCGCGCGACGCCGCGCCGACGAGGAACGGCTGCGCATCGCACGGGAACTGCACGATTCCCTGACCCATCAGATCTCGGTCATCAAGGTGCAGGCCGACGCGGCCGTCCATGTGGCCGGCAGACGAGGCGAAGAGGTGTCGGAGGCCCTGCTGGCGATCCGGGAGGCCGGCCGCGAGGCGGCCCGGGAGTTGCGCGTGACGCTGGAGGCGCTGCGTGACGACGACACGACCCCGCCGCGCGGACTCGACGACGTGCCCGACCTGGTGGAACGGGCCGGCAGAACCGGTCTGAAGGCGACCCTGACGATCGAGGGGCAGCGGCACGAGGTGCCGGCCGCCGTGGGCCGGACCGTCTACCGGATCGTTCAGGAGTCGCTGACCAACATCGCCCGGCACGCGGACGCCGGCACGGCCTCGGTCCGCATCGACTGCCGTCCGGACGCCCTCGCCCTCCGCATAGACGACGACGGCAAGGCCACACCCGCTCTCGCGCCGACACCCGGCGTCGGGCTGCAGGGCATGCGCGAGCGCGTCACCGCCCTCGGCGGCCGGCTGCGGGCGGAGCCGCGCGGCGAGGGCGGTTTCACCGTCCAGGCCGAACTGCCCCTGGACGGGGCGTCATGATCCGAGTCCTGCTCGTCGACGACCAGCCGCTCATCCGCAGCGGATTCCGCGCGCTCCTCGACCTGGAGGACGACATCGAGGTGGTGGCGGAGGCCGCCGACGGCGGCGCGGGCCTGGAGCTCGCCCGGAAGCACCTGCCCGACGTCGCGCTCGTCGACATCCAGATGCCCGTCGTCGACGGCATCGAGGCGACCCGGCGCATCGCCGCGGACCCGGCCCTGGCCGGGGTGCACGTCGTCATCCTGACCAACTACGGCCTCGACGAGTACGTGTTCGACGCGCTGCGCGCCGGCGCCGCCGGATTCCTTGTCAAGGACATCGTGCCGGAGGACTTCCTGCACGCCGTACGCGTCGCGGCGCGCGGCGACGCCCTGCTCGCCCCCTCGATCACCCGCAAGCTGATCAACCGGTACGTCACCCAGCCGCTCCCCAGCCACACCGGTGGGGCGCTGGAGGAGTTGACCGGCCGCGAACGCGAGGCCGTCGTCCTGGTCGCGCGGGGCCTGTCCAACGACGAGATCGCCGACCGTCTGGTGATCAGCCCCCTCACCGCGAAAACCCACATCAACCGGGCCATGACCAAGCTCCACGCCCGTGACCGCGCCCAACTCGTGGTCCTCGCCTACGAATCCGGCCTGGTGGCCCCACGCGACTGTTGAAGGAGGGCTACTGTACGAACACGCCGCGCCGCTCTCGGTCAACCGAGGAGGAAACCTGTGTCATCGCCCTGCGACCCCGAGCACGCTCCCGCCGGAGATGTGGGCGCGGCACTCATGATGATCGACTCCCGGCTCAAGGCCGTCTACGACGGCAGGTCCGGGACCGACGCCGAACAACAAGCGCTGACCGAGCAGTTCGCCGTGTCCCTGGGGCCGCGCGGGGTCGACGACATCCTCGACGGCGCGTGCACGCTCATCTACATGTTCATGCAGTGGCTGCGGATGGCCTACGAGGACCACGACAAGGACGTCATCGAGTGCGTCGTGCCCAACCTCGTCGCCACGATGCGCATGATGCCCAGAAGCGTCCGTCCCGAGGCCATCCCCACCATGGCCGGACTGCTCGTCGCGGCCGGCACCGGCCTGAGCCCCAGCCTGTGGCGCAAGCAGTACGGGGACTGGACCATGGACGAGATGAATCCCCTGGAAGCCACCGCCTTCCTCCTCGCGGAGCACATCAACCGCCTCACCGACGACCGCGACTTCGCCACCCGCATGATCACCGAAGCCCTGACCAGGGCGGACGAGGCCTGAGGCAGTTCACAGCAGCCGGAAGCGATCCGGATGCGTCGGGTCTCGGTCGACGACCTGGATCGGTGGCGCGGTCCATTGCCACACGTTGATGCCCGGCACGCGGGAGAACCGGATCCGGCCGCGCGTGCCTGCCACGTCCACGCGCTGCCAGGATTCGGCCGTGCGCACCCGGTCCGTGCCGTGCGTGCGCAGCAGGTCGGTGAGGACGGTGATCGTGTCGTAGCCCTCGAAGGCCACGAAGGAGGGTGCTTCGGCCAGGTGTTCGCGGAGGGCCGTCTCGACTCGGGTGCCGAGTGGGCCGAGGTGCTCGGGCCGGTAGCGCAGGAACGGGATCGCGGCGCCTTCGGCGCCCAGTAGTGTCGCCCATTCCGTGAACTCCGGCTGCCCGGCCGGGGCGCCGATCATGATCCCGGCGAGGCGCTGGTCGCGGCGGACGGACCGGACGATGGGCACGGCCGGTTCCGGGTGGCCGACCAGAAGGAGGAGGGCTGTCGCGCGGTGGTCGACGAGTTCGTCGCTCAGGGCCGCGGGGGTGAGCCCGCCCGCGTCGAGCTCGATGACGGTGCCGCCGCGCGGAGTGAGGTGGTCCCGCAGAATGCGGATGCCGGACGCCCAGTAGACACTCGGCTGGGCGGCTACGGCGATGCGGCTGTGGCCCGCGCCGAGGAGGAAGTCCGCGTAGACCTGCCAGCCCCGGGACTGCGGCGGGGAGAGGCGCGCGACCCACTGCGTCGGCTGTTCGGTGAGCGCGTCGAGTACCGCTGACGAGCAGAGGAACGGCAGCCCGAGCGCGTCCGCCCGGGCGGCAGCGGCACGAGCGACGACGCTGTGATACTCCCCGGCCAGGGCGGCCACGCCCAGGCCGGCCAACTCGTCCACGGCGGCCGAAGCCCTCCGCGGATCAGCCGCGGTGTCCCGGACCACCAGCTCCAGCGGCCTTCCGGCGATCCCGCCCGCGCCGTTGACCTCGCCCACGGCAAGTTCCAGCCCGGCGAGCAGGTGCCGGCCCGCCTCGACCCACCCAGGCCGGGTCAGCGGAACGAGAGCACCGATCCGGATGGCTGATCCGTCAGTCCGCTCCGCTCCAGGGGGCCGTGGCGGCGTATGCATGGGCGGGCGCCTCCCGCGCGACGATTCCGTTGCCGAAACCTACATCACCCCAGGTCCCGAGGACCGGCCACCGCCCCGCCGACCCAGGGCCGTGCACTCCAGGACGACGGCCGCCGGAACGGGTGTCACCGAGCGATCAGCACTCGCCTCCCCACCGGTAGGAGCCGATGTTCACGGCGCCGGCGAAGTTGCCGCGCCCTTCGGCCCATCCGTAGTGCAGGCACCCGTGCATGGTGCCCGAGTAGTTGGCGTTGTTGTACACACGCACGTGATCCTGGCCGGGAGAGGCGTAGCCGTTGTTGAAGAACGAGCGGCGAGTGCCACAGCTCGAGTCGGAGATCGACGATTCCGACCTGCACCAGGAGCCGGTCCCGTCGGCGCCCGAGTAGAAGCAGACGTACCCCTGCGGACACTCCCAGGCCTGCGCCGACCGCCCGAACTGCAGGCCGGTCGACTCCTGGTGCGCCGCGCTCGACGGCGCGGTCATCAGGCCGAGAGCTGCGACGGTGGCGGCACCCCCGGCGAGCAGCATGCGTAACCTCATGCGTCCTTCCCCCTTCTTGGACGGGCCCGGACCTCGGTCGGTCCGGTCCGGGACGCCAGTGTGTCGGGACGGGGCGGACGAGGACAGGCACAAAACAGGCCTACTGGGATGAGAGGGAGGGCCAGGGGCGCCGTGCGGGCGGCCGTCCGGCCGGACAGGGCGCACACGAGTGGCCTACGCCCCGGGCTCGACCCAGGCCAGCCCGTCCTGCGACGCGACCAGACCGCCGGGGCGCAGCGGTGCCTCGGCCTCCAACGGGCCGCCGAACAGGCCCCGTTCCTGCAGGACGGTTCCCTCCTGGAACACCTGCCGGAACGTCTCGGACTCGTAGAGGGGATTGCGCAGGTCGTCGGCGTCGGGGAGGCGGCGTACGGCTCGCTCGAAGTCACCGGCGGCCGCGGTGAGCCGTTCACCCGCCGGCCCGGCTCCCGTGAGCGACGCGTCGCCGGACGCCAGGCCGCCCACCAGCTCGACGAACGCCTCGAGTTCCGTCGTGCCGACGCTGGTGACCTTGCGCGCCTTCCAGAAGTACGACCGCTCGTCCTGGTGCAGATCGTAGAAGGAGACGAGGAACTCGTGGAACAGGCCGTACTCGTGCCGGTAGCGGGCCTCGAACTCGGCGAACAGACGCGTCTCGTCCGGGTTTCCGGCGAGGCAGCCGTTGATGGACCGGGCCGCGAGCAGCCCGCCGTAGGTCGCGAGGTGGACTCCGCTGGACAGCACCGGATCGACGAAGCACGCCGCGTCCCCGACGAGTGCCATGCCGGGCCGCCACAGCCGGGCCTTCCAGTACGACCAGTCCTTGCGGACGCGGACCTGGTCGTAGGGCCGCTCCGTGGCCTGCGGGACGCCGTCGAGGAAGCCGCGTACCTCCGGGCAGGCGTCGATCATGCGGCGCCAGGCGGTCGCCGGGTCCCGCTGGACGGCCTCGGCGTTCTCGCGGGCCACCACGGCTCCGACGCTGGTCAGGTCGTCCCGGAGCGGGATGTACCAGAGCCAGCCCTCGTCGAAGGCGGCGCAGAAGATGTTGCCGTCGTTCGGCGCCGGGAGCCGCGCGCCGCCGGCGAAGTAGCCGAACACCGCGATGTTGCGGAAGAAGTCGGAGTGGATCCGCTTTCCGCCGACGTGCGCGTGGATCCTGCTGCCGTTGCCGGAGGCGTCCACGACATACCGGGCGGCGGCCTCGCGGACCTCGCCGCCGGGCCCGGTCCAGCGCACCCCGCGGACTCGCTCCTCGTCGGCGAGCACGCCGGTCACCCGGCAGCCTTCCCGTACGTCGACGCCGACGCGGCGGGCGTTGTCCAGGAGGATCGCGTCGAACCGTGACCGCTCGACCTGGTAGGCGAACGAGGTCGGGTCGGCCAGCCGGGGCGACAGCGCGAAGGAGAACTGCCAGGGGTCCGGGTTGCGGCCCCACCGGAACGTGCCGCCGCGCTTCGGCTTGAAGCCCGCACGCGCCATCTCGTCCTCGACGCCGAGGATCCGGCACACGCCGTGCACCGTGGAGGGCAGCAGGGACTCGCCGATCTGGTACCGGGGGAAGGTCTCCTTCTCGACGAGGAGGACGCGATGACCGCGCAGGGCGACGGCCGCCGAGACGGTGGCCCCGGCCGGGCCGCCGCCGACCACGATGACGTCGAAGTCCTGCGGGTGCTGGGCGGAACTCATCGGTCTCCCTTCGCCGTTCGCGCGTCGATCCAGGTGCGGATCGCCGACACGGTCGTCTCCGCCTCTTCCCGCATCATCGTCAGGTGGTTTCCGGGGACGTCCACGACGTCGTGCGCCGTTGGCCAGGACGTCCGCCAGTCGTCCGCGTCGGCGGAGGCCGCCATGGCGGGCGTGGGCCGCAGCGCGCGTACGAGGAGCGTGGGCGTGGCGACCGGCTCGGGGTCCCAGCCGAGAAAGATCCGGTTGTAGGCGCCGATCGCGGCCAGGGCGCTGTCGTCGTCCCCGGTGACGAGGGGCTGACCGGTGGTGTCCTGCACGGAGCGTTCCCGCGGCGGCGGGGCGCCGAGGGACAGCAGCCAGTCCTTGCCGCTGTTGTCGGGCGTGACGTGGTACGTGTCCAGCAGCACCAGGCCCGCCGGTGCCCGGCCCCCGTTCTCCAGTTCGTGTGCCACCACGTGCGCGACGTTGCCGCCGGCCGACCGTCCCACGATCACGAAGGGCCTGTCCCCGACGTGCCGCAGCACGCTCTCGGCCTGCGTACGCGCCAGCGCGTCACGGTCCTGCGGCACGGCCGCACCGGCGCCGATCCCGGGATGCGGGAATTCCAGGACCTCCAGGGCCTCCAGGGCCTGCAGATCGTCCTGGAAGGCGCGGTGGAAGCGAGGGAAGTCCCCGCCGTCCGACGCGAGCGACGGATGGTAGGCCGGGAAGTAGACGACCGTCGGCCCTCCGGAACCGGAGCGGCCGGGGGAGCGACGGATCGGGGGCAGCGCGTGATCGCGGCCCCGGTCGGCCGTGAAGGTGGGCAGCGCCCAGGACGCGGTGACGAGCAGATGCATCGCCGCCACCGGTTGTCCGGCGGCGCTGACCGTCCGGAAGAGCGAGGAGAGGGTGTACGCCGACCGCTCGGGCCGCGTGGGCCCCGCGCTCTCTCCGGCGTCAGCGGCCCCTGCGGCGTCGGCGGCTCCCGAGGCCTCGGGAGCGGCTGCCGCGGCCGGTTCGCCGTCCAGCAGGCCCAGCAGGTGGCGTGCCAGTTCCTCGGCCGTACGGTGCTCGAACACCACCGCGGCCGACAGCCGGAGCTTCAGCGCCATGCTCAGCCGGTTGCGGATCTGCACGGCGGTGAGGGAGTCGAACCCCAGGTCGGCGAGGGACTTGCCGGCCGGGAGCGCGTCGGCGTCCGGATAGCCGAGCACCGCGGCCACGTCGGCCCGCAGCAACTCCACGAGCACCGGCTCCCGTTCGCCGGAGGACAGCGGGGCCAGCCGCTTCCGCCAGGCCCCCGGCTTCAGCATCTGGCCGGGGGACCCGGGACAGCCGGAGGAGCCCGAGGCCGTCGCCGCGGCAGTCGGCCCGTTCTGCCGGAGGAGTCCGAACAACGGCGGTGGCAGGTGCCCCGCGCCGATCCCGTCGGACCGAAGCGCCGCCCGCTCCAGCAGGACCGGTGCCAGGACCGGCTCCGTCGAGCGCAGAGCGGCGTCGAACAGGGCCAGGCCCTGCCGCGTGGACAACGGCATCACCACCTCACGTGCCGATGGGCGCTGCGGGGGCTGCCCCGCCGCCATGCCCCCGGCGTGCTCCCACGGGCCCCACGCCAGCGAGACGGCCGGCAGCCCCTCGGCGGCGCGGCGAAGGGCGAGGGCGTCGAGGAACGAGTTCGCGGCCGCGTAATTGCCCTGTCCCGCCCGGCCCAGCAGCCCGGAGACGGAGGAGAACAGGACGAACGCGGAAAGCCCCATGACCCGGGTCAGTTCGTGCAGATGCCAGGCCGCGTCGGCCTTCGGCCGCAGCACGGCCGCCATCCGCTCGGGGGTCAGCGAGTCCAGCACGCCGTCGTCGAGAACCCCGGCGGCGTGCACCACAGCGGTCAGCGGCGGCTCGCAGCGCTTGACCACCTCGCCCAGCGCGGCACGGTCGGCCGCGTCGCAGGCGACGATGCCGACCCGGGCTCCCAACTCCTCCAGTTCGTTGCGAAGTTCTGCTGCTCCGGGTGCCTGCGGCCCACGGCGACCGGTCAGCAGCAGATGCCGTACGCCGTGTTCGGCGACCAGGTGACGAGCCAGCTCCGCGCCCAGCGCGCCGGTGCCTCCGGTGATCAGCACGGTACCGTCCGGGCCGCCGAGGGCCACCGGTGCCGATGCACCACGGGCCGCAGCCAGCCGCGGAACCGTCACCTGGCCGCCCTGCACCCGGAGTTGGGACTCACCGGTGGCGACGGCCGACGGCAGCATCCGCAGGGACTCGGGCCGCCCGTCGACATCCACCAGGACGACACGACCGGGCAGCTCCGACTGCGCAGCGCGCACCAGCCCCCAGACCGCCGCACCCGCCAGGTCCGGCACCCGACCGGTGGCGTCCTGGGTGACCACGACCAGCCGTGAGCCCGCCGTGCCCGGGTCGTCCTGCCAGTCCTGCAGCGCTTTGAGGACGCGCCTCGTCAACTCGTGCGTGGCCGACAGCGGATCGGGGCCGGTCGCGCGGGCGACGGCTGTGACGGCGACGACTTCGCAATCCGTGCCGCCGGGCAGGTGGTCGGCGAGGTTCAGCTCGTCCGGCCCCCGCACGGCCCAGGGGCGCTGTTCGGCGTCCCCGGAGACGGCGAGGACGTCCCACTCGGGGCGCAGCAGGGCCCTTCCTACGAGGCCGTCCGTCATGTCGGCCCCGTCTGCCCGGTCGGTCGGGAGTTCCCTGCTGGTCAGCGAGTCCACGCGTGCCACGAGCCGGCCGGACGGGTCGGCCAGGGTCAGCGAAACCGTGTCCGGACCCGTCGGCGTCAGCCTGACCCGCAACTCCGTGGTCCCCGAGGCGTGCAGGCTCACTCCGCTCCACGCGAACGGCACCCGGACCGGGCTCGTGCCGGGGGACTCGGCCAGCAGTGGCGCGTGCAAGGCCGCGTCGAACAGCGCCGGGTGGAGTCCGAAGCGGTCCGCTTCCGGCGCGTGCGACGCGGGCAGCCGGACCTGCGCGAAGACGTCGTCGCCGCGCCTCCACACCGCGTCGACCCCCTGGAAGGCAGGCCCGTAGGCGAGCCCGGCGTCGGCGAGGGCGGCGTACGCACCTGTGAGCTCCACCGCCTCGGCGCCCTGGGGCGGCCACTGGGCCGGCACCTCCCCGGGAGCGCGGACCCGACCGAGCTGCCCGGAGACATTCCGGGTCCATGCAGCCACGGACTCCTGTGGCCCCGTCTCATCCGATCGCGAGTAGACGTCGACCGGCCGCCGGCCCGAGCCGTCGTCCCGCGCTCCCACCACGACCTGGACCCGCACCCCCGCGGAACCGGACAGGACGACGGGCGACAGCATCACGAGTTCGTCCACCGTCCCGCAGCCCACCTCCTCGCACGCTCGCAAGGCCATCTCCACGAACACCGTCGCCGGCACGACGACCCTCCCGGCGACGACATGGTCCGCGAGCCACGGCTGAGTCGCGAGGGACAACAGCCCCGTCAGCACCGTCCGGTCGGTGTCCGGCACCGGGAAGGCGGGCCCCAGCAGGGCCCCGGCGCCGGGCGTCGCCGGGCGCGGCGCGTCCAGCCAGTACCGCTGCCGCCGGAAGGCGTACGTCGGCAGATCCACGCGGCGCGCGCCGGAACCCGCGTACACCGCCGCCCAGTCGACGGGGGCCCCGGCCACATGCAGGCGCGCCACGGCCGACAGGAGTGTCTCCGGTTCGTAGGCACCGCCACGGGTGGCCACGGCGAGAACGGGGCCGCTCGTGGGCGCGTCGGTCAGGCAGTCGGTGGCCGCCGCGGTGAGTACGGGCCCGGGACCGAGTTCCAGGTAGGCGGACACCCCGTCGTGCGCGAGCCGGCGCACGGCGTCGGCGAAGCGCACGGGCAGCCGGGCGTGCCGCGCCCAGTATTCGGGCGAGCAAAGTTCTGCGGGATCGGCGAGCCGGCCCGTCACGGTGGAGACGATGGGAATGCGCGGCGGGCGGAAGGTCAACTCGCTTGCCACGACCAGGAAAGCGTCGAGCATCGGCGTCACCAGGGGCGAGTGGAAGGCGTGACTCACGCGCAGCCGGACGGCCCTGCGGCCGCGTGCCTCGAAGCCGGCAGCGATCGCGAGCACGGCGTCCCGTTCCCCGGAGATCACCACCGCACGGGGCCCGTTGACGGAGGCGACGGCCACCAGCGCCTCCAACCCCGGCAGCGCTGCGGCGACTTCCTCCTCGGTCGCGTCCAGCGCCACCATCGCACCGCCGTCGGGCAAGGCCTGCATCAGCCGGCCGCGCGCGGCGACGAGTGTCGCGGCGTCCGGCAGATCGAGCACGCCGGCGACATGCGCGGCCGCCAACTCGCCGACGGAGTGGCCCACAAGCCGGTCGGCCCGCACGCCCCAGGACTCCAGCAGCCGGAACAGCGCCACTTCGAAGGCGAACAGGCCGGCCTGGGTGAAGTCCGTACGGTCCACCAGAGCCGCTTCCGGCGAGCCCGGCTCTGCGGACAGCACGGCGCTCAACGGCTGGGGGAGACGGTCGTCCAGGTACCTGCAGACCTCGTCGAAGGCGTCGGCGAAGACGGGGAAGGCGGCGCGCAGTTCGGCGCCCATCCGGGGGCGCTGGGCGCCTTGCCCGGTGAACAGGAAGGCCGTGCGGATCTCCTGGTCGGCCAGTCCTCGGACGACTCCCGGGGTGTCCCGGCCCCGCGCGAAAGCGCCCAGCTCGTCCAGCATCCGGGCGCGGTCACCGGCCGGCACGAACGCGCGGTGGGGGAGGGCCGAGCGCGACACCGCCAGCGAGTGGGCGATGTCGGCAGGTGACAGGCCCGGCCGGTTCGCCGCCTCGTCCGCCAGCCGTCGGGCCTGGGTGCGCAGGGCGGTCTCGTCGGCGGCGGAGAGCAGCCACGGAACGGCGGTGGCGAGCAGCCCGGGACCGGGCGGCGCCGCGGCTGCCTCCCGGGAGACAGCCGTCTCCTCCTCCGGCGCCTCCTCCAGAATCACATGCGCGTTGGTCCCGCCGATCCCGAAGGCCGAGACCCCCGCACGCCGGGGCCGGTCCGAGACCGGCCAGGGCCGGGGCGCGGTCAGCAGTTCCACGCGGCCGGCGGACCAGTCGACGTGCGGCGTGGGCGAGCCGGCGTGCAGGGTCCGGGGCAGTTCGCCGTGCCGCAGGGCCTGCACCATCTTGATGACGCCGGCGACTCCGGCAGCCGCCTGCGTGTGCCCGAGGTTGGACTTGACCGACCCGAGCCACAGCGGCCGCTCGCGGCCCTGTCCGTACGTGGCCAGCAGGGCCTGCGCCTCGATGGGGTCGCCCAGCCGGGTGCCCGTACCGTGGGCCTCCACCGCGTCCACGTCACCGGCGCGCAGCCCCGCGTCCGCCAGCGCCCGCGTGATCAGCCGTCGCTGTGCCGGGCCGTGGGGCGCGGCGAGCCCGTTGGAGGCGCCGTCGGAGTTCACGGCGGAGCCGCGGAGCACGGCCAGGACCGGATGGCCGTTGCGTCGCGCGTCGGACAACCGCTCCAGCAGGACGAGTCCCACGCCCTCGCCCCAGGCCGTACCGTCGGCCGCCGCCGAGAACGACTTGCACCGCCCGTCCGGCGACAGCCCGCGCTGCCGGCTGAAGGCGAGGAATGGCTTGGGCGTCGCCATCACCGTGACCCCGCCGGCCAGCGCCAGCGAGCACTCGCCCGAGCGCAGCGCCCGCGCCGCCCAGTGCAATGCCACCAGCGAGGACGAGCAGGCGGTGTCTACCGTGATCGCGGGACCGCGCAGACCGTAGACGTAGGAGATCCGCCCGGAGGCCACGCTGCCCGCCGAGCCCAGACCGAGGTGCGCCTCCAGGTCGTGGGGGCGGGAGAAGCGGGCGGAGTAGTCGCCGTACATCACGCCCACGAACACGCCGGTGTCGCTCTCGCGCACGGACGCCGGGGCGATCCCGGCCCGCTCCCACACCTCCCAGGACGTCTCCAGGAGCAGCCGCTGCTGCGGATCCATCGCGAGCGCCTCGCGCGGCGAGATCCCGAACAGCCCGGCGTCGAACTCCGCTGCCCGGTGCAGGAACCCGCCGTGTCGCGTGTACGACGTGCCGATCCGGTCGGGATCAGGGTCGTACAGGGCGTCCAGGTCCCAGCCGCGGTCGGCCGGGAACTCCGAGATCGCGTCCCGCCCCTGTGACACCAACTCCCACAAGTCCTCGGGAGAGTTCACGTCACCGGGATACCGGCAGCCCATGGCGACGATCACGACGGGATCGTCCTCGGGAGACCGGTCCGTTCCGCCGCAGGGCTGCGGGCGCGCCATGGGCCCGCCCTCGAAGAGCGCCCCGCGCAGATGCCGGGCCACCGCGGCCGGCGTCGGGTGGTCGAAGACCAGCGTCGACGGCAGGCTCAGACCGGTCAGGGCGCCGAGCCGGTCCACCAGTTCGACGACGCCGACGGATGTCATGCCGAGATCGGTGAACGGACTGTCCGCGTCGGGCAGATCGCCCGGTGCGCGTCGGCAGACCCCGGCCGTTTCGGCGAGCACCGTCTCGCGCAACGCGCGCTCCTGGTCGCCGCGCGAGAGGGGCAGAAGCCGCTCGCGCAGGGCCGCCGGGGCGGTGCCGGGCGCGGCCGGGGCGGCCGGAGCGGGGGCGGTCAGCTCGTGCCGGGCGATCTTGCCGGACGCGGTGCGCGGGACGGCCATGATCTCGCGGATCTCGGCCGGCACCTTGTAGTCGGCCAGCCGGGTCCGGCACTCGGCGAGCACCTGCCGTGCGTCGAACCCGTCCGGACCCGGTACGACGAAGGCGACCGGCACCTCGCCGAGCACGTCGTGCGGCACCCCCACGACCACGGCCTCGGACACGCCGGTGCACTGCGCCAGAGCCTGCTCGATCTCCGTGGGGTGGATGTTCTCGCCGCCGCGGATGATCAGCTCGCTGACCCGGCCGGTGAGCCGGAGATGGCCGTGCTCGACGCGGCGGCCCAGGTCGCCGGTGCGGTACCAGCCGTCCCGCAGCGCGGCGGCCGTCGCCTCGGGCTGCTCGTGGTACCCGGTCATCAGGCCGGGCCCCCGCACCCAGACCTCGCCCTCGGCCCCGTCCGGGACGTCCTCACCGCTGCGCGGATCGACGACGCGTACGTCCACGCCCGGCACGGGCGCGCCGCAGGAGCCGTCGACCCTCGGCCCGTCGGGACGGTTGACGGCGATCATGCCGCAGGTCTCGGTGCTGCCGTACGCGTCCAGCAGCGGCGCCCCGAGGGTCTCCTCCACGGCCGCGCGCAGAGCGGGACCACTCGGCGCCCCGGCCACGAGGCACAGCCGCAACGCCGGCGGGGCCTCGCCGCCCGGGCCGAGCAGCCGGTGATACGTCGCGGGGACACCGGCCAGCAGGGTGAACGGCCCGCCGAGCCCCGCGTGCGCGGTGAGCAGCTCCTGCCGCAGACCGCCCGGAGGCAGAAGGTCACCGGCGATCCGGGCGCTCGCGCCCACGGCCGTCACGCCCAGGATCGCCAGCGAGTGGCTGAAGCTGTGGAACAGCGGAAGCGGCCAGAGCAGCCGGTCGTCGGGCGAGAGACCGAAGACCGGCGCGTAGCAGGCGGCCACGGACCACAGCGCGGCCCGCTGCGTGGACAGCACGCCCTTGGGCCGGTGCGTGGTGCCGGAGGTGTAGAGCATCCAGGCCGGATCGTCGAGGCCGAGTGTGTCGATCTCCGCGTCCTCGTCGCTCTCGGCGTCGCTCTCGGCCGCCTTCCGGAACGACCGGGCGCCGTCCGGGACCGGTCCGCTCCCGGTGACCAGGGCGCCCAGGCCGTCGTACGGCGGTCCCAGGCGCCGCAGTTGTGCGAGGTGCGCGGCGTCGGTGATGACGAACGCTGCGCCGCTGTCCTGGAGGAAGTGGGCCAACTCGGCGTCGGAGGAGCGCGGGTTGAGCGGGACGCCGACCATCCCGGACCGCAGGACGGCGAGGCAGCTCTCCACCGTCTCCACGCGGTTGCCGAGACAGATCGCGACCCGGTCGCCGCGCCGCAGTCCCGTCCGGGTGAGGTGGACGGCCAGGGAGCGCGTGCGCCGCTCCAGCTCGGCGTAGGTGACGCTGCGCGCGGAGTCGGAGTAGGCGACCCGCTGCCCGGCCATCTCGGCGTGGTTCCGTAACAGCTCGGGCACCGGCCGTATCAGCTCGTCACGCCTCATGTCTCCGCCTTCCGAACCCTCGCGCCGCAACGATGTTGAGCCTATGCGAACGGGGCTACTCGTACGGTCCGCCGCAGTGACACGCGCGGCAGCAAGGAGGTACCCCCATGGCCAGCAACGGAGCACACGTGACCACCGTCGAGAACCCTGTCCCCGCGCAGGAGCTCGCCGGGATCGTCGGCCACCGCTTCATCTACACCTACGCCAACGGCTGGCAGTACGAGATGTACGTGAAGAACCCGACCACCATCGACTACCGGATTTACTCCGGCATGGTGGGCGGCCGCTGGGTCAAGGACCAGCCGGTCGACCTCGTCCAACTGGACGACGACCACTACAAGATCTCCTGGAACGAGCCCACCGGTACGTCGGTCTCCGTCAACGTCATGCCCGGCAAGCGCCGCCTGCACGGCGTGATCTTCTTCCCGCGCTGGGTCGAGGAACACGGCGAACGCACTGTCCTCTACCAGAACGACCACCTCGACGAGATGCGCAAGTACCGCGACGAGGGCCCGACCTATCCGATCTACGTCGTCCCGGAATTCGCCAAGATCACCCTCTTCGAGTACGTCGGCCCCGACGACGACACGGTCGTCTCCACGGCCCCCGGAGACCTCCCGCCGGGCTGGTCCGACCGCACCAACTGAGCCCAAGGCGTTCTCAGCGGTGGGGCGGCGGGTACCTCGGGAGTGTCGCGGATGTCCTCGGCGGTCATCCGGAACCCCTTTGGGTATGCGTCGCGCCGGGTGCGGCGGTCGGGCTCGCTCGTGCGCCACATGTACAGGCACTGCGGGCACTGCAGCACGTCCCAGACGCCCGGGACGGGGAGCTGAAGACCAGGTCGGCGCTCTGGTGGGCGCAGTGGGGGCAGACGGTGGCGGTCGGGTCGGCCATGTCCGGTGTCCTTTCCGGGTGTTGGTGCATCGGTGGTCAGCGGCGGGCGGAGAGCCGCTGCAGCCGGGTGAGCCACTCGGCGGCCTCGGGCAGGTCGTGGACCTGGGTGCTTCGGGTGCAGAGGCTTCCCCTGGCCCACGGCCTTCGCCCGCTTCTCCCGGCAGCGGTCCGGGGAGACCCCGGCGGCCTTCCGCGACCGGGCCCGGGGCGGCCCGCGATGAGGGCGCGCGCCAAGGCGCCTCAGGCAGGAGGCCGGGCGGCCTCCAGGTCGGCGATGCTGCCCGACATGATCGTGCGCACGTGCTCGGTGATGTGCTCCGCCGGCCAGTCCCACCAGGCCACCGCCAGCAGCCGGGCGACGTCCTCGTCGCTGTAGCGGGTGCGGATGAGGCGGGCCGGGTTGCCGCCGGCGACGCCGTAGTCCGGCACGTCGCCGGTGACCACGGCGCCGGAGGCGATGATCGCCCCGTGCCCGATCCGCACGCCGGGCATGACCGTCGTGCCGTGGCCGAACCAGACGTCGTGGCCGACGACGGTGTCCCCCCGGTCGGGCAGGCCGGTGAGCAGGTCGAAGTGTTCGGCCCAGGAGCCGCCCATGGTGGGGAAGGGGAAGGTCGAGGGGCCGTCCATGCGGTGGTTGGCGCCGTTCATGAGGAACCGCACTCCGGTGCCCAGCGCGCAGAACCTGCCGATGACCAGCTTCTCCGGCCCGTAGTGGTAGAGCACGTTGCGCGTCTCGAACGCCGTCGGGTCGTCCGGGTCGTCGTAGTAGGAGTACTCCCCGACCTCGATCAGCGGGGACTTCACAAGTGGCTTGAGCAGTACCACCCGGGGCTGCTCGGGCATCGGATGCAGGACTGTCGGGTCGGCGGGCACGGGCATGGGGGAGGGGTCCTCATCGGTAGCGGCTGCGAGGCATCACTCCCGGCCTACCGGGCAGGGAGACGGTGTTCCGGTCCGTGTCCATCGAACGCCTCAGGGAGCTTTCGTGTCCACAACCGACAGGGATGCAGCCGCCGCGCCGGACAGAGGGGACGACACCCCGCTGCGGCGTGCCATAGGTCCCAGACTCCTGATCCTGTTCGTCATCGGCGACATCCTCGGCACCGGCATCTACGCCACCACCGGTCAGGTCGCCGGCAAGGTCGGCGGGGCGCTGTGGCTGCCGTTCGTCATCGGGTTCGTCGTCGCCATCCTGACAGCCGCCTCGTACGTCGAACTCGTCGGCAAGTACCCGAAGGCGGCCGGAGCCGCGCTCTACACCCAAAAGGCGTTCCAGGTCCCCTTCCTGACGTTCATCGTCGCCTTCATGGTCATGTGCTCGGGCCTGTCCTCGGCGAGCGCGGCGGCCCGCGCGTTCAGCGGCGACTACCTGTCCGAGTTCACGGACTTCCTTCCGCCCACCCTCGTCGCGATCCTGTTCATCCTCGCCCTGGCGGCCCTGAACCTGCGGGGCGTGTCGGAGTCCGTGAAGACCAACGTGGTCCTCACCGTGGTCGAACTGACCGGCCTGCTCGTCATCCTCACGATCGGCGCCTGGGCCGTCCTGACCGGTGACGGCGAGCCCTCCCGGCTCGGCGAGTTCCAGGCCGAGGGCAGCGGTTACGCGCTGCTCACCAGCGTGCTGGGGGCGACGGCCCTGGGCTTCTTCGCCTTCGTGGGCTTCGAGGACTCCGTCAACATGGCGGAGGAGACCAAGGATCCCGTACGGACGTTCCCGCGCGCCATCTTCATCGGCGTCGCCGTCACCGGCACCATCTACGTCCTGGTCGCCCTCGTTTCCTCGCTGCTCGTCGACTACCGCGTGCTGGAGGACTCCAGCGGCCCGTTGCTGGAGGTCGTCAAGGCCGGCGGGATCGACTTCCCGCCCAAACTCTTCGCCCTGATCGCGCTGTTCGCGGTCACCAACTCGGCACTGATCAACATCATGATGGCGTCCCGCCTCTGCTACGGCATGGCGAACGAGCGCATCCTGCCGCGTGCCCTGGGCCGCGTACTGCCCCGGCGCCGCACCCCGGTCGTCGGCATCGTCTTCGTGTCGCTCCTCGCCATCGGCCTGGTCTCCACCGGGGAGATCGAGGGTCTCGGCGACACCACGGCCTTCCTCCTGCTGTGCGTCTTCGCCGTCGTCAACATCGCCGTCCTCGTCCTGCGCCGGGACCGCGTCGGGCACCAGCACTTCCGTACGCCGACCGCCCTGCCGGTGCTCGGTGCGATCACCGCCCTGATCCTGGCCAGCCCGCTGTCCGACCGGCCCGCGGAGGTCTACGTCCGGGCGGGCGTGCTGGTGGCCATCGGCATCGGACTGTGGGTGCTCAACAAGGTGGTGCTGAAGGTACGCGGCGAGGCGTGAACGACCGCGACCGCTCGGCCGTGTCCCGTGGAACGGCACCGGGCCACCACGGCTCCCGCGCGACGGCGGCGGGAGCGTGATGGCCCGGCAGGGGGTGTTTCACGGTGGTTCAACGGTCCGGGATGGTCAGGCCCCGGTCAGCGGGTGAACGTGACCCGGTGTTCCTTCAAGGCGCCGCAGTTGGAGCCGAACACCTGCACGTACACGTTCTTGATGCTGCCGCCCCAGTCGACGCAGTGGCCCTTGCCGTAGACGTAGGTCGGTCCGGCGAAGGACGTGAAGCGCCCGGCGTCCTCGTCGTACTCCTCGGTGTCGGGCACGGAGATCCAGGCGGACATGTCCACGGCGGTGCCGGGGCTGTTGCGGATGGTCGTGACGCAGTTCTTTCCGTTGGCGGCGTTGTACGTCAGGTAGACCGTGCCCAGGGAGCCGACGGCCGCCGAGTTCACGGTCTTGTAGGCGCTTCCGCAGACCTTCTGCGGAGTGGTGTTGGGCGCGGCGGAGGCGGGTGACGCCAGGGCGGTCGTGGTTCCCACGGTCAGCGCCGCCAAAGCCGACGCGGCCAGGACGGAACGGGTGAATCGCATATTTCCCCCTTGCAACTCTTCGAGTGGTTGCTCCTGCATGATGTGACCCGCCGGACACTCAAAGGGTTGTGCGTCAGTTCGCGGGAAAATCAGGCGAGTTGGGGAGCACGAGCGCGCGAGAATCCCGCTCGGCGGGCCGGGACCGGGTGGCGTCGAGCGGCAGGGGCCCGAGGATGCCCACGCTCGCCGCGTTTAGTCACGAGTCGCTTACAGCGCACGCGAGATCCCGAGGATCTGCTCAGGGGTGTCACACATGCTGCACATCCCCCTTCCAAAGTCTCGTTAGCGTTACGGCTCGATCCCACGTGCGAACGTGACCAGGTCGCGGCGGGCGAGCCGCCGACACAGCCAGATCGGGAAGACCACACATGGACTACTGCTCCTCGTGCCGTCGGCACCTCAACGGCGCCTTGGTCTGCCCGGGGTGCGGCGCCTACGCCCCGGACATCGACCCCGCCGCCGACGGCCGTACCGGCCCGGCCGCATGGGAGTACCCGGCCGCCTCCGGTGCGTGGCGCGCCGAGAACGTGTGGGACGACGGCAGCGTGTGGGACACGAACCGCGCCGGCACGCGGGAGCTGCCCCTCGCACACACCGGATCGTCCGGCGGCCGCCCCGAGAGCCCCGTCGCCCACCCGTCCGGCGGCCACGAGCCCCTGGGGCTCAGCTCGTCCGGCGGCCACGAGCCCCCGGCCACCGACCCGTCCGACGGACACGACGCCCCGGAGGCCGTGACCGGAACCGACGGCTACCAGGCCCCGCAGCAGGGGCGCGCGGCGCGGCGCCGTCAGATGGCCCGCTGGAAGAAGAACCAGCGCCGGGCCGTGGTGGCGACCGCCGTCGCGCTCGTCGGAGGCGGCCTCACCGTCGCCGCCATGAAGGGTGACTCGACGAACGGCGTGCCGTCGGCCGCGGCGCCCGGGGACAGGACCATGGGCGGCGCCGACGGTCAGGCGCCCGAGTACACCGAACCGACGTCCACCCGGAGCGACACCGCGCGGTCCGCGGCCACGCCCACCACTCCGCCGCACGCCGGCCGCACCTCGCAGCGCGAGAAGCCCCGGGCCACCACTGCGCGCAGCACACCGGCGGACCCGCGGACGGACGCGGCAGCAGCGCCCCGCGAGCTGCCCAGGACGACGCAGCCGAGGACCAGCGTCCCGGACACGGTCGACTCCGTCACCGGCGGCGCCGGAAAGTCCACGTCGACGGTGACCGAGCAGCGGACGACCCCGCCCGCGGCCGGCACCGGCAAGGACTCGCAGCAGGCCACGTCCCCCGACACGACCCCGGCCACGGCGAGCCCCACCCCGGCCGCGACGCCCCCCTCGAACTCCGGTTCCGACTCCAACTCCAAGGAACTCTGCCTGCTCGTCATCTGCCTGGGCTGAGTAGTTTCGGACGCATGGCAGACGAGTGCTTCCGGCATCCGCGGCTCGCCGCGGTCTACGACCCGCTCGACCCCGACCGCGCCGATCTCGAACCGTACCTGCGCATGGCGGAGGAGTTCGGGGCGCGCCGGGTGCTCGACATCGGCTGCGGCACGGGCGTGTTCGCGCTGCTGCTGGCGGAACGCGGCGTCGACGTCGTCGGTGTCGATCCCGCCGGCGCGTCCCTGGACGTGGCCCGCGGCAAGCCGGGCGGCGAGCGGGTGCGGTGGATCCACGGTGATGCGACGACCCTCCCGCCCCTGACGGCCGACCTCGCCACGATGACGGGCAACGTCGCCCAGGCGGTCGTCGATCCCGAGGACTGGCGGAGGACCCTGCGAGGGGCCCGTGCGGCCCTGCGGCCCGGCGGCCGTTTCGTGTTCGAGACGCGGGTGCCGGCCCGCCGTGCCTGGGAGGAGTGGAACCGTGAGGCGACGTACACCGTGACGGACGTCCCCGGTGTGGGCGACGTCGAGTCCTGGGTCGACCTGCTCGATGTGCGCGGGCCGCTGGTGACGTTCCGCTGGACCTATGTGTTCGCCGCGGACGGGCAGGTGCTGACGTCGGAGTCGACACTGCGCTTCCGTGAGCGGGACGAGGTCGAGTCGGAACTCGTCGCGCAGGGCTATGCCGTGGAGGACGTGCGCGACGCGCCCGACCGGCCGGGACGGGAGTTCGTGTTCGTCGCACGGCGTCCGCGAACAGCCCGCTGACGCGGGCCCTGCCGCCTCCGCGCGAGCGGAGTGGCGCCCGTACAATCCTGGCGACCAAATCGGGGGCGTCGGCAGCGGGGGAGTCCGCGTGGAAACCATCATCGTGCAGTTGCCCGGCCCCGCCCAGTGCGGCGGGGACGACCCGGGCAGGCCCGACCTGATCCATCTCGGGCCAGGGGACATCGCCGACTTCGGCCGCGGCACGTCCGGCGGGGCGGGAGTGCGCATCATGCTGACCGACCCCGGGATCTCGCGCCGCGCCGGGCAGTTGGAGGCGGCCGGGGACTACTGGCGGCTGTCCAACTTCAGCCGCAGAGTGTCGTACGTCGTGGAGAACCTGGAGGGAGCCGGCGAGTACCTGACCGTCGCCCCCGGGCGGCTCGGCGCGCCCGTGCCGTTCGAGTTCTCGCGCGTGGTGCTCCCCGCCCTGTCCGGCACCGCGGCCTTCAAGGTGTTCGCACCGCAGCACGCCTACCTCGGCGAGCAGGCCGCGCCGGGCGGCGGGGAACTGACCGTCCACCCCTTCGCCCTGGACCCGACGTCGAAGTACTTCCTCGTGCTCGTGGCCCTGTGCGAACCCCGGCTGCGCGACCCCTCCGACTCGGCGCTGCCCGGGGTCGGGCAGATCGTGGAGCGGCTGCGGCCGCTGGAGACCTGCCGGGACCTGACCCGCTCCGCGGTCAACTACCACATCGACTACCTGGCCTTCGCCAAACTGCGCCTGGACCTCGGTGAGGAGACCGCGACCGGAGCCGACGGTGGCCGCACCGGAGCCAAGCGCTCCCGGCTCGCCTCCGTCGCCCTGCGCTTCGGCCTGGTGCGCGAGGAACACCTCAGCCTGCTGCCGTCCCGCGCAGCCGGCCGCCTCACACCCCAGGAGGCCGGCGCATGACGAGACCCGACGTCCCGGACGACATGGCGGACGACCTGGAGATACCCGGGCCGCCCCGCCTCCCGGAGGGTTTCCGGATCGACGGCTGGGAGGTGGGCGCGGTCATCGGCTCCGGCGGCTGGGGGACCGTGTACGAGGCCCGCACCGTCGCCGACGGAACGCCCGTGGCCGTGAAGGTGCTCCCGACCGGCGCACTCGGGCCCGGGCAGCGCGCCGCGCTCGGTGAACTCGTCGAGCGCGAGGTCCGGTTCAGCGCCGAGGCCGACCACCCCCACCTGGTGCGGACCCACGCCGTGTGCACCGTCGAGGCACCGGAACTGCCCACCCTGGACGGCGCGTTCGCGCTGGTCATGGACCGTGCCGAGGCGAGCCTGAAGGACGTCCTGGACACCGCTGTCACCGGGGGGCCGATCGACGGCGCCGACCGCGTCCTGCGAGGGGTCGCCGCCGGACTCGCCCACATGCACGACGCCGGCTGGGTGCACGGCGACCTCAAGCCCGCCAACGTCCTGCTGGGCCCGGCCGGGCAGGTGTGGCTGGCGGACTTCGGGCTGGCCGCCGAACTCGACGGCACCCACGCCCATCTGCCGCCGCTCGGCACCCTCGACCACCTGCCGCCCGAGTGGTGGTCCCAGCGCACCGGCACCCAGGGCGCCGTCGTCCGGCCCACCGCCGACATCTGGGCGTTCGGCGTCCTCGCCCACCAGGTGCTCGCCGGCGGGCTCCACCCCTTCCCCGGCGCGACGGCCCGGGCCCGTTCCCTCGCCGCCCAGGCCTACGCACGCGGCACCGCACCCCTGCGGCTCGACGCCGGCCTCGATGACGGCCTGCGGCGGTTGATCGCCGACTGCCTGGCGCCGGACCACACCACCCGGCTCCCGCACACGGCCCGTGACGTCGCCGCCCGCGTCGAGGACCTCACCCGCGGTCCGCACCCGAGCCGGCGACGCCTGGTGCCGGCCGTGGCGGCCGGGCTCGCCGTGCTGACCGCCACCGCACTCGCCGGGGCGGCACTCCTCGGCGGGTTCGGCGACACCCAGGACGACGACCGCGACCGGGGCGCCCCCGCCCCCGTCGCCGGCACACACAGCCCCGTCCCCGGGGAGATCCCGGAGAACTCCGACGTCCCCGAGGCGCTGCGCCCCGTCATCGCCCGCGCCGCCCACCGCTGCACCGACGAGGAGATCACCCCCGCCCTCCTCGCCGCGCTGCTCAAGGCCGAGAGCGGCTTCGACGTGAACGCCGCCCGCCCGGAGAGCGAGGAGTACGGCATCGCCATGTGGACGCCGTCGGTGTTCCGGGCCTGGGCGGTGGACGGCGACGGGGACGGCGACAAGGACCACATGTCGCCGCCGGACGCGATCGCCACCATGAGCCTGTACGTGTGCTGGCTCGACCAGCGCTTCAAACAGGAGGGACTGCCGAAGAAGGACCTGCCCGCGCTGGTCGCGGCCGGCTACCGCACCAGCGACCGCACGGTCATCGAGGAGGGCGGCGTCCCCGCACGGGTACGCCCGCACGTGGACAAGGTGCTGGGCTACCTCGCCGCCTACGAGCGCTGACCTCCCGAGCCGCACTCCGTGACGTCCGGCAGGCGGTTGCCGGGTGAGCTGATGTAGATGCTGGAGACGTAGCCGCCGTACTGGGGCAGATAAGCCCACCACTCGTTGGTGTAGGGCGGCACACTGACCACCTGGCCCCGCACCTGACAGCCCACCAGCACCTCGACCCCGGCCGGGAGCCGCGTGACCCGGGCGTCGTCCGTGGCCGGGCCCTTGCGGACGTTCACGGACTCGCCCCAGGTGCCGAACCAGGTCCCCGCTGGCCGTACCCCGCCCGGCACGTTCAGCGAGCGGGTCAGCCGCCCGAGGCCGGTGTACGCCTTCCCGTACGGCGTGCCGGCCGGATGCAGCGTCAGCACGGCCACGATCGTGCGGTCGTCGGCGCCCACCGTGCCGGTGGTGTGCAGTGCCGGGCGGGTGAGGTCCACGGCGGCGGCCCTGGTCCCGGGAACGGTGGCCTTGGTCCCGGGAACGGCGGCCGGCTCCGGCTCGGCCGCCGTTTCCGAGGCGCCGCACGTCCCCTTCGCGTACTCCCCGGACCAGCCCTGCTTCACCGCCCATGGGCGGTCGAACGAGCCCGCGATGCCGAAGTGCTGGTCGAAGTGGCCCGAGGCGCAGCGTGTGGAGCGGCGCAGGTTGTCCATGACGAAGTCGCGGACGGGGGCGGGCGCCCTGTCCAGGAGGTGGCGGTAGATCGCGACGGTGTCCCGGGCCGACAGGGCGGTGTAGCCCCAGTAGCCCTCGTACCCGGCGGGCGGCGGCGCGGTGTCGCGCAGACCGAGCCGGGCCGAACACGGCGACCCCGGCGGTGACGCCGTCCGGGACCAGAGCGGCCCGTGCCGAAGGGGCGGCCGTCCCCGGCCGGGGGACCGCGGCCGCACCGCCCGTGAGCGACGCGACCGTCACGAGGGTCGCGAGCGCGGCGGCGCCGCGCAGGAGCACACGCATGGTTGCCCTTTCCGAAACGGGACGACCTGGGGGTCGACCCTGATAAATGTCAGGTGTCGCCGGCCTGGTGACCGTCCGTACGGTCACCCCTGTGAGCGATGCGCCGGCCGGACCGCCGGCTCGCCCGCGCACGACCACGACATCCGCCGACACACACGAAAGAGGGGGCTCATGAGCCGCCGATCGCTCAGGACACTGCTGGCCGCCGGGGGCGCCGCCGCGGTGATGGCGCTCCTCCCGACCGCCGCCCACGCCACGCCGCACTCGGGCGGCAACTACGGGGCCTACGGGAACGAGGGGCAGTACCCCACCATGAACTACTGCTCGGGCACCTTCCGCCAGGTCGGGGCCACCAAGTACGCCGAAGGCATGGCCCTGAAGTACTTCTACTCCGAAAAGTGCGGTTCCTTCGCCCGGATCGAGAACTCCCGGCCCGGCTGCGCCGCCGTACTCCAGCGTTCCGACAACGGCGTGGGACGGGTCGACGGCTGGGTCTCCGAGACCGTCGACTCCGGCATCACCTACGCCTACACGCAGATGGGCAACAACCTCAACGGCCGCGTCTCGCGCGCCCTGCTCTCGTGCGACGGCCACGACCTGACCCAGACCGGCTGGTACTGAGCCGCACACACGCCACAGGGGGCGGCCGGTGCTCCGGTCCGCCCCCTGTGGCGCAGGGTGCGTCAGCAGTCCGGGACTCCCGCGATCTTCTGGCCGCCCCGGATGTACAGGTTGTTCACCCAGGCGATGTCACTGCCGGCGAACTCCTGGACCGCCGTCCACCAGTTGTTGGTGCCGACGGCCGGGTCGCGCACGGTCTGGCCCTGCGTCTGGCACACGGCGTCCGCCCACCACTTCGAACGGACCGCGAGACGAGGGGAGTCGGAGGTCGGCTGCTGGCGCAGGTTGACGTCGGTGGCCCAGACGTAGACGTCGGTCAGGGTCGGGTCGCCGCCGTTGGCAGCGGCGGCCGGGGCCGCCTGGGCGGTGGTGGCGAGGCCGCCGACGGCGAGCGCGGCCACGGCGAGGCCCAAGGCGGTACGGCTGATCATTCGCTTCATGTGTCTGTCCCCCGTAGGACGATGGTGTGGTCGGGCGTGGTCATGGTCCGGGTCAGCAGCGCGCCGAGGCCGGCAGGTCGCCGTACTCGTTGCCCTTGAGGTAGACGGCGCTGACGTAGCCCTCGAGGAGCTTCACCCAGACGTCGTTGGAATAGCCGTTGTCGGTGATGCGCTCGCCGCGGGTCCAGCAGTAGGCGCCGAGCGGCTGGCCCGCCGGAACGGTGGCGAGGATCCCGTGGGAAGTGCCCGGGCCGTAGCGGACGTTGACGGCCTCGTACGGCACGACCGCGTACGGCGCGGCCATGACGCGGGCGCCGCCCTGCTCACCGGCGGCGGACGCGGCCGCGGTCCCCGCGGTGAGCGGGCCGAGCAGTGCGAGCGCCCCGGCGCCGACGAGCGCGGCCCTGGCGAAGATGCGAGTGGACATGTCGAGTTCCCCCTGAGGTGTGGCCGACGCTCAGAACTGTAGGGAGAGCAGGGGCGACGCGGTCCCTGACAATTGTCAGGGTCGCGCAGGCCAACAGGGGTACGGGCGAGGGCACTTGGGCTGCCGGACGCGAGCCGCGCGATACGGCCGAAAACCGCTCGACGACCACACCCGCCGCTGTCTACGATCCACGCGCGGCATCGCGTGTCGGTCACCGGCCGGGTGAGGCATGGAGGCGCCGCGAAGATGCCCGTGGAGGCATTCAACCGTGTCTGTCGAGTTCAATCACACCATCGTCCTGTCCCGTGACCGGGAGAAGTCCGCCCGCTTTCTCGCGGAGATCCTGGGCCTGGAGGTCGGGGCACCGGCCGGGGTGTTCCTGCCGGTGACGACCGCCAACGGCGTCACGCTGGACTTCCTCACCATCGATGCCGACATCCCCATGCAGCACTACGCGTTCCTCGTCTCCGAGGACGAGTTCGACGAGGCCCTCGCCCGGCTCGTCGCGGCCCGGATCCCGATCCAGGCCGACCCGCACGGCAACCACCCGCGCAAGATCAACCGCAACGACGGCGGCCGGGGCGTGTACTTCCTCGACCCGGCGGGCCACGGCCTGGAGATCATCACCCGCCCGTACGGCGCGGACCCGTCCTCACCGCTGAACGGCGTCACTGAGGACGTCCCCGGGGCGATCTGAGCCGGCCCGGGCCGGGGGCGTTCGCCGACCGGCGAGCTGCCCCGGCCCGGGGTCGGCCGGTCAGGCGCCCTGCGTGTGCGCGGGCCGTCTCAGCGCTGGTAGAGACCCACCAGCGTGCCGTCCGCGATACGGCGCTTCTCGACCTCCTCGTGCACCTGGTCCGCGCGGGGCGCGTCGGGCAGGACGCACGGCTCGGACAGGGCGTAGAGCCGGAAGAAGTAGCGGTGCGCGTCGTCGCCGGGCGGGGGATGCGGGCCGCCCCAGCCCCGCTGCCCGTAGCCGTTCACGAGTTCCGTGCCGCCCGGCGGGCAGTGCCCGGCCTCGACGCCGTCGCTGTGCGGGTCGATGCCGACGACGACCCAGTGCGCGAAGGTGCCCGACGGGGCGTCGGGATCCTCGCAGAGCAGGACCAGCTCGGCCGCGTCGTCCGGTACGCCGCTCCAGGTCAGCGGCGGAGAGACGTTCGGTCCCTCGTACGCGTACCGGCGCGCGATGAAGGAGTGGTCGTTGAACGCGTTGCTGCGCAGTTCGATGCCGGTCATGTGCCCCGGGGTACCCCCGCGGGACCCGGACATGCGGTTCGGGACCGATGGCCTCGGGTACCCGTGAGCCGTCCGTAACGCGCCGGAAAGAGGCAGGGGACGGAGGACCACGAGAATGTCTCCCCTGGCAGAAGACCCCGCGGCACACCCCCGGGAGGACCGCCGCGCCCCCGCCCGCACCGCACGGCTGCGCAACCGCATCCCCGAGCCCGACGAGGAGCCCGACCTCCTTGGCCAGTACCTCACGCAGATCGCGGCGACACCGCTGCTCACGGCGGAGGACGAGGTCCGGCTCGCCCGGCGGATGCAGGCCGGCGTGCGGGCGCTGGAGGAACTGGAACGGGCCGACGCCGGTGAGATCGACCTCGCGCCGGAGCGGCGCGGAGAGCTGGAGGAGGCCGCACGGGACGGGCAGGCCGCCAAGGACCACATGGTCCGGGCCAACCTCCGGCTCGTCGTGTCGATGGCCAAACGGCACGCCCACCGGGGGCTGCCCCTGCTGGACGTCATCCAGGAGGGCAACCTGGGGCTGATCCGGGCCGTGGAGAAGTTCGACCACACCAAGGGCTTCAAGTTCTCCACGTACGCGACCTGGTGGATCCGCCAGGCGATCGAGCGGGGCCTGGCCGCGCACGCGCGCACCGTACGGCTGCCGATGCACGTCGTCGAGCAGCTCCAGAAGGTCGCCAAGATCGAACGGCGGCTGCAGCTCGACCTGGGCCGCGAACCGAGCGTCGACGAAGTGGCCCGCGAGAGCGGCCTCGCCGCCGACAGGATCGGCTGGCTGCGCCGCGTCGGCCGGCAGGCCGTCAGCCTGGACACGCCCGTGGACGAGACCGGCGAGACCGTCGTCGGCGACCTCATCCCCGACACCGAGGTGCTCCAGGCCCCGGAGGTCGCCGAGTACCAGGCCCTCGCCGAGGAACTGCACGAGGCCGTCGGCACGCTCGCGCCCCGCGAGGCCATGATCCTCAGCCTCCGCTACGGCCTGCACGACGGCCACTCCCGCAGCCGCGACGAGGTCGCCCGCCGCGTCGGCCTGACCCGCGAACGGGTCCGCCAGCTGGAGAAGGAGTCCCTCGCCCGGCTGCGGGCGCCGGAGAACCGTGACCGCCTGATGGCCTGGGCGGGCTGACTCCCGGCCGAGCCACCACCCAGGTTCACCCACCCCTCAGCGTCAGCGTCAGCGAGCCGTCCGGTGCCGGTGTCACCGTCACCCCGTCGCTGATCCGGTCGAGTGTCGTCCGCAGCCATGTGCGGTCCTCGCGGGACGCGGGCTCCAGGCGCATCCGGCGGGATCGGAACGGGACCATGCGCAGGCCCGCAAGCCGTCCGCTGTCCGCCTCGACCGCGGCGAGGAACGCGAGGCGCAGGTCGTCGCGGTACTCCTCGTAGCCGGTGATGCCCTCGTAGTCGTCGATGAAGTCGCCGCAGCCGTACAGGATCAGCCGGTCCCGGTACACCTCCAGCGGGCGGGGGTGGTGCGAGGAGTGGCCGTGGACGACGTCGACCCCGCCGTCCACCAGGGCGTGCGCGAAGCGGACCTGTTCGCGGGGCACGCGGAACCCCCAGTTCGTGCCCCAGTGCACGGACACGACCGTCAGGTCACCGGCCCGGCGGGCCCGCCGGACGTGCCGCAGTACGGTGCCGGCCGCGGCGGGCGAGAGCTCGGGCACGTACGCCACACCGGGCCGGTCCGCCGTCGCCGCCCAGCCGGACGGGATGCCGCTGGAACGCGCGCCGAGGGCGAAGACCAGCAGCCGGCGGCCCCCGGGGAGTGCAACCGCGGCGGGCGCGTACGCCTCCGCGGCGTCACGTCCCGCACCCGCCGCCCGCAGACCCGCCCGGGCCAGCGCGTCCAGCGTCTCCAGCAGACCGGGGCGGCCGAAGTCCAGGACGTGGTTGTTGGCGAGGACGGTCACGTCGGGCCGGGCCACGGCCAGGGCGGGCAGGCCGGCCGGGTGCATCCGGTAGTGGATCTCCTTGTCCGGGGCGAACGTGTCCGCGGACGTCACCGACGTCTCCAGGTTCACGATCCGGGCGTCCGGGGCGACCTCCTCCAGCACCCGCAGCGCCTCACCCCACGGCCAGGACGGGCCGACGGGCGCGGGCACCGGGCCGTGCGCCGACTCCGCCAGCCGGACGTAGGACCGCGCGTCCTCGACGTACGCCTCCCGCAGTGCCGGATCACCGGGGTGCGCCAGAATCTGGTCGACGCCGCGCCCGAGCATCACGTCACCGCACAGGAACAGCGTCACGACGCCGCCGCCCACACCTCCACGGTAGGCGCACCCCGGACGGCGGGGTCAGGCGTCGACCGTCACCGCGCACGACCACCCGTACGGGCCCGGCCCGATCCGCAGCTCGTCCCACGCCACCGCCCTCGGGACCGCTCCGGTGATCTCCACGTCCGCGAGGCCGGTGACCGCCAGCCGTACGTCCAGCCCGCCGTCGGCCTCGTCCGCCTCCACGTCCACCGGCACCTGGCCGTACACCTCCAGCCGGAAGATGACCTCGTCCAGCAGCGAGGCGAGCAGGTCGTCGTCGCTGGCCTCGGCCAGCCGCACCCGGTCCACGGCGGTCGGACGCACTCCGGAGACGTCCGCGAAGCACTCCACCATCGCCAGGACGGCCTCCGCCAGACAGTGCTCCCGGCACGAGGCCCACGCCTCGATCCGGATGTTCTCCGGATGCGGCACCGCCCGGTGCCCGCACTCGCCCGCCTGCCGTCCCTGCCCGTCGTCGCCCCTGTCACCGCCCATGAACATCGACTGCCCGAGGCTGCCCCACCCATGCAGCGACCGGCCCGCCGGTGGATCAGACGGGCTCGTCCGCGAGGTACGGCGGCGCCGGGTCGTACTGGATGTAGCGCCGCACGGCCCGCGCGTGGTCCCGGCCGTGCAGCCGCCCCACCAGCCACAGCGCGCTGTCGATACCGGCCGAGACGCCCTGGCTGGTGACCAGGTTGCCGTCCACGACGTAGCGGACGTCCCGGACGACCGTCACGTCGCCGCGTGCCTCGAGGGTGTCCTCCCGGCTCCAGTGCGTGGCCACCCGCCGCCCGCGCGCGGTACCCGCGGCGTGCAGCAGGAACGTGCCGGTGCACACGCCGTGCACCCACGCGGCCCGCTGCGCCGTCTTCCCGATCCAGTCGGTGACCACCGGGTTGTGCAGCTGCGCCTCGCGCGCGCCCCGGCCGCCCGGCACGTGCAGCACGTCCAGCGGCGGATGATCGTCGAGGGTGTGGTCGGGCAGGACGCGCAGGCCCTTGTTGCAGCGCACGGGGCCGGGGTGCTCGGCGACGAGCACGGCCGAGTCGGCGCCGTCGCGGAGCATGGCGGAGACCGTGAAGACCTCCCAGGGCCCCACGAAGTCGAGCTCCTCGGCGTCCTCGAAGACCAGCAGGCCGTAGGTCGTCATACGGGTTCCCCTTTCTGTGAGACGTGGTGGGCGTTCCTACGAGACGTGGTGCGCGTCGGCGGTTTCCGCGGTGGAGCGGAAGCGGGCGCGGTAGTCCGACGGCGCGATGCCGAGCCGGCGGTGGAACGTGCGGCGCAGGGTCTCCGCGGTGGTGAAGCCGTAACGGCGGGCGATGGCCTCGACCGGTTCGTCCCCCTCGGTGAGGGCGCGCTGGGCCGCCTCGACGCGCACCCGCTCGACGTACGCGGCCGGCGGCACGCCCAGTTCGGCGGTGAAGCGGCGCTGGAGGTGCCGCGGGCTCAGCCCGGCGTGCGCGGCGAGGCCGGTGACGTCGTGCCGGGCGCCCGGATCGGCGTGGATCGCGGCGACGGCGGCCCGCACCGGGTCCGTCGCCGGCTGCCGCGACCACAACGCCACGCTGAACTGCGACTGGCCGCCCGGCCGGCGCAGGAACAGCACCAGCCGGCGGGCCACCGCGTGCGCGACGTCCCGGCCCAGGTCGTCCTCCACCAGGGCGAGCGCGAGATCCATCCCGGCCGTCACACCGGCCGACGTCCACACCGGCCCGTCCCGCACGAAGATCGGCTCGCAGTCCACCCGCGCCTCGGGGTGCTCCCGGGCCAACTGCTCCTCGCGAGCCCAGTGCGTGGTGACCCGGCGCCCGTCCAGCAGCCCCGCCGCCGCCAGCAGGAACACTCCGCTGCACACCGAGGCCACGCGCCGGGCACCGGCCGCCGCGGCGGCGATCCAGGAGACCAGCGCCTCGTCCTGCCGGGCCCGGTCGACACCCCGGCCGCCGACCACCACCAGCGTGTCGATCCCGGCCGGGCCGAGGTCCGCCACGCCGTGCCCGGCATGCATCAGCAGCCCGCCGCTCGACCTGACCGGGCCCGCCCTCGGCGCCACGACCTCGCAGGCGTAGTCGTCGCCCGCGCTGTGGAACACCTCGTGCGGGCCGGTGAGGTCGAGCGGCTGGAAGCCGTCGAAGACGACGAAGACGATTCGGCGGGACGTCATGCCCTCCACGCTCCTCCGGCCCGGGCATGGCGTCAACGACACGCACCCCACGGATCGCGCCATGCGGGCCGGCGGGGCGGGACGGCTGCCGCAGGGTGGGTAGGCGGGCGGCAGGACGAGCGAACCGGGGGAGAGGAGGCCCGCGATGATCTCCCAGACGGTCACCGTGCCCGTCGGCGGCGCCGCGCTCACCGGCGATCTGACCGTGCCGGCGGCCGCCCGCGCGGTCGTGCTGTTCGCGCACGGCAGCGGCAGCTCCCGGCACAGCCCCCGCAACCGCGAGGTCGCCGCCGGCCTGCGTACCGCCGGACTCGGCACCCTGCTGATCGACCTGCTCACCGAGGAGGAGGAACGGCTGGACCTCCGCACCGCCGAACTCCGCTTCGACATCCCCCTGCTGGGCCGCCGGCTGGTGGCCGCCATCGACTGGCTGGCACAGTCGCCCGGCACCCAGGGCCTGCCCGTCGTCCTGTTCGGCGCCAGCACCGGCGCGGGCGCGGCCCTGGTCGCCGCCGCCGAACGGCCCGACCGGGTGCCCGGGGTCGTCTCGCGCGGCGGGCGGCCCGACCTGGCCGGCGACGCCCTGGAGGCCGTCCGGGCGCCGGTGCTGCTGATCGTGGGCGGCCGGGACCGGCAGGTGCTGCGGCTCAACGAGGAAGCGGCCCGGCGGCTGCACGTCCCGCACACCCTCCACGTGGTGCCCGGCGCCACGCACCTGTTCGAGGAGCCGGGCACGCTCGACCAGGTCACCGAGGTGGCCCGGCGGTGGTGCCACGACCAGCTGCGGACCGCGGCGGGCTGACGGCGGCCCGCGTCAGCCGCTCACCGGCACGTCGATGCGCAACCGGGCGCCCTGCCGCAGCAGTTCACGCTGCACGAGCCGGTACGGCACCCCCCGCGGCCCGTGCCCGTGACGCGCGGTCAGCGCCGCGCACACCCCCGCCGCCTGCCCGGTCGCCATCGCGATCGGCATGACCCGGTACGACGAGTGCGCCACGTGCGTCCCCGAGATGCAGCGGCCCGCCACCAGCAGCCGCTCCGTGCCCTGCGGCACGAGACAGCGCAGCGGGATGTCGTAGAAGCTGCCCGCGGGCACCCGCTTCAGGACCGTCCCGGAGCCGCGCGGGTTGTGGATGTCGACCGGGTAGGCGCCGTGCGCGACGACGTCCGGGAAGCGGCGGGCGGCCAGGATGTCGTGGCCGGTGAGGTGGTAGTCGCCGACGACGCGCCGGGTCTCCCGGACGCCGATGTGCGTGCCGCTCTGCACCACGTACGACTCCTCGAAGCCGGGCACGCGGGTGCGCAGAAAGCGGTCGATCTCCGCGAGCTGGCGCCGGGCGGTGTACTCGGCCCGCGTCAGGTCCCACACGCTGGTGCCGAGCACCCTGTTCACGCGGGTGCTGTTGACGCTGACCTCGCGCGGATGCGGCGTCGCGAAGAACAGGATGTCCTCGCGCGGCAGCCGCAGATCACCGTCCGCCCGGGCCTCCTCGACCAGGTCCCACAGGCCGTGCACCCCGCGCCACTGGTCCGGGTGCTCCCGCACGTACGCCGCGAAGTCCGGCCGGGCGAAGTCCGCGACCCGGAACATCAGCGTCATCGGCTGCACCAGCCCGTCCTCCGGCCGCCCGATCTCGTACGGCGCCCCGCAGGCCGCCGCGACATCGCCGTCGCCCGTGCCGTCCACGACCACGTCGGCGTCGATCACCACCGGCCCCGACTTGGTCTCGAACACCACACGCCAGCCGTCGTCCAGGCGCAGCGCCGTGGAGGCGAAGGCGTGGAACAGCATCCGCACGCCCGCCTCGTCCATCATCTCGAGCAGGACCAGCTTGAACAGCTCCGGGTCGAAGGGGACCGTGTACCCGGTCCTCGGGGAGGGCTTCAGACAGCCGCCGCGGCCCATGAGCCGGTCCAGCAGCCGCCACAGCACACCCTGCACGACCGGCTCGCCCTCGCCGTGGTCGGTGGGCAGCAGCCGGGCGTCCTGACCGTCCTCGCTGAACGTGGCCTGCTTGTGCTCGTTGTGGAACGACATCAGCGGCATGACCAGCGCCGCGGTCGCGTTGCCGCCGAGGAACCCGTAGCGCTCCACCAGGACGACCTCGGCCCCGGCGTCGGCCGCCGCGACCGCCGCGGCGAATCCCGCCGGGCCGCCGCCGACCACCAGGACCTGCGTCCGGCCGCCGTGCTGGGCGGGCCGTTCGGGCAGGGTGACGGTGCGGGGCTCACGCGGTTCTTGCAGGATCGGCATGGGTGTCCTCCCGCGGGCGGGGCCTCGGCGCCGGCGTCACACGCCCAGCGGACGGGGTTCGGCAGTGGGCGGATGCGGTGGTTCTGCCTGGGGGTCCAGGAGGGGAGCGGTGCCGATGGCCGCCTCCGTGCCGCCGTCGACCTCGTCCAGCAGGACTCCGCAGCGTGCGCACGTCTCCAGGGCCTGCGTGGACAGCTCCCGGACGCGGGAGTGCAGCTCCTCCCGGCGCTGCGGGTACTCGTCCCACAGCCGGTCCACCTCCGCCAGCAGCAGCCCGGCCTGCTCCCGCGCCACGCCCACCAGGGCCGGAGCCCCCATCCGGCGCGCGAAGTCGAAGACCTTGCCGGAGTAGGGAAGCGGCAGCACCGGCAGCCCGGAGAGCGCCGCGAAGATCACGAAGTGCAGGCGCATGCCGACCGCCAGGTCCAGATGCTGCATGAAGCCGAGCACCTGCCCCGGGCTGTACGCGCCGTGCAGGATCCGCCCCTTGTCGGGAGCGGTCATGTGGGACAGCACGGCGTGCGCGTGCCGCACGTCGTGCCGCTCCATCGGCAGGAACACCACGTGTGCGTCCAGCCGGCGCACGAGGAAGTCGGCGACGTCGGCGAGCAGCGCGTGGTAGTCGCCCTCGTCCAGCTTCTCGGCCGCCCGGCCCGGCTCCCGCACCGACATCCCCACCAGACGCGAGTCGGTGGGCACGCCCTCGTGGCGCATCATCTCGTCGGTGAACGGCTCCGGCTCCAGCAGCAGCGCCGGGTCGGCGGTGACGACGACGTCGCGTTCGACACCGACCTCCTCCAGCACCAGCTTGGACTCCTCGTCGCGCACCACGACGTCGTCCATGTCCGCCAGCACATTGCGGACGGCCTCCCGGTCGTCGGCCTCGCGCAGCGGGCCGGCGCCGATGGCGTAGGCGAACGTGCGGATGCCGCGCTCCTGGGCGGCCCGGACCAGGCGCAGATAACGGCGCGCCTCGCCGTCGAAGAGAAGCCCGCCGCCGCCCAGGACCAGCACGTCCAATGAGGCGAGCGCGTCCAGGACGTGGTGGCGGCTGACGCCCTCCCAGTCCACGACCTCGTCGGCGCCGGGGTGATGGGCCCGGGTGTGCTCGGCGTTCCGGCTGAAGACGACCAGCCGGGCCTCGGGCCGCTGGGTGCGCAGACAGCGCAGGACGCAGGTCAGGATCGACTCGTCGCCGATGTTGAAGCCGCCGTACGAACCCAGCACGCCGATACGCGGGCCCGGCCGGGCGGGCTGCGGATGGGAAGGGGCAGTGGTCATCCGGGTGCTCCCGTCGCGTCGGAGTCTGCTCGGTGGACTGGTGCGCTGCGCCGGTGGTGCGGGGAGGGCCGGGCCCGTGCGTGCGGTCCGTGCCGCACGGGCACGGGTTGCCTGCGTCGCACCGCCGGAAACACCTCGCGTTCCGAGTGTGACGGAGGTCCGGAAGGTGTGCATCGTCCGGTAGGTGAGGTGTGCATTGTCCGGTGGGCGGGGGGTACGCGGGAGCCGGACCGGCGAAGGGTCCTCTCCGCGCGGGAAGCAGAGGTGACCGTCATGCGGTTCCGTGATCGCCGGCAGGCCGGCCGGGAACTGGCCGAAACACTGCGCACCCGGCAGAGCGCGGGGGCGCTGCCCGACCCCCTCGTCCTCGCCCTGCCCCGCGGCGGGGTCGCCGTGGCGCGCGAGGTCGCCGCGGCGCTGGACGCCCCGCTCGACGTCCTCGTCGTACGGAAGATCGGGGCGCCTTCCCAGGAGGAGTTCGGCGTCGGTGCGATGGCCGGGGACGAGGTGCCGCTCCTCGACGAGGACGCCATGCGCCACCTGGGCCTGCGGGAGGCCGCCCTCGCGCCCGTCATCGAGCGGGAGCGCGCGGAGCTGCGCCGCCGCGAGGCGCTGTACCGGCAGGGCCGGCCCGCACCCGACCTGCGCGGACGTACCGTGATCGTGGTCGACGACGGGCTGGCGACCGGCTCCACGGCCCGGGCCGCGCTGCGATTCGTCCGCCGTCAGGCGCCCGAACGGGTGGTGCTGGCCGCGCCGGTGTGCTCGCCGGAGGCGGCCGAGCTGATGCGCGCCGAGGCCGACGAGGTGATCTGCCTGTACCAGCCGGCCGCGTTCATGGCCGTGGGCCTCTGGTACGAGAACTTCGACCAGCTGACGGACCAGGACGTCCTGGAGGCGCTGCACGCGCAACTGTGATCGATTGTTCACCTGACAGGTGTGGCGGAAATCAGCCACGACGGACAACGATGTTCATCCCCACACCTGTAACAGGAGCACCAGTGAACGTCTCCCTCTCCGTATGGCTGCTGACCGTGGCAGCCCTGTGCGTGCTCGTCGCCGTCGACTTCTTCGTCGGACGCAAGCCCCACGACGTGTCCGTGAAGGAAGCCGGGACGTGGACGGTGGTGTGGATCGTCCTGGCCGTGCTGTTCGGGCTGGGGCTGTGGTACTTCGGTGGGAGCGGGCCCACGGGCGAGTTCTTCGCCGGTTACATCACCGAGAAGTCGCTGAGCGTCGACAACCTCTTCGTGTTCGTCCTGATCATGGGGAAGTTCGCGGTGCCCTCGCAGTACCAGCAGCGGGTGCTGATGGTCGGGGTCCTGATGGCCCTGGTGCTGCGAGCCGGCTTCATCGCGGCCGGCGCGGCGATCATCACCGCCTTCTCCTGGGTGTTCTACCTCTTCGGCGCCTTCCTGATCTGGACCGCCTGGAAGCTGATCCAGGACGCCCGCAAGCAGGACCACGAGGAGGAGTACCAGGAGAACAAGCTGCTGAAGATGGCGGAGGAGCGCTTCGGCGTCGCCGACCGCTACCACGGCACCAAGCTGTTCATCACCGAGAACGGCAAGCGGATCATGACGCCGATGCTGGTCGTGATGCTCGCGATCGGCTCCACCGACGTGCTGTTCGCCCTGGACTCCATCCCCGCGATCTACGGCCTGACCCAGGACCCGTACATCGTCTTCACCGCGAACGCCTTCGCCCTGATGGGCCTTCGCCAGCTGTACTTCCTCATCGGCGGCCTGCTGAAGAAGCTGGTCCACCTCTCCTACGGCTTGTCGATCATCCTGGGCTTCATCGGCGTGAAGCTGGTGCTGCACGCCCTGCACGAGTCGGGCGTCCACGTGCCCGAGATCAGCATCCCCTTCTCGCTGAGCTTCATCGTGCTGGTCCTGGCCGTCACGACGATCACCAGCCTGCGCGCCTCGAAGAAGCAGGAGGCCGACGCCGAGGAGGCGGAGCGGACCACCGGGTCCCGGTAGCTTCTCCCGGCCGAGGGCGTCAGACGACGCCGTCCGCGCGCAGGGCCGCCACCTCCTCGTCGCTGCGGCCCAGCTCGGCGAGGATCGCGTCGGTGTGCTCGCCGACCGCCGGCACGGGGTCCATCCGGGCGGGCAGGCCCGCGAGGTCGGCCGGCGGGAGCAGGGCCTCCACCGTCGCCCCCGGCACCCCGACCTCCCTCCAGCGGCCGCGGGCGGCCAGCACCGGGTGGTCCAGGAACGCGGCGACGTCGTTGACCCCGGCGCAGGCGATGCCGATGGCCTCCAGGTCCTTGAGGATCTCCTCCGAGCCGGAGCGGGCGAAGCGCGCGGCGACGATCGCGTTGAGCTCCTCGCGGTGGGCGACCCGGTCGGAGCCGGTGGCGAAGCGCGGGTCGCCGACCAGCTCCGGCCGGCCGAGGAACTCGGCGCACAGGGCCGCCCACTCCCGCTCGTTCTGGATGGAGAACAGCACCTCCTTGCCGTCGGCGGCCTCGTACGTCCCGTACGGCGCGATGGTGGCGTGCTGGGTGCCCAGGCGCGGGGGCTGGGTGCCGCCGTGCCGGGTGTAGTAGGCGGGCTGGCCCATCCACTCCGCCAGCGCCTCGAACAGGGACACGTCCACCGGGTGGGCCTCGCCGGTGACGGCGCGGGTGTACAGGGCCGTGAGAATGCCGCTGTAGGCGTACATCCCGGCGGCGATGTCGGCGACGGAGATCCCGGTCCGGGCGGTCCCCTCCGGGGTTCCCGTCAGGGACACCAGCCCGGTCTGGCACTGCACGAGCAGGTCGTAGGCCTTGCGGTCGGCCCAGGGGCCGGTCGTGCCCCAGCCGGATATCGTGCACGGGATCAGACCGGGGCGGCGGCTGGCGACGGTGGCGGCGTCCAGACCGAGCCGGCCGGCGGCGCCCGGGGCGAGGTTCTGTACGAACACGTCGGCGCCGTCGAGGAGCTCGTGCAGGATCTCGCGGCCCCGCGGATCCTTGAGGTCCAGTGTGAGGGACTCCTTGGACCGGTTGAGCCACACGAAATAGCTGGAGTGGCCGTGCACGGTCGTGTCGTACCGGCGGGCGAAGTCGCCGTCGCCCGGCCGCTCCACCTTGATGACACGGGCGCCGAGGTCGGCGAGCTGCCGGGTGGCGTAGGGCGCGGCCACGGCCTGCTCCAGGCTGACCACCGTGACCCCGGCCAGGGGATACCGCTGCACGCTCATGCCTCATGCTCCTGAACCTCGTACCGGACGACGCCCGGACAGTCTCTCCCGGCGGAACGGCTACGGTCGGGCCAGGTGCCGCATGAGCAGTGCCAGTTGCAGCCGGAGCCGGCCCTGCGGGGTGCGCACCGGCCAGCCGAGCAGGTGCTCGGCGTGGGCCAGCCGGTCCTGGAGCGTCGAGTGGTGGACGTTGATCTCGGAGGCGGCCGCCCGCAGGCTCGCCGTGGCCGCGACCGCGTGCAGGGTCGCCGCCAGCCAGGGCGTGCTCGCCGCGGCCGTCTCCAGGGCACGGACGTCCTGCGGCGGTTCCGCACCCGGTACGACGAGATCGGCGAGGAGGGCGATGCCGCCCAGCTCCTCGGCGTACACGACGCGCGGCCCGGGGTCCTGCGGAGTGCCCTCGGCGGTGAACCGCAGGGCGGTCCGGGCCTCGGCCCACGACCGGGGCAGTTCCAGCACGGGCACGGCGGGCCCGACACCGAGCCGCCCGACCGCGCCGGCCTCCGTCCCGGCGGGTACGACCCGTGCCCGCTCGTTCAGCGGGGCGAGAGCCCGGGCCGGAACGCCGGGATCGAGGCCGAGGCGGCGGGCGGCATGCAGCCGGGCCGCTTCCGGGGCCGTACCGTCGAGCAGGGTCTCGACCAGCGCCGGATCGTCGGCCGGGGCGCGCCCGCGGGTACGGTCGAGAACGAGCCGCAGCACACCGGCGGCCCGCTCGAGAATCACCGCGTCGACCACACTGGACGCGACCCGGGCCTGCCCGACGTCAACCCTGCGGGCCGCTGCCCTGGCCCGGTCGGCGCCGACCACGCGGGTCGCCGCCCCGGCAGGGTCCGCGTGCACGGCGCCGGGTGTCGGCCCGGTACGGCCGGTGTCCGCCATGTCGTGGGCCACCGCGTCTCGGTCTGTTTCCTCGGCGTGGGACGCCGCCCCGTCACGGTCGATGCCGACCAGGGGGGTCGCCGCCCCGGTACGGTCGACGGCGACCCTTTGGGATGCCGCCCTGGCGCTGTCCGCGATCACGGCGCCGGGCGCCGACTCAACGCCCTGCACCGAGCCGCCAGGGTCACCGTTCATCACGCCGGGCGCCGACCCGGCACGGTCCGCGTCCCGTACGCCGGGCGCCGACCCGGCACGGTCCGCGTCCCGTACGCCGGGCGCCGCCCGGACCCGCTCCAGCCACAGGGCCGCCGTGCCGTCCGGGGACAACCGGGCGGACGGCCAGGCGGGGTCCGGTGGCTCGTCCGTGTCCCGGCGGGTGCCGTCGGGCTCCACCCGTACGTGCACGCGGCGTTCGGGGTCCACCAGCCGGGCCGGGCAGCCGGACAGTACGGCGGCACCGCGAACGAGTGCCTCCACACCGGCCCTGGTCTCGGCCAGGCGGTCGAAGTAGGCGATGACCCGGACCGCCGCACCGGCATCCGGATCGAGCGCGGTCAGGCGCCCGGCCAGCTCTTTCATAGGCCCATGGTGCGGCATGCGGCCGCCGAACGGGCCCGGCCGTCGGCAGCCCGCCCGGGTACGACGGTCAGCCGGGCCCGGGCGGGCTGCCGGACTCCCCTCCCGTCACGCGCTCAGCAGCCTCCGCAGCCAGTTCACGTGCGCCGCCCGCGCCGACTGGGAGAGCGCCGCCTGGGGTGCGAAGCCGTCGAAGCCGTGGAAACCACCGGGCCAGACGTGCAGCTCGGCCACGCCGCCGGCCTGCCAGATGCGCGAGGCGTAGGCGACGACCTCGTCCCGGAAGGTCTCCGCGGAGCCGACGTCGAGGAACGCCGGGGGCAGCCCGGACAGGTCCTCCGCACGGGCCGGAGCCGCGTACGCCGGTACGTCGGGGCCGCCGCGACGCGAGCCCAGCAGCGCGGTCCAGCCGGTCTCGTTGGCGGTGCGGTCCCAGACCCCGAGGCCCGCCATCTGGTAGGTCGACGGCGTGTCGTTGCGGTCGTCGAGCATCGGGCACATCAGGACCTGCCCGATCGGCTGCGGCCCCTTGCGGTCCCGCGTGAGCAGGGCCAGGGCCGCGCACAGACCGCCACCCGCGCTGGCACCCGCGATGACGATGCGCTCGGGGTCGGCACCGAGCTCGGCGGCGTGGTCCGCCGTCCACAGCAGCCCGGCGTACACGTCCTCGACCGGCGCGGGATACGGATGCTCCGGCGCCAGCCGGTACTCCACCGACACCACCACCGCATCCAGCGCCTGCGCCCACGCCAGCGGGACGTCGACGCCGACCCGGTTGTTCCCGATGACCATGCCGCCGCCGTGCACGTGGTAGATCACGGGCCGCGCCCCGGCACGCGCCGGAGCGGTCGGCCGGCAGATCAGCAGCGAGATGTCGGGCTCGCCCTGCGGCCCGGGCACCCGCCGGTCCTCCACCTCGAACGTCCCGCCCGTCGTCAGGTCCAGATCGGCCGGCAGCTGTATGCCCGGGCCTTGGCGCACCTCGGCGATCTCGTCCAGGGTGAGACCCGGGCTGATCATGTCCTTGATCAGCTCCAGGGCTCCGGCGAGTTCCGGGTCGAACGGGGGCGGAACATGCGTCATGACGTCTCCTCGGGTGAGGTCGCGGCGGCTCGTGCTGCCAGGATCGGTCCCGCCGCGCCGGACCCGGGCGCCGCCGTCCGGCGGATCCTCCCCGCCGTACGGCGGGTGCCGCCCCGGTGGTGCGCGAGGGCCGCGGCCGTGAGCGCCGCGACCAGTGCGCACACCCCGAGCCAGCCGAAGCGGCCGTACGCCCGCAGGCCCAGCCACGAGCCGACGGCGCCCCCAAGATACGCGCAGGTCATGTAGACGGTGGTGAGCCGGCTGCGCACCTCGGCGCGCAGTGCCTGGATCCGCACCGTGTTGGCGACCATCCCGGACTGCATGCCGACGTCGAGCAGCAGCGTGCCCACGGCCAGGGCCGCCACCCCCGCCGCACCGCCCGCGCCGCCCAGCGCCAGCACCGAGGCCGATGCGCCCACCACCAGGAAGCACACCCGGTTGACCGCGTCCGGCCCCCGCCGGTCGACCTGGCGGCCGGCGACCCGCGTGCACAGCATGGTCACCGCGTTGACCAGGGCGAGCAGTCCCCCGGCCCCCGCTCCCATGCCGTACACCGGACCGGTGAGCAGCAGCGCCACACCCGTCCACACGGCGGAGAAACCGCCGAACACCAGGGCCTGGTACAGGCAGGAGCGGCGCAGCCCGGGTTCCGTGCGCAGCAGCCGCAGCGGTTCGGCCAGGAGCGCGCCGTAGCCCTGGGAGGAGGGCGGGGACGTCGGCGGAAGCATGCGCGCCGACAGCGCGGCCACTGCCAGGGACAGCACGGCGGCCAGGACGTACGGGGCCCGCCAGCCCAGCCAGTCGCCGAGCGCGCCGCCGGCGGTGCGCGACAGCAGCATGCCCGCGAGAGAGCCGCTCAGCAGCGTGCCGCCGGTGACACCGCGCCGCTCCTGCGGCACCAGGCCGGCCGCCAGTGGCCCGGCGAGCGGGGCCGCCACCGTCGTCACCCCCACCAGGGCACTGGCGGCGACCAGCGGCACCAGCCCCGGCGCGGCGCTCGCCGCGAGCAGCCCGAGGCCGGTGAGCGTGAGGAGGGTGACCAGCAGCGGGCGGCACGGGAGGCGGTCGCCGAGCGGGACGAGCAGGCAGATCCCGGCCGCGTAGCCGAACTGCGTCGCGGTGACGACGCCTGCGGCCGCGCCGGGCGAGACGTGCAGCCCGGACGCGATCAGCGGGCTGAGCGCCTGGGGGAAGTAGACGTTGCCCACGGCCGCGCCGCAGACGAGTGCCAGGGCGAGGAGCACCCGGGGGCTCGCGCCCGGGTGCGCTGTAGGCTGCCGTCGATCGTGATCCGTCATGGACCGAAGTCCACGCCATGGCAGGGCGGTTGCCAAAGGATGTAGCGGGGGCCTTAATGATCAGCTTCCGGCTCGACGCCGCGGACCTCGCCGACACCCGCTTCGCGATCTCGCCCCTGCGCGAGGTGATGGGCAGCCTGCGTGCCCTGCGGGCCCCCGCGCTCTACCCCCTGCACCTCCGGTGGCGCGCCACTGTGCTCCAGCAGCTCGACCCGGCCGATGCCCGGCTGCTCGCGGCGCTGGTGGGGGACACCCTGGCCCTGCCCGACTTCCTGACCCCGAGGCCGGCGTCCTTCTCACCCACTCTCGACGAGCAGCTGACCGCCGTACGCGCCACACCCGCCGAGGCCGTACGCCGTGACCTGCTCGCCGCCCACGCGCCCAGGCCCCTGCCGCCGGCCCTGCGGGCGGTCACCGCGCCCGGTGACGCTCCCGTCGCGGAGCTGCTGGAGGAGCTGTGCGCACTCCTGCGGCGGTACTGGGAGTCGGCGCTGCTGCCGTACTGGCCCCGGATGCGGCTCGTGCTGGAGGCCGACATCACCCACCGGGCACGGCAGCTGGCCACCGGCGGCGCCCGGCTGCTCTTCGCCGACCTGCACCGCAACCTGCGCTGGGACGACGGCGTCCTGCACGTCGACCGGATGCGCGGACACCACCGCGTGGACGGCTCCGGACGCGGCCTGCGCCTGGTGCCGTCGCTGTTCGCGCACCAGCCGGCGCCGCCGGTCAGCGCCGCGGAGCCGCCGATGCTCGCCTACCCCGGCCGGGGCGCCGCCACCCTGTGGGAACCGGAGCCCGAGCCGGACGCCCCCGCCCTGACGGCCCTGCTCGGCGCGTCCCGCAGCACGCTGCTCCGGCTGCTGGCCGAGCCCCTGCCGACGGTGGAGCTGGCCCGGCGCCTCGGGGTGACCCCGAGCGCCGTGTCCCAGCATCTGCGTGTCCTGCACGCGACGGGCCTGGTCACCCGCGCCCGCGACGGCCGCCACGTCCTCTACCGGCGCAGCCCGCTGGGGGAGCGGCTGGCCCGGCACGGCTCGGCCTGATCGCCCTGAGTGCTCAGTGACGTGCCGTGCCCGACCGAGCCGGAGCCGGTCCGGACGGCGGCCTGCTGCGTGAGACGACGCGTGTGCCGCAGCCGTCGGCGACCCGGACCTGGAGCGAACCGCATCCGCAGCGCGTCCACTCGGTGCGGCCTGTCGCGGTGGTGTGCCGGGACAGCACCTGGAACGGCTCGCCTGCGTCCGGCCAGCCGCAGTGCGGGCAGACGGTGCCGGTGGTGCTGGTCATGTCTGGACTCCTCGTGGGTCGTGGCTGGTTGACCGTCGCGACACAGCCAGGGTGCGTCGAAGGATCCGTACACGTCCAGGTTGACTTCGTGGACGGCATTGTGAAGCGTGGGCTTCATGATTGACCTGCGCCGACTGCACGTCCTGAGGGCGGTCGCCCACTACGGCACGGTCACCGCGGCCGCCCGGGCCCTGCACTTCACCCCGTCCGCCGCCTCCCAGCAGATCCGGCAGCTCGCCCGTGACCTGGGCGTCGACCTGCTGGAGCCGCAGGGGCGCGGGGTCCGCCTCACGCCGGCCGCCGAGAGCCTGCTCGCGCACGCCGACGCCATCCAGGCCCGCTGGGACCAGGCGGAACTCGATCTGCGGGCGGACCACGGGGCGCCGTCCGGGGTGCTGCGGGTGACGGGCTTCCCGGTGGCCATCTCGGTGCTGCTGGCGCCGATGGCGGCCCGGCTCGGGGAGCGGCACCCGCGGCTGTCCGTGCGCATCACCGAGGCGGGCGTCCCGGAGAGCTTCGACCTCCTCTTCGGGGGTGACATCGACCTGGCGATCGTCGAGTCGACCCCGCACAATCCGCCGCTGAGCGACACGCGGTTCGACCAGCAGCCGTTGCTCGACGACCCGTTCGACCTGGTCGTCCCCGAAGGGCACCGGCTGGCCGGACGGGCCCGGGTCGATCTCGCGGAGGCGGCACACGAGGCGTGGATCGCGCCGGTGGAGGAGAGCCCCTGCCGCCCGCACGTCCTGTCCGCCTGCGGCGCGGCCGGTTTCACCCCCGACGTCGTCCATCACGCCCTCGACTGGAACGTCGCCGCCCACCTCGTCGCCCACGGCCTCGGCGTCGCCCTCATCCCGCGCCTCGCCCATCTGACGCCGCATCTCCCGATCACCCGGGTCCGCTGCGAAGGCGACCCCCACCGCAAGCTCCTGACCTGCACCCGCGGCGGCGGCCACGCCCGCCCGGCGGTGGCGACGGCCCTGCGGGAACTCCGGGAACTGGCCCCGACGGCAGTCGCCTGACGCAACTCAGGGGCGCGGGGAACTGCGCGAACCCCCGTCACCGCCCGGCGCCCCCACCCGCAGCGCGTCCATCACGAGGTCCAGCAGGCGGTCGGCGCGTGGTTGCCAGTCGGTGTGCGGGTCGATCGTCCACAGGCCGCCGACGGCCAGGAAGAGATCGTCCGCGGTGATGCCCGGGCGGATGGTGCCGGCCTTCTCGTTGGCCCGCAGGAGGAGTTCGGCCGCCTCCATCAGCGGGGTGGGGGCCGGCTTCGCCGGTTTCCCCGGCCCGCCGGTGGCCTGGCGGATCGCGTCGGCCAGACCGGCCTTCGTCATGGCGAACTGCGCGCAGCGGTCCAGCCACTCGCGCAGCGCCCGGTCCGGTCCCCGGCACTCCAGCAGCGGTGCCGCGGTGTCGGCGACCTGCTGCATCTCGTACCGGTAGATCTCCATGACGAGCGCCTCACGGCTCGGGAAGTGGCGGTAGAAGGTCCCCTGCCCGACGCCCGCCTTCTTGGCGATCGCGCTCAGCGGAGCGTCCGCCGCACGCGTCAGTTCGACCAGCGCAACCTCCAGGATGCGCTCGCGGTTGCGTTGCGCGTCCGAGCGCAGAGGAACGTCCTTCTTCTGCCGCACTCGCCCTCCTCGCGGTCCTTGGCCGAAACCCGGCCCTTGTTAAGCGGACAGTTGTCCGTTACGTTTCCGGGTAACGGACAAGTGTCCGCTTGCTCCATCGTATCGGCGGGACCTCCGTGCCGACAGCCCCAGACGGCCGTGCCGCGGCCGGACTGCCCCGCATCCTGCACCGTTGCGAACCGGCCCCGCCACCCACGAACCCCCTGCCGCCCGACCTTGCGACGTGAGAAAGAAGGCTTCCATGCCCCCATCGACGTCCAGCGACCTCACCCTGTCCGTCAACGGCGAGAAGTACACGCTGACCGTCGACCACCGCACCACCCTCCTCGACGCCCTGCGCGAGCGCCTGGATCTGACCGGCACGAAGAAGGGCTGCGACCAGGGCCAGTGCGGTGCCTGCACGGTCCTGGTCGACGGCCGCCGGGCCGTGTCCTGCCTCCAGCTCGCCGTGGCCGCCGAGGGACGTGAGATCACCACCATCGAGGGCGTGGCCGAAGGCGATCGACTGCACCCGGTGCAGCAGGCGTTCCTCGACCTCGACGGTTTCCAGTGCGGTTACTGCACGCCGGGGCAGATCTGCTCGGCCATCGCCCTGATCGAGGAGCACGCGGCGGGCTGGCCCAGCGCCGCCACCGACGACATACGCCCCGACGCGGGACCGCCACCGCTGACCCCTGAGGAGATCCGGGAGCGGATGAGCGGCAACCTGTGCCGCTGCGGCGCGTACGTGTCGATCGTCCAGGCCGTGGCCCGGGCCGCCGAGACCAAGGGAGCGGCCGCATGAGGGAGTTCGGCTACCAGCGCGCCTACGACGTCTCCGGCGCCGTGGCGCTGCTCGAAGGCGACGGGGAAGCCCGCTTCCTGGGCGGCGGCACCAACCTCGTCGATCTGATGAAGACCGGCGTCGAGCGGCCCGCCCTGCTCGTCGACGTCCGTGAACTGCCCCTGAACCGGATCGAGCCGACCGGCGACGGCGGGCTGCGCATCGGTGCCACCGTCACCAACAGCGACCTCGCCGCCCATCCCGAAGTCCGGCTCCGGTACCCGGCGTTGGCGCAGGCGGTGCTGGCCGGGGCCTCCGGGCAGCTGCGCAACATGGCCACCGTCGGCGGCAATCTGCTCCAGCGCACCCGCTGCGGCTACTTCGCCGACGTCACCTCCGCCTGCAACAAGCGCAACCCCGGCAGCGGCTGCCCCGCCATCACCGGGGAGCACCACAATCACGCCATCCTGGGCGCCTCCGACCACTGCGTCGCGACGCACCCGTCCGACATGGGTGTGGCGCTTGCCGCGTTCGAGGCCGTCGTGTCCTACGAAACGGCCGACGGGCCCGGGGAGTCGTCCCTCGCCGACTTCTACCTGCCCGTGGGGGAGACCCCGCATCTGGAGACGGCCCTGCCGCCGGGCGCGCTGATCACCGGCGTCACCCTGCCGCCCACCCCGGTCGCGGCCAACTCCCGCTACCGCAAGGTGCGCGAGCGCGCCTCGTACGCCTTCGCCATCGGCTCCATCGCCGCCGCCCTCGACGTCCGGGACGGCCGTGTGCAGGACGTACGCCTGGCCTTCGGCGCCGTCGCCTCCCGCCCCTGGCGGGCCCGCGCGGCCGAGCGCGCCCTGCTCGGGGCCGCCGCTGACGCGGAGAACTTCGCGGCCGCCGCGGACGCCGAACTGGCCGAGGCGAAACCGCTGCCCCACAACGGATACAAGGTGACCCTGATGCGCAACCTCGTCGTGGCCGTGCTCAGTGAACTCGCCGAGGAGGCCGCCCGATGACCACCGCCACCCAGGGCTCCGTCGGCACCTCCCACACCCGCGTCGAAGGCCGCGACAAGGTCACCGGAGCCGCCCGCTACGCCGCCGAGATCCCCTTCGCCGAACTCGCCCACGGCTGGCTGGTGCTGTCCACCGTCGCCCGCGGCCGCATCCGCGCCGTGGACACCGAACCCGTCCTCGCCATGCCGGGCGTCCTCACCGTGCTCCACCACCACAACGCCCCGCGCGTCGACAGCGACTACATCGGCTTGCTGGGTGCCCGGCCGGACCCGACGGTCGCCCTCTTCCAGAACGACCGGGTGGCCCACAGGGGCTGGCCGGTGGCGCTGGTCGTCGCCGAGACGTCCGAGCAGGCCAGGGAGGCCGCCGAGGCCCTCGTCGTGACGTACGACGAGGAACCGCACGACGTCGCGTTCTCCGCCGAGCGGCAGACCGAGGCGTATCCGGTCGACGGCCATGCGCCGGCCGTGATGGAGAAGGGCGACCTGGAGGCCCAACTCGCCTCCTCCGCCGTCGTGGTGGACGCGGAGTACACCACTCCGGAGGAGCACCACAACCCGATGGAGCCGCACGCCGCGACGGCCCTGTGGGAGGGCGGCCGGCTGGAGGTCGTCGACTCCAACCAGGGCACCATCTGGGTCGCCGGGGAGCTCGCGAACCTGTTCTCCCTCGACCCCGCCTCCGTGCGGGTGCGCTCCGAGCACGTCGGCGGCGGCTTCGGCAGCAAGGGAGTCCGTGCGCACCAGGTGGCCGCCGTGATGGCCGCGACCGTCCTGCAACGCCCGGTCCGGGTCGTCATGACCCGCCGGCAGATGTTCTCGCTCGCCGGCTACCGCAGCCCCACGGCCCAGCGGGTCAGGCTCGGCGCCGACGCGGACGGCCGGCTGCGCGCCCTGGAGCACCAGTCCCTGAACATGACCTCGTCCGTGCACGAGTTCGTGGAGCCGAGCGCCGCCGCGAGCCGGGCGATGTACGACGCCGACGCGCATCACACGACCAGCCGGATCGTGCGGCTCGACGTCCCCACGCCGACGTGGATGCGGGCCCCCGGGGAGGCGCCCGGCTCGTTCGCGCTGGAGTCGGCGCTCGACGAACTCGCCGAGCGGTGCGGCATCGACCCCATCGAGCTGCGCGTGCGCAATGAGCCCGCGGTCGGCCCGGTGTCCGGGCTGCCGTTCAGCAGCCGCAACCTGATCGCCTGCTTCCAGGAAGGCGCCCGCAGGTTCGGCTGGGCCGACCGGGACCCGCGGCCCGGCGTGCGCCGCGACGGCCGCTGGCTGCTCGGCACGGGCACCGCGGCGGCCTCCTTCCCCTCCGGAGCCATGCCCTCCACGGCGGCCGTCACCGCCGAGGCGGACGGCACCTTCACGGTGGGGATCAACGCCGCTGACATCGGCACCGGCGCCCGGACCGCGCTCACCCTGGTCGCCGCCGACGCACTGGGCGTGCCGACGGACCGCGTCCGGGTGCGCCTCGGGGACAGCGACCTCGGTCCGGCGATGATCGCCGGTGGTTCGATGGGCACCCGCTCCTGGGCGTGGGCCGTCACGGCGGCCGCCGGGGAGCTGCGGCAGAGCCTCGCGCCGGGCGCCGACATTCCGCCGGAGGGCATCACCGTACGGTCGAACACGGCCGAGGCCATCGGTGCCCTCGCCCAGAAGGAACGGCACTCCTTCGGGGCGCAGTTCGCCGAGGTCGCCGTCGACCCGGCCACCGGCGAGGTCCGGGTGCGCCGGATGCTGGGCATCTTCGCGGCCGGCCGGATCGTCAACCCGCTCACCGCCCGCAACCAGTTGGTCGGCGGCATGATCTGGGGCATCTCGATGGCCCTGCACGAGGAAGCCGTCCGGGACCGCGCCACGGGCGGTCTCTACGGCGCCGACCTCGCCGGCTACCACGTCGCCGCGCACGCCGACATCCCGCACGTCGAGGCCGACTGGGTCGACGACCCCGACCCGGACGACCCGGTCGGCATCAAGGGCATCGGCGAGATCGGCATCGTGGGCGCCGCGGCGGCGGTCGCCAACGCCGTGTGGCACGCGACCGGTGTCCGCCACCGGAGTCTGCCCATCCGCCCCGACCGTGTCCTGATGGCGGACGGCGATGCTTGACCTCGCCGGGCAACTGCACGCATGGGCCGAGGAGGGCCGGGACTTCGCCGTCGCCACCGTCGTGGCGGTCGGCGGCAGCGCCCCGCGCCCTCCCGGCGCCGCCCTGGCCGTCCGCGCCGACGGCACGGCCATCGGCTCGGTCTCCGGCGGCTGTGTGGAGGGCGCGGTGTACGACCTGTGCCTCCAGGCCCTCCAGGACAGGGAGACCCGGGTCGAGCGGTTCGGCTACAGCGACGAGGACGCCTTCGCGGTCGGCCTGACCTGCGGCGGGGTCATCGACATCATGGTCACCCCGTACGACGCCGACGGTGCGGCCCAGACCGCCGCACTGTCGGCCGCCGCCCACGACGAGCCGGTCGCGCTCGCCCGAGTGGTCCAGGGCCCGGCCGGCCTCCTCGGCCGCTCGGTGCTCGTACGCCCCGACGGCACCCACGAGGGCGGTCTCGGCGGTCACCCCGAGCTGGACCACACGGCGATCGCTCAGGCCCGCGCCCTGCTGGAGGCAGGCCGCACCGCCACGGTCGAGGTGTCCGAGGACGGCTCGCACTGCCCGGGGGGACTCACCTTGCTGGTCGAGTCGGCCGTCCCACCGCCCCGCATGATCGTCTTCGGTGCGATCGACTTCGCCGCCGCCCTCGTGCGGGCGGGCAAGTTCCTCGGCTACCACGTCACCGTGTGCGACGCCCGCCCCGTCTTCGCCACCCGGGTCCGCTTCCCCGACGCCGACGAGATCGTCGTCGACTGGCCCCACCGTTACCTGGCGAGCACGGACACGGACGCGCGGACGGTGCTGTGCGTGCTCACCCACGACGCCAAGTTCGACATCCCCCTGCTGACCCAAGCCCTGCGGCTGCCCGTGGCGTACGTCGGTGCCATGGGCTCCCGCCGTACCCACGAGGACCGCAGCCGGCGGCTACGGGAAGCGGGCGTCGGCGAGCGCGAGCTGGCCCGGCTCAGGTCACCCATCGGCCTCGACCTGGGCGCGCGCACGCCCGAGGAGACCGCCCTGTCCATCGCGGCCGAGATCGTCGCCGCGCGGCACGGCGGCACGGGCCGGCCGCTCACCGGCGCGGACACCCCGATCCACCGGCACGAGCGGGCGGCCGGACCGCTGCCGCAGCCGGTCTGAGCGGCGACCACCCCCGCGACACGTCGGAGCCGGCGAGATGCCGAAGCCGGCGAGATGCCGAAGCTGCCGGCAGGCCGGTGTCGTCGACGGGCCGGTGCCGACGACGGGCCGGTGTTCGCCGGCGGGCGGGTGCCGACGACATGCCGGAGGGGCGCGGGCGGGCCCGGCCGCCGGCCCCCCCGGGGCGGGGGGGCCGGGGGGCGCGGCGCTGGCGGGGGGCGGGGGCGTGGGGTGGGGGGCCCGCGCGGGGGGTTTGA